>JAUIEF010000005.1 GCA_030428785.1 bacterium
CCGTGACGCGCAGCGTGTCGCGCGCGGCGCTCGTCTGGGGCCGCGCGCTGCTCGGCGTGCCGCTCGTGCTCGCGGTCGTCGCGCTCTCCGGCGCGGGCGCGGCCGCGGCGGCCGGCACCTGGTACGAGTTCGGGCCGCTCGTCGAGCAGGGCTACGAGCTCATGAGCCGCGAGGAGCTGCAGCACGAGCTCGCCCGCGCGCTCCTCGCGGTGATGCCGACGCTCCTCGCGCTCTGGTGCTTCGGGCTGCTCGTGTCGTCGGCCGCGCGCTCGGGCGCCGGCGCGCTGCTCGCGGGCTTCGGCGGCGTGTTCGTCGCGGGGCTCTTCGACGAGCTGCTCGGCGAGGGTCGCGCGTGGCTCTTCACGACCTTCACGCCGGCCTTCGGCGACAGCAGCGCCATGGCGGAGATGTCCGGCGTCGCGCGCGGGCTGTCCGACGCCGGCCTGTCCGCGGCGCTCTACGACATGAACCTGCTCGTCCCGCTGCCCGAGGCGCTGCTCATGACCGCGCTCGCCGGCTGGATCCTCACGCGGAGGTCGCTGTGATGACGCGCCCCCACCTCGTCGCCCCGCGCCGCATGTCGTCGGTGCTCCTCGCCGCGCTCCTGCTGCTCGCGGCGTGCCGGTCGACGCCCGTCGTCCCGGTTCCCCCGCCGCTGCCCGAGTTCCTCGCGGAGGAGACCGCGGACACGGGCGGCGGCGCGTTCCTCGGCGTGCGCGGGAGCGAGAACGACAGCGGCTCGCTCGACGACTGGTTCGCGGACCCGGGCGTGCGCGTCGACGCCGTCGTGGAGAACTCCCCCGCCGCGCGCGCCGACCTCCGCGCGGGCGACCTGCTCCTCGCGCTGGGCGACCACGAGCTCGAGGACCCGCGCACGCTCGACGCGCTCCTCGCGCGCTTCGCCCCCGGCGACGTCGTGCTGCGGTTCCGCCGCGGTGACGCCGTGCTCGAGGCGACGGCGACGCTCACGCCCGTCGACGGCGCGCGGCCGCCGCCCGACCCGCTCTGGCTCATCGAGCCGCTGCGCACGCGCGCGGGCTACCGCACCGTCCCCGACGGCGTGCGCCTCGTGACCGCCGCGGACGACTCGCCGCTGCTCCGCGCGGGCGTCCCCGTCGGCGCGCGGCTCCTCGCGCTCGACGGCGAGCCGCTGGTCTCGGACCGGCAGCTCGTGCGCCGCCTCCGCGACCTGCCGCCGGGAGGCCGCGTCACCCTCCGGGTCGACGACGGATCCGGCGCGCGCGACGTCCGGCTGCGCCTCTTCGCGGTGCCGCGCCGCGTCACGCACGCCGGCGTCCCCATCCTCTTCGACTACGAGAGCACGCCGGACGGCGAGCGGCAGCGCCTCTCGCTGCTCGACCTCTGGTTCCTCCAGCTCTTCCGCTACGAGCGCACGGGCGCGGAGCGCACGTGGGTGTTCCTCGAGCTCTTCGGCTTCGAGCTGTTCGGCTTCGCGACGGGCCAGGGGGAGCTCGAGTGATCCGCGCCGCGCTGCTCGCGCTCGCGTTCGCCGCTCCCGCGGCGGCGCAGGCGCACCACGTCGACGGCAGCTTCCGCGTCGACGGGCGCATCCTCGACGGCCGCTTCGTCGACGTCGACGACGACGGCGCCCGGGAGCTCGTCCTCGCGGTGCGGCTCGACGACGGCCGCCGCGAGCTGCGCGTGCACCGCCTGCGCGCCGACGGGCTCGTGGACCCGGCGCCCGCGCAGGTCGTCGGCGTCAAGGACGACGTCGTGTGCTGGGCGCTCGCCGACGTGCGCGAGGAGCCCGGGCGCGAGCTGCTCTTCCTCACGCGCAGCGGCGCCTTCTCCTACTCGCTGACGCTCCCGGGCTACCGCGACAACATCGCGCGCTTCGTCGAGGCGGAGATGTTCTTCGACCTCGTCGACCCGGACGGGTTCCCCGAGTGGCCGTACGTGCTCGAGCGCCCGGGCGGCGACGCGGTGCTCCTCGCCGGGCCGCGAGGGTTCGTCGTGTGGGCCGCGACGCCCGACGGCGCGCGCATCGAGTGCGACCTCGGCGAGTCGCAGCCCGGTGGCTCGGACGGCGACGACGGCGCGCGCCGACGCTTCGAGATCGGCGGCGGCGCCGTGGCCGTCACCGCGAGCGGTCGCGACGGCCCGGGTCGGCTGCCGGACGGGCACGCCACGCTCCCGTGGTCGCCGTTCCTCTCCGTGGAGCACGAGATCCACGCGCCCGCGCTCGTCGACGTGGACGGCGACGGGCGGCCGGACCTGGTCCGCCGCGACAACAAGGAGCTGCTCATCCACCTCGCGACGGAGGCGGGGCTGCCCGCGGAGCCGACGCGCACCGAGCCGTATCCGGAGTCCGTCCTGGGTGCGACGGGCATGCGCCGCGACATCGCGCTGGAGGACCTCGACGGCGACGGCGACCTCGACGCGCTCGTCCGCCTGCGCGACGAGCGCGACGGTCTCTCGCTGGGCGAGATCACCGTGCGGTTCCTCGTCATGCGGAACGACGGCGAGCGGTTGCTGCCCGAGCAGCCGACGCAGGTGCTCGTCTTCGAGGGCATGTCCGTCACCGGGTCCGTGTCGGACGTCGACGGCGACGGGCTGCCGGACCTCGTCGTGTCGAAGGTCGGCGCGCCCGGGCTGGCCGACCTCCTCACGACGGGCGACGGCTTCACGTTCACGCGCAACACGCTCGTCTTCCTCGGCCTCGGCGACGCGCGCTTCTCGCGCACGCCGGACGTCGACCCGCCGCCCGTGGAGTTCGACGAGCACGAGCTGCGGCAGGCGATCAGCCGGCGGCTGCTCTCGCGCGACTTCGACGGCGACGGCGTCGCGGACCAGGTGGACGTCGACCTCGACGGGCACATCACCGTGCGACGCATCCGGAAGGAGAGCGGCTTCTTCTCGGGGACGTCGTGGGAGCTCGACGCGGATCCCTGGCGGCGCTTCGACGTGCTGGGCGACATCCGCGACCTCGACGTCGACGACGTGAACGGCGACGGGCTCGGCGACGTCGTCTCCCTGCGCGAGACGAGCGTCACGCTGCTGCTCTCGCGCCGCACGGGAGGCGCGCGATGACCCGGCGACGCACGCACGACCGCCGGGCGACTGCGAGGCGTCTCGGCGCGACCGCGCTCCTGGCCGGCCTCACGACGGCCGCGCCGGCGAGCGCCGACGAGGCGTACCGGCTCACGGAGGTCCTGCTCGACCCGGCGGACCACCTGCGGCTCGCGGACCTCGACGGCGACGGACGGCTCGACCTCGTGCGCGTCGGGACCGCGGGCGTCGCGGTGCACCGGCTGCGCGACGACGGCACGCTGCCCGTCGATCCGGACGCGACCTACCGCTGGGACGCGCCGAGCGTCGGCTGGCAGCTCGCCGACGTGGACGGCGACGGTCGCCACGCCCTCGTCGTGCTGCGCGACCGCCGGCTCGTGCTCGTGCGCCTCGGCCCCGACGGGTTCGCGGAGGACCGCGAGCTCATCGGCGACGCGCGCACGGCGCTCCCCCGAGGCACCTACCGCGTCCCCTTCGCGCAGGACATCGACGACGACGGCCGCGCGGACTACGTGCTCCCCGTGACGGGCGGCTTCTCGGTGCACCGCACGCTCGACGACGGCTCGCTCGCGCCGGGCATCCGGCTCGCCGCGGACGTCGACGTGGAGCAGCAGTTCGGCGCGCCGGGGCGCGTCGACGGGCGGTTCCGCCAGCGCGTGCGCATCCCGTGGTTCTCGCTGCGCGACGTCGACGGCGACGGCCACGCCGACCTCGTCTCCGAGACGGAGGGCGCGGTGCGCATCCACCTCGCGCGCCCCGGCTTCGACGAGGAGCCCACCTGGCGGCTCGACCTCCGCGACTCCGACGCCGACGAGGAGACGACGCCCTTCGAGCTCGACTTCGACGACCTGCTCGCGGGCCTCGACGACGACACGGGATGGAAGGTCGCGGACCTCGACGGCGCGCCGCCGAACGACCTCGTGCTCCAGGCCGACGGCGTCTTCCGCGTGTACCTCGACGGCTCCGTCGGCGACATCGCGCGCCCGCCGGACCAGCTGCTCAAGGTGAGCGGCAACGTGCTGCACTTCCTGCTGCGCGACGTGACGGGCGACGGGCGTCCCGACCTCCAGGTCCTGCGCGGTCCGCGGCTCTCCGTCGGCGACGTGCTCGGGCTGCTCGTCCTGCCGGGAGGCCTCGACGTCGACGTGTACACCTACGTCTGGGCCGACGGCAGCTTCGGCAAGCGCCCGGCGCGGCGGGCGCGCGTGCGGCTGGAGATCCCCGGGCTGCTCGACTTCGCCGAGGAGATGGAGGCGGTCACGGAGCCGCTCCCGCCCGCGGTCACCGTGCGCACGGGGAGCGGACCGGAGCGCGACGGCGTCGTGGACGTGCAGCAGGGGCGGCTGCTCGTCGTCGCCGGCGCGGTGCCGGACGACCTCGCGCCGTCGGTCATCGACCGCGTGGCGTCCACGGAGCTCGACGACCTGCTCGAGACCTTCCTGCTCTCGGACCTCGACGCACTCGAGGACGGCGCGACGCGCACGCTGTCGCTGACGGACCTCCGCACGCTCGACATCACGAACGGGCGCGCGCTGCGCCTCGCGACGATCGGTCGCGAGCCGCTGCTCTCCGTCGACGTCGGCTGTCGCGAGGTCCGCGGCATCCGCACCCCGGACGTGGACGGGGACGGCCTCGAGGACGTCGTGCTCGTCGGCGAGCGCAGCGACGGAGAGACGGTCCTCTGGCTGCTCGTCGCGCGGCGCTGACCGGGCGGCGGACGTCGACCGCGCCGGGGGCCGTGGCCGCCGCGGCACGCCGCGTCACCGCCGCGCGCCGTCGTCAGTCGGAGCGGCGGAGCTCCGCGGTCCGGAGGGGCGCGCCGCGACACGGCGATCCCGCGCGGTAGTCCATGGTGACGCGCGCGGCCGTGACGCCGACCGCCGTGAAGCTCACGGTCGAGGCCTCCTCGCGGTGCATGCAGACGGACCACGTGTCGCCCGTCGGCGCGTCGTCCTCGTGCGAGGCGTGCCACGCGGCCTGACGCCGACGCAGCACCTCCTCGTCGCGGAGGTCGCCGTCGAGCAGCCGCTCGAACGCGCGACCCCGGCGCTCGGCGACGCCGTCCGGGTCGAACGAGGACGACGTGAACACGGCCGGACCGCAGACGTCCCGGCGCGAGGGCGTGGCGACGCCGTCCCACTCGAGGAGCGCGGCGCACGAGGGCGTCGACCCGGCGCCCGGCTCGACGACGAGCAGCTTGAACGCCTTCTCGACGAGCGCGCCCGCGGCGTGGCGCGCCGCGAGCTCGCACGCGACCTCGTCGATGCCCGGCGCGTCGAGCAGCCCGGTGAGCAGACGGCCCCGACTGGGCGCGACCTCGGGCGGCGGCGCGGCCGGGCGGTCGCCGTTGAGGATGCACAGGCAGCGCCCGCGGTCGTCGACGGCGATCCACGTGCCGCCCGCGTCGGGGTCGCGCGGCATGAGCACGCGCCCCCCGGCGAGCGGACGGACCGTCGGCGGCTCCGCGGGCGCGCGCCCCGGACTCTCGTCGCGGTTCGTGCCCAGCAGGTAGCCGCCGTCGGGCAGCGGCAGGAAGCTCACCGTGCACACGGCGTCAGGCCACCGGCTCTCCGGACTCCACCGCGTGGCCGCCGTCGATCCACGCCTTGGTCCCGCCGACGACGTTGTGGAGCGACGTGAAGCCCGCGCGCTCGAGCAGGCTCGCCGCCGCGCTCGACCGGTAGCCGGTCTGGCAGATCACCGCGAGCTCGCGGTCCGGGTCCAGCTCGGCGACGCGGCGGCTCAGTCCTTCGACCGGGATGTTCGTCGCGCCGGGGACGTGCCCCGCCTCGTGCTCGCCGATGCGGCGCACGTCGAGCACGGCGAGCCCCGTGCGCACCCGCGCCGAGAGGTCGCCCACGGACATCTGGTGCAGCGTGCGCACCTCGCGACCGGACGCGCGCCACGCGTCCACGCCGCCGTCGAGCTGCCCGAGCACGTCCTCGTAGCCGATGCGCGCGAGCCGCATGACGGCCTCGGAGACCGGCGAGTCGGTGTCACCGACGAGGACGAGGCGCGCGTCGACGGGCACGAGGTTCCCGACCCACGGCGCGAAGTTGCCGCGCAGGCCGATGTTCACCGACCCCGGGACGTGCCCCGCGCCGTACGACTTGGAGTCCCGCACGTCGAGCACGAGCGCGCCGCCCTCCGCCGCGCGCTCCGCCGCGTCCGGGGTGAGCGCGGGCGGCGCCGGGAGGTCGTCGAGGGGCCGCGCGCCGTGGCGATTCATCTCCGCGCTGTGCGAGAAGTACGCGGGCGCGGGCGCCAGGCCGCTCGTCAGGAGCCGCACGAACTCGTCCTTCTCCATGGGCTGGAGCGCGTAGTTCGACTGCCGCTGGCGACCGATGGTGCACGAGAGCGCGCTGCTGATGTTCTTGCCGCACGCCGAGCCGGCGCCGTGCGCCGGGAAGACCTCCGTCTCGTCGGGCAGGGGCAGAATCTTCTCGCGCAGGCTGTCGTACATCATCCCGGCCATCTGCTCGGACGTGTGGCCCTTGCTGCCCACGAGGTCCGGCCGGCCGACGTCGCCGATGAAGAGCGTGTCTCCCGTGAGCACGCGCGAGGGCTGCGCGTCGTCGAGGTCGTCGAACACGAGGACGCACATGCTCTCGGGCGTGTGGCCCGGCGTCTCGAGGAACCGCAGCTTCACGCGCCCGAGCACGAGCTCGTCGCCGTCGGACATCGACTCGTGCGGATAGTCCACCTCGGCGCGACAGCCGATGTGGATCGACGCGCCGGTGCGCCGCGCGAGCTCGACGTGACCCGACACGAAGTCCGCGTGCAGGTGCGTCTCGATGACGTGCGTGATGCGCAGCCCGCGGGCCGCCGCCTCCTCGATGTACTGGTCGACGTCGCGCTGCGGGTCGACGATCGCGCAGACGCCGTCGTCCCCCACGAGGTACGACGCGTGCGCGAGACAGCCGAGATAGAACTGCTTGAAGTGCATGACGACTCCTTTCGTGCCGGCGCGGAGACGCGCGTCGTCCAGAGTAGCGGCTGCGCCCCCCCCGCGCACGGCGGACGATCGGGGCGACGCGCTTGCTATCATCCCGCGCCATGATGTCCGCGCACCGGATCGCCCGCCCGTTCGTCGTGCTGCTCGCGCTGTGCGTCGGGCTCGTCGCGGCCGGACCGGTCGCGGCGCGTCCGGCGCCCCGCCCGCCCGTCCAGGTCCCGGGCGCCCAGGTGGCCCCCGACCAGGAGGCCGCCCCCGCCGAGGACCCGGGCGCCGTCGTGCCGCCCGAGCGCTCGACGGCCCGGAAGACGGCGGAGACCTTCCTCGCCGCGATGAACGACGTGGCCGACGGGCTCGCCGACCGGCTCGGGGACGCCGTCGCCTGCCTCGACCTCTCGGGCATCAACGAGATCATCCGCGAGGAGCGCGGACCGGGCCTCGCCATCGACCTCAAGGAGGTGCTCGACCGGCTCGGGCGCGTGGACACCTGGCGGCTGCCCGACGTGCCGGACGCGTCGCCGTACGTGCTGCACCGGCGGCCGGAGGGGCGCATCGTCCTCGAGCGGGCGGACACCGGCGAGTGGCTGTTCGCGCAGGAGACGGTGGCCGCGCTGCCGGCGCTGCTCGAGGCGGTGGAGGACCTCGACCGGGTCGTCGGGCACGCCATCGAGCACCCGTTGCTCTCGGCGCAGTGGATCCGCGGGCGCGTCCCGGCGGCGCTGCGCGAGCGGGCGTTCCTCCTCGCGCACTGGCAGTGGGTCGGGCTGCTGCTGCTCGCGTTCCTGGGCGTCGTCGCGGACCGGCTCGTGACGCTCGTGGGCGCGCTGCTCGCGCGGGCGCTCCTGCGCCGCGAGCACCTCGCCGTGCGCGCGGACACGCTGCGCACGAGTCTGCGGCCGTTCGGGCTGCTCGCGATGGCGCTCACCTGGAGCTGGGGGCTGCGGCGGCTCGGGCTCCCGGACGACAGCTACCTCTTCCTGAAGGTCGCGGTGGAGTTCCTCGCGGCGCTCGCGGGCGTGTGGGGCGCGTACCGGCTCGTCGACGTGCTCGGCGAGGCGCTGGGCCAGTGGGCCGCGAAGACCGAGGGCGCGCTCGACGACCTGCTCGTGCCGCTCGCGGTGAAGAGCATCAAGGTGTTCGTGTTCGCGATGGGCGTCGTCTTCCTGGCGCACCAACTGCGGTTCAACGTGCTGGGCCTCGCGACGGGGCTCGGACTCGGCGGTCTCGCGTTCGCGCTCGCGTCACAGGACCTCGTGAAGAACCTGTTCGGCTCGGTCATGGTCATCGCCGACCGCACGTTCCAGGTGGGCGACTGGGTGCTCATCGGCGACGTCGAGGGCACGGTCGAGCGCGTCGGGTTCCGCAGCACGCGCATCCGCACGTTCTACAACTCGCTCGTGACCATGCCGAACAGCGCGCTCATCACCGCGTCCGTCGACAACTTCGGCGCGCGTCGCTACCGGCGCTGGAAGACGACGGTGTCGGTCACGTACGACACGCCGCCGGAGCGCATCGAGGCGTTCTGCGAGGGCATCCGCGAGCTCGTGCGCCGCCACCCGTACACGCGCAAGGACTACTATCAGGTCTACCTCAACGCCTTCGCGCCCGCGTCGCTCGACGTCCTGCTCTACATCTTCTTCGAGTGCCCGGACTGGAGCACGGAGCTCCGCGAGCGGCAGCGGCTCATGCTCGACGTCATCCGGCTCGCGGGGCGCATGGGCGTCGAGTTCGCGTTCCCGACGCAGACGCTGCACGTGCACCAGTCCGATCCTCCGACGGGCGAGCCGGCGGGATTCGGCGACCAGCGCGCCGTGAACCAGGCGTCCCTGCGCGGCCGGCAGGAGGCGCGCGACATCATCGGCACGTTCGGCCTGGACGGCGACAAGCCGCCGCCCGTGCGCATCGAGGTGCCCGCCGAGGAGAGCCGCGGCGAGTCCGGCGACGGCTGAACCGGACGGTGATAGGATGGCCGCGCGAGTCAGCGCGACGCTGAGCCCGATCTCGCCCGCACCCGGCGCGCCCCGCGCCGCCGGAGAGGGAGATCCCGGATGCTCAGCGACCGCCCGTCGACGGCCCCCGCCCTCCTGCTCGCGCTCTGCGTCGCCTGCGACGAGGGCGCGCGATCCGCGTCCGCGCTCGACCGGCCGGCCGCGACACGCGCGACGGAGGCGGCGCCCCGCCCGATCCCCGCCGACCTGCTCGAGCGCGGCGAACGCTGGCACCGCGAGGTCCCCGGCTGCGGCGTGAGCTCGCCGCGCCTGCTCGACGCCGACGGCGACGGCGTGCTCGACGTCGTCCTCGGCATCGGGCAGGAGAAGGCCTGGGGCGCCGTCGTCGCCGTGAGCGGCGCGGACGGCGAACTGCTCTGGAAGCACGACGTCGCCGACGAGGTCTACGCGACGGCCTGCCTCGTGGAGGTGGACGACGACGCCGTGCCGGACGTGGTCGTCGGGCGACGCGTCGGCGGACTGGCCGCGCTCGTCGCGCTCTCCGGGCGCACCGGCGACAAGCTCTGGGGGCTCCAGGAGGCGAACCCCGACGGCGCGATCGGCCCCTTCCACTTCAACACGGCGATCCCCTGCCCGGACGTCGACGGCGACGGGCGGCGCGACGTCCTCGCGCTCCAGGGCGGGGGCGACGACGGAGACCGCCGGCCCGCGCGCGCGCACCTCGTGAAGAGCGACACCGGGCGGATCCTGCGCACGCTCCCGATGCCGGACGGACGTGAGTCGTTCTTCGTGCCGTCGCTCGAGCGGCGGCCGGACGGCGACCGGCGGCTCGTGCTCGCGACGGGCGGCGAGACGCTCGGCGGCGCCGTCCACAGCCTGACGTTCCCCGGTCTCGCGACCGAGTGGACGTTCGACCCCGCGCTCAAGAAGGGGTTCGTGGCGGGCGGACTGCTCCACGACTTCGAGGGCGACGGGCGCCGCGACGTCGTGCTCCCCAGCTTCAACGGAGTGCTGTTCCGGCTGGACGGCGACTCGGGGCGCGTCGTCTGGCGGCAGCGCTTCCGGCAGTGCGAGACCTACGTCACGCCGGGGGTCGGCCGCTTCGACGACCGCGACGACGTGCTCGACGTCGTCGCGGTGTTCTCGGAGGGCCGCTGGCCGAACTACCGGACGCGCAACGTGATCGCCTGGGTCGACGGCGCGACGGGCGACCTCCTCGAGACGAAGGACCGCGGCAAGCAGGCGAGCTCGAGCCCGCTCGTGCTCGACGTGGACGGCGACGGGCTCGACGAGGTCCTGCTGGTGGACAACCTCTCGTTCGACTTCGACAAGACCGCCGTGGAGTGCCAGCTCGACCTGTACTCGGGGCGCCGCGGGAAGCCGCTCCTCGCGACGCGCGGGTTCCGCGGGTACTCGGCGGCCACGCCCTGGGTCGGGCACATGGACGACGACGGGGTCCTCGACCTCGTGTTCGTGCACCTCGACAACGTGTACCGCATCGACCTGCTCCCCGTGCCGCGGGAACGCGTGCACTGGTCGGAGTACCGCGGGCGGGACCAGGACGGCGTGGTGCCGCGCCGGGACGACCTCGCCGGCGCCATCGCGTCGCGCTGAGCGTCAGCCGGCGTGGACGGGCACGTGCTCGTCGGGGAGGTCGGCGAGCAGCGGCGCGGCGGCGTCCTTCTCGGACAGGATCACGTCCTTCACCGGCCAGTCGATGCCGATGGCCGGGTCGTCCCAGCGAACGCCGACCTCGTAGCCGGGGTCGTAGAGGTCGGTGCACTTGTACTCGACCTCGGCGACCTCGCTCACGACGACGAACCCGTGCAGGTACCCCGGCGGCACGTAGATCTGCTTGAAGTTGTCGCTCGTGAGCGTGACGCCCACCCACTCCCCGTGCGTCGGCGAGCCGCGGCGCATGTCGACGGCCACGTCGAAGATCTCTCCCTGGAGGCAGCGCACGAGCTTGCCCTGGGGCTTGCGCCACTGCGCATGGAGCCCGCGCAGCGTGCCGCGCACCGATCGGCTGTGGTTGTCCTGCACGAACGGCAGCGCGATGCCCGCCTCCTCGTAGCGGTCCGCCCGGTACGTCTCGAGGAAGAACCCGCGGTCGTCCTGGAACACGCGGGGCTCGATGAAGACGACGCCGTCCAGCTTGGTGGTCGTGACGTTCATGGGGGTCCGGGCGGGAGAGAGCGGGCGCGTGGGAGGGACGGCGCGGCGCCGTGCCGCCGGTTGTACGCGAACCGGGATTCCGCTCCAACCGCCGGGGTAGAATCCGCGCCCCCGTCGGCCACGAGGTCCCATGACCCACGAGACGCGCTCGATCTTCACGGTCCGCTCGTACGAGATCGACTCGTACAGCCACCTCAACAACGGGGTCTACGTGAGCTGGTACGAGCAGGGCCGGCAGGACTACCTGCGCTCGCTCGGCTTCACCTACGACGGGTTCGCGGAGCGGCGCGAATGGTTCGTGGTCGGCCGCACGGAGGTCGTGTTCAAGGCGGCGATCCACGAGGGCGAGACGGTGGAGCTCGTGAGCCGCGTGGAGGAGCTCGGCCGCACGAGCGTGCGCTTCCACCAGGAGATGTTCCGCGACGGCGCGTCGGTGAGCACGGCGCACACGGTCATGGTGTTCAGCGCCGACGGCGCGTCGATCCCCATCCCGGCCGACTTCCGCGCCGCCGTCGAGGGCGCCGGCTGAGTCGCGAGAACCGCCCGGACGAGAACCGCCGCGCGCCGGGGGGATCCCCGACACGCGGCGGCGAAGGCACGTGGCGTCGTCCGTCGACGGCGCGTCAGCGCAGCTTGGGCGAGAGGACCTCGTCGGTGCTGTAGAGGAGGCCGTCGGCGGAGGCGGAGTCCTCGGCGACGGTCGCGCGGCGCACGACGCCCTGCTCCTCGCCGATCTGCATCTTCGCGATCTCCTCGTAGTCGACCGCGGAGCCCTGGCCGGTCAGCACGTCGAGCTCGGCCTGCTGGCGGGCCCGCACCTCGGCGAGCTTCGCGACCATCTGGTCGAGGCTGGCCACCTCGTAGCGGCTGCACTCCTCGATGGTCTGCTTCCGCTTCTCGAGCATGTCGATGAGCTTCTCGTTGCGGGCGATGGCGTCCACCTGACGGTCGAGCTGCCACAGCTGCGTCTGGAACTGGCCGCGCTCGGTCTCGAGCTGGTCGAGCAGCTCGGAGAGACGCTCCTCCTGCTGCTGGAGGTAGACGAGGTCGTGGGCGGCGTCGGCAGCGCGGTTGGCGTAGGCGACACGCGTCTGCGAGATCTGGTTCGCCTTGGAGCGCGCCTGGTCGAGCGTGTAGGTGCGGTTGTCGAAGCGCACGCTCGCGACGGTGCGGACACCGCCGTACGACGCCTTCTGCACGACGGCGGCCTCGGCCTCGTCGAGCAGCGGGCGCAGCGAGTCGAGGTCGCGGTCCGCCAGCGCCACGACGCGCTCGGACACCGCGCGATCGCGGTCGAGCTGTCGCATCTGCTCGCGGAGTTCCGCGAGGTCGCCGCGCACCTGTCCGATCTTGCCCGGGTACTCACGCTCGAGCTCGCGCAGCTGCGCCCGGAGCGCGACGGGGTCCTCGATGCGCTCGTCGATGTGCGACATGAGGTGCTCGCGCGCCTGGCTGACGAGGGCCGCGGTGCGGTGCGGGCCGGCGATCAACACGGCAGCACCGGCGCTGACGGCCGTGATCACGCTCACGCGGATCAGGGTCTTGAAGATACCGGCCATGGTCTTGTCCTTTCGTGGGGGTGTCTCTCGGTGGGCCCCTGGGGGCCGACGAGCGCGTTGTTGGGGACACCCCGCCGGGTCTTTCACCGCGACGCCGCTCCCGCGTGGCGAATTGGCGGCCGGCCTGACATGCCCGCGGCCGGATGGCCTACAATCGCCGCGATGCTCAGCAATCTCACCACCGGCTTCATCGGCCGACTGCGCGCCCGCGACCCCGCCGCCTGGTTCGAGCTCTGGGAGACCTTCGGTCCGATCCTGAGGGCCCAGCTGTTCAAGTGGGGCGGCGGCCGCATCGGCTTCGAGACCGTCGAGGACATGTCCCAGGAGACCCTCGCGGCGCTCGCCGACTCCATCGACCGGCACGACCCCAACAAGGGTGCGCGCTTCTCGACCTGGCTCCTGGCCATCGCCAAGCACACGCTCGGCGGCGAGATCGACCGGCGCATGGCGCTCAAGCGCGGCGCCGGCAAGAAGCCCGTCGAGCTCGACGAGACCTGGGCGGGCGCGCACGACGGCCCCGGTCCGGGCGGCACCTACGAGCAGGCCGTGTTCGACGCCAAGGTCGAGGCCGCCATCCGCATGGTCGAGCGCGAGATCGACCTCATGGACTTCTCGGTCTACCGGATGCGCGTGTTCGACGGGACGAGCGGCAAGGACGTCGCCAAGGCGCTCGGCGTGAGCGAGCCGACGATCAGCCGGCGGCTCTCTCGCGTGCGCAACCTCCTGCGGGAGCGCATCGGTGAGGTCATGTCCAAGTTCAGCTTCACCGAGGAGGAGGCGCAGGAGGCGGCGCGAAACGGGGTCGACCCCAATCCCACCAAGGCCGCCGACGCGCTCTTCGACGAGGCGCTCGCCGACATCTACCACCGCCAGATGGCGTTGCGGCGGGAGGATGAGGTCAGCCGGGTCGACTGAGCGCGGGACCGGGACGTCGCCGGTCCCGGACGCGCGGCCCGACCGGGGGATCTCGCAGGCATGAATCCCATCGCCCTCCCCATCCAGCTCCTGCTCGCCCTCGCGGCCTGCTTCCTGGGCATCTGGCTGCTGGTCAAGCTGCTCGTCGGTCTGGGCTGGTTGCTGGGACAGGTGTTCCGGTTCATCCAGACCGTGCTCGGTCGCATCGGCGCGTTCGTCGTCGGCATGGGCTCCGACGCGTTGCGCGTCGTCGGCGGCACGGTCACCGCCGCGTTCTTCGTCCCCTTCATCGTGTCGAACATCGTGTTGGGACGCTGGTCCCGCGCGAACCACTACGGCAAGGCGCTCGAACGCGAGGCCGTGGGCGTCGGGACGAGCCTCTACCGGCTGGCCATCGGGCACGTCGGCCGCCTGCTCGGGCTCACGAGCCTCACGGACGGCATCGAGCGCCGGATCCCCGAGGCGATGGCCCGCGCGCCGGCGCCGGACCGCCCGCGCGGTCGCCCGGACGCCTTCGACGGCTACACGGTGGTCGGCTCGCTGCCGTCGGGCGGCTCCGGCGCGCGCCTCTACCTCGCGCAGCCGCTCCCCGACAAGCGCGAGCGCCTCACGCGCAACGGCCGGTCCGTGCCGGGCAAGGTGGTCATCAAGTCCTTCGACCTGGCCGACGGCTCGACCATGCCGCAGATCGTGCGCGAGAGCCGCGCGCTCGAGGCCGCCCGCGACATGGGCCTCGTGCTGGAGCACGAGCTCACCGCGTCGCGCTTCCACTACGTCATGCCGTACGTCCCGGGCGACGACCTCACGCTCGTGACGCAGCGCCTGCACGACCAGGCGGGCCCCGAGGGCCTCTCGGGTCGGCCGCTCGAGCACGCGATGGCCTACACGTCCGACCTGCTCGCGACGATGCAGCGCTTCCACGCGGCGGGCCTGTGGCACAAGGACATCAAGCCCAGCAACATCATCGTGTCCGACGGACGCGTGCACCTCGTGGATCTCGGGCTCACGACGCCGCTGCGCTCGGCGATGACGCTCACGACGCACGGCACCGAGTACTTCCGCGACCCGGAGCTCGTCCGCCTCGCGCTGCGCGGCGTCAAGGTCCAGGAGGTCGACGGCGTCAAGTTCGACATCTACGGCGCGGGCGCGGTGCTCTACTCGGTCATCGAGAACAGCTTCCCGGCGCACGGGAGCCTGAGCCAGATCCACAAGCGGTGCCCCGAGGCACTGCGCTGGATCGTGCGGCGCGCGATGGCGGACATGAGCAAGCGCTACGCGTCGGCGGCCGAGATGCTCGCCGACCTGCGGACCGTCATGGCCGCGAGGGACCCGTACGCCGTGACGCCCGCGTCGCTGCCCTCGATGTCGGGCGACCCGGCGATGGCTCGCGCCATCGCCGACGAGGTCGACCGGGCCCACGCCGACGGGTTCGACGCCGCGCCGGCGATCGCCTCGATCTCCCCGCGCCAGCGGCCGGTCGCCGTCGACAAGGCGTCCGTCGCCGCGACGACGCGTCACGGCGGCCTGCGTTGGGGCGTGACCGCCGCGGTCGTCCTGCTGGGCGTGTTCGGGCTGGGCTTCGTCGCGCTGCTCTTCCGCGGCGCGAACCTCACGGCGCTCCCGGCTTCGGGCGGACCCGACGTCTGGCCCGCCGGCGTGTCCGAGTCGTACCCGTCGCCGATCCCCGTCGGCGCCCCGACGCCCTCGGGTCAGGACTGGAAGCAGGTCGGTCCCGCGCCCTACGTGAAGGACCGCATGGCGAAGAACCTGGCGCCCCATCGGGCCGAGCCGGCGGCGCTGCTCGTCGTGGACGACCTGGCGGCCGCCGCCGACGACGACCTCCAGGCGCGCGTCGACGGGCTGCTCCGCTCGCTCGAGCTCGCGAACTTCGAGCTGCTCGGGGTGGCCGGGGACGACGAGACGCCCGACGACGACATGGCGCTCGTGAGCGAGGCGCGGCTGGCGATCGGGCAGGCTTCCGCCTGGGACGGCGACGTCGCCGACCGGCTCGACCGCGTCATGGACGAAGCGGAGCCGCGGCTCTCCGGCGTCGTGCGCATCGCGCGCGGCGACACCCCGGGCACCCTCATGCTGCACGCCGTCGCGCAGCGTCAGCAGGACGCCCTCGATCTCGCCTCGCTGCTCGACCAGGGGGCGCGCGGCCGCGTGGAGATCCAGGCCCTCGAGCCCGTGGCGGTGATCAGCCGCTGACGCGGTTCGCGCCGCGCGGCGCCGTTCAACGACCCGTCGCGCCGACCTCCTCGGCCCGGGCGTCGGGGGGGAGCTGCCACGCTTCGTCCCACCAGCCCGCGGCGAGCACGCCGCCGTCGCCCTCGGTGAGCACCCGCCCGTCGAAGAGCGCGTAGTCCGGGTAGCCCACGCCGGAGACGAACGGTGCGAGCGTGTCACCGAGCCGCGCGCCGCGCACCCCCGTGCTCGCGAAGGCGCCGACGAGTCCGTCCGGGTCGTCGACGCGCGGCGCGACGAACACGGCGCCGAGGTCGTCGCCCTCCCACCTGCGCTCACCGAGCCTCAGCGCGCCGCGTGTCGCGCGGAGCGGGGCGTCCTCGCCGAGCACCGCGTCCCACGCGGCGTTGTCGTCCGCATTGCCGTAGAGGATGACGTTGCACGGCGGACGTCCTCCCGCGAGCCACTCCTCGTCGGTGACGATCGGTGCGCGACCGTTGCCGCGGTACCACCAGACCTGCCCGTCGTGCCGCGCGCGAGCGAGCAGCACCGCATCCGTCGCGTCGTCGCCGCGCGTCCCGACGACGAGCACGAAGCTGCGGTCGAACGCGCGCTTGAAGGGCCCCATGCGGTCGGGGCGCTTGAGGCCCGGATCGCCCCGCGCTCCCCGGTGCCAGCGTCCCTCGCGCCGCTCGAGCTCGACGGTCCCCCCCTCGCCCTCCAGGACGCCGAGGTCGTCGCCGTCCACCTCGAGTCGCGTCCCGGCGGTACGCGCGGTGACGTCGAGGGTGAGCACCCGCACATTGCTCGTCGCGATGCGATGGATGTCCGCGCCGTCCGCGGCGACACGTCGAGCGCTCACCCGGAACGGCCGCGACTCGTCGAGGACGCGCAGGACTCCCAGGTCGTGGTGTCGCGCGTCGATGCCGGGCCCCGCGGACACCCACTCGACGTCCGCGGTCGGCGCGACCTCCGGGTGCTCGTCGAACAGCTCGAAGATGCCCGGCCAGTCGAGGCAGTCGGTGCCGGGCGCCGCGCCTCCGTCCCACCAGTGGCCCGCGCCCTCCTGCAGGTGCACGCGCGGCGGAGCGCCGGCCTCCGTGAGCGCGGCGACCATCGCCTCCGCCTCGCTCACCGGCACGCTCGTGTCCTTGGTCCCGTGCAGCACGAAGGTCGGCACCTGCACGAGCCCGTCGAGCAGCTCGAGCGTCAGGCTCGGGCGGTCGGCCGCGTGCCAGACGTCGCGCAGCGCGCCCTCCGGTCGCCCGCCGTAGGTGTCGAATCCGCACCACCCGGCGCTCGGTGCGGCGGCGGAGAAGCCGTCCGTGTCGTTCGCCGCGAGGTGCCACGTGCCGTGGCCGCCCATCGAGTGGCCGGTGACCTGCACGCGCCGCGGCGACACGCCGCCCGACGCGAGCGCGAGGTCCCGGACCTCGTAGGCGTCGACGCGACCCCAGTCCTGCCAGTCGAAGCCGTACGGACGACGGTTCGTCGGCGCGGCGATCCACACGCCCGGGCGGCGCGAGTAGCAGCGGGCCTGTGCGAGCGCATCGACCCCCGCTCCGTGCAGCGAGAGCACGAGCGAGGGATCCCGCGGCTCGCCACCCGCGTCGTCGGCGGCGGGCAACCACCCGAAGAACTGCACCGAGTCGTCGATGCGGGAACGGAACGTCACGCGACGGGCGGGACCGTCCTCGACGACGCGCAGTGGCACCGTCGAGCGGGCGTCGGCGACGCCGTCGGCGCGCGCGACGACGGCACGGACGACCTCTTCGACATCCGCGGAGGCGCGGGCACCGTCGCGGAACGCCTGCGGCACGGCGACCTTGGCGACCTCGAGCGGTCGCAGCGCCCCCACCTCGACGGTGCCCGGCGCGAAGAGCGCGTCGCCCGCCAGCGTGAGCACCGGCCGCACCGTCCGCTCCGAGGCGTTCACCACGAGCAGGCCCATCGGGCCGACGTCGTCCGCGCCGACGACGAGGTCGGGCACCGTGCGATCCGCGACGTCGAGCAGCAGCTCGCCCGAAGGCGAGACGAGCTCGAGGGCGAAGCGGCCGCGGATGCCCGTCACGTAGAGTTCGTTGCGCCCGGCCTCGAGCTGGACGGGCACGCCGGGCCAGCCGTAGCGATAGACGTCACCGCCGAAGGCGTCGCCGTTCACGAAGAGCTGCGACGCGCCGCGCACCCGCGCGAGCATCACGCGGCGCGTCGGGACCTCGAGGGTCGTGTGCGCCCAGGCGGCGCCGCGGCCCTCGGGGCCGCCGTCGTCGGCGACCTCACGCATCTCCCAGCGCGCCTCCTCGCCGCGCTCCCCGACGAGCGCCTCGCCCGCCCGCGGCGCGGGCGCGTCGCGGTCCAGCAGGTGGCGCGCGAAGACCGCGTCCGGCCGGAACGGGCGGCGGCCGCGGTCGTCCACCGCGGCGAGGACGAGCCAGGACGTCGCACGGAGGACCTCGGGCCCGGCCTCGTCCTCGGCCGCGTGCGCCCGCCGTGCGGGAGCCGCGCGGAGAGCCGGTGGCCTCGTCGCGGCCGATGCGGGTGCGATCAGCAGGCACGCGGCGAACAGGAGGGTCGGTCGGCGCATCGTGCGGCTCCTCGGAGGGGCCGCCATGATGCCAGCTTCACCCGAGCGCGGGCGCCTCCCGGTCGCGCAGGCACCGCTCGAGCACCAGGCCGAGCCGCTCCGCGTCGACGTCGCGGCCGAGGACGCCCGTCGCGTGGCGCGCCGGCTCCCGCTCGTCGAGTCGGCCGGCCGTGACGACGACGGTGGGCGGCGCGCGGCGGTCGGGGCGTCGGCGCGCGACCTCCTCCACCACGGCGTCGACGTCCATGTCGCCGAGCGCGGCGTCGACGAACATCGCGTCGAAGTCCTTGCGGGTCGCCGAGCGGACGGCCTCCACGCCCGACTCGCAGACGGTGACCTCGACGCCGAGCCCCTCGAGCGCGCCGACGAGCGGGTCGTGCCGTGCGTCGCGGCTCGCCAGGAGCACGTGGGTCCCCGGCGGCGCGCGCTGGGCCGAGGCCGCGTCCGGGAACGACACGTCGACGCGCGGCGCGAGCAGGTCCGTGACCGCGTGCAGGAGCTTGTCCCGGCGCACGGGGAGCATGAGCGACTCGACGCGACCGGGCGCCCCGCGACGCGGGCGCAGCGGCGGCGTCCCGAGGCGGGTGAGGACGAGCACCGGCAGGGACTCCGTCGCCGGGTCGTCGCGCAGCGCACGGAGGAAGGCGTCGGCGTCGCCGTCCGGGAGGTGCCGGTCCAGGACGAGCAGCTCGACGGGACGCGCCTCCTCGAACCCGGCGTCGAGCAGGCGCGTCGCCGTGGCGACGTCCGCCGCGTCGTCGACGCGCAGCGACCAGGCGTCGAGGTGGTGCGCGAGGACCTGGCGGACGCGCTCGTGTCCCACGACGAGGAGCGCGCGCCGCCCGGACAGGGACGCGTCGGGCCGCCGCTCGGGAAGCGGCCGACCGTGACGCGGCAGCGAGATCGTGAACGAGAAGGTCGCGCCCCGCCCCACCTCGCTGTCGACGAGCAGGTCGCCGCCCATGAGCTCGACGAGCTGCCGGCTGATGGCCAGCCCGAGGCCCGTGCCGCCGTACTTGCGCGTCGTCGAACCGTCCACCTGGCTGAACGACTCGAAGAGCCGCGCGTGGTCGGCGGGGTCGATGCCGATGCCCGTGTCGCGCACGGAGAAGCGCACGACGGCCGAGTCCTCGCCGACGTCGACGGTCTCCGCGGAGACCACGACCTCGCCGTCCTCGGTGAACTTCACGGCGTTGCCCACGAGGTTGATGAGCACCTGCCGGATGCGTCCGGGGTCGCCGGCGACGTCGCGCGGCGCGTGCTCCTCCACGCGGGCCACGAGCTCGACGCCCCGGGCGGCCGCCTTCTCGGCGAGCACGCCGGCGACGTCCTCCACGACGGCGCGGAGGTCCACGGCCTTCTCGTCGAGCACCAGACGCCGCGCCTCGATGCGCGAGAAGTCGAGGATGTCGTCGATCACCGCGACGAGCGACTGCCCGGCGGTGCGCATCGTGTCGGCGTACTCGCGCTGCTCGGCGTCGAGCTCGGTCGACAGCATGAGGTCCGCCATGCCGATGACGCCGTTCAACGGCGTGCGGATCTCGTGGCTCATGTTCGCGAGGAACTCGGACTTCGCCTGTGTCGAGAGGTGCGCGCGGACGAGCGCCTCGTCGAGGTCGTGGTTACGCACGCGGAGCTCCTCCGCGATCTCCTCGGCGCGCTGCTGCTCGCGCGCCTGCCGCGCGAGCGCGCGCTGGACACGCCGCACGGCGGGCCGGAACACGAGCACGCCGGCCATGAGGAGCGACAGCAGCGTGAGCGCGAGGACCGTGAGCTCGGCCCGCTGGAGGAACGCGAGGTGCGCCGACGACTGCTCGTCATGGCGCGCGACGATGCCGTCCATGCCCGCGAAGAACGCGGCTTCATGGACGAGCAGCTCGCGCACGGCGTCGCGGCTCTCCTCGTCGAGGCGGCCGAAGTCGCGATACTCCACGCCGTCGACGAGCCGCCGGAGCGCGCCGCGCATCGCGTCGAACCGCGGCCCCACGGCGACGAGCATGCGCCGCTGCTCGTCACGGCCGCCGTCGGTCGCCCGCAGCTCGCGACCGAGCTCGGCGTGCGCCGCCTCCCACGTCGCCGCGGTCGCGGCGAGGTCCTCGAGCGCATGCGCGAAGTCGTCGAACCTGTCGGAGGCCTCGAGCAACAGCGCCGACCGGCAGAGCCGCGCACCGAGCGCCCGCTGGCGCGACGCGATCTCGGCGACGCGCCCGGCGCCCTCGTGCCGGAGGAACGTCATCTGGAGCAGCGCCTGTCCCGTGATGGACAGCAGGGCCACGGCGCCCAGCGCGAGGAACGAGCGTCGGCGGAGGCGGCGGGTCGCGTCCCGCCAGTCCGCGTCCTCGCCGGAGCGCGGGCGCTCGGCGCGGGGGCGCGTGGACTCGGCGTCGGCGTCCATCTCCGGAGGCTCCTGGGGGCCCGTCCGCGCGGGGTCGGCCGCGGACGGGGAGGGATCCCCTCTCATCGACCCGGCCCGGGGGGCACCCTTAGCGGACGCGCGACGCGCCACGGGACAGCCCGATCCGGTGCGAGTGGGCGGTGCGTGGCGGGCCCGGGCGCCTCGGCACCGGACCCGCGAGCCGGCTCACCCCGGCCCCATGCGATAGAGCATGACGTAGACGAGCACCCCCGTCACCGACACGTACAGCCACACGGGCAGCGTCCAGCGTGCGAGACGCCTGTGCTTGTCGAGGTTCCCGCGCGCGGCGTGCACGAGCAGCACGACGATGGGCGGGACCATGAGGGTCGCGAGCACGATGTGCGGGACGAGCACCGCGAGGTAGACCGTCCGGATCCACCCGGTGCCCCAGAACGGCACGGACCCGACGGTGGCGTGGTACTCGAGGTAGGAGGCGAGGAACGCCGCCGAGAAGGCGAGCGCCCCGAGCATGAAGCGCTTGTGGAGCGCCTCGTCGCGCCCGCGGACCGCGAACAGCCCGCGACCGCGGATCGCCATCCAGCCCAACACGAGCAGGACGGACGCGGAGCCGTTGAGCAGCGCGTGGAGCGCCGGGCGCGTCACTTGGGCGTGCCGACCTCGGGGTCGCCCGTCGGCGCCTCGACGGCCGCGAGCAGCGCGACGTCGTCACGCAGACGCTCGAGCTCGAGCTCGTCGCGGTAGTCGTAGTACCCGCGCACGCGCGCCGACTTGTCGACGAGCGCGAACTTGCCGCTGTGGAAGAGCGGGGGCATGCCCGCGACCTCCTCGGCGCCGGCGTTCACCGGCAGCCGGAAGCCCGCCTCGGCGAGGTACTGGATGTCGCGCGGCGTCCCCGTGAGCAGGCGCCACGTCTCCATCGTGCCGCCGTACTTCGCGCGGTACGCCGTGAGCGCCTGGGGCCCGTCGTTGCGCGGGTCGACCGTCACGGAGAGGAAGCGCGTGGCGAGCCCCTCGTCGAGCAGCGCCGAGTAGACGTCGCTCATCTTGCCGCAGGTGACGCCGCAGCGCGTGAAGATGAAGTCCACGATCCACACGTCGCCCAGCAGCTCCTTGCGCGTGAAGGGCTTGCCATCGTCGCCGACGAGCGAGAACTCGGGCAGGCGGCCGTGGTCGGGCAGGCCGGTGTCGTCGGAGGGACCGTCCGCCGTCGCGTCGGCGGCGGGCGAGACGAGATCGCCGGACTCCTCGGCGGTGACGCAGTCCTCGCAGGACGCGTCGCCGGGGCGGGCGGCGCACGCGACGTCGAGCGTGAGCGCGAGCAGGACCGCGGGGAGGTAGAGCACGGACGCGACGACGACGCGCCGCGCGCGCGCGCGATCGGGACGGGCGCGGAACGCGAAGGCGGCCAGGAGGAAGACCGCACCGAGCGAGAGCGCCGTGAGGCCGTAGGCGGCGCGCGCGGCGCCGAGCGTGACGGGGAGGATCGAGACGAGCATCACGGACATCACCAGGAGGGGCATCTGCCAGCGGAGGAGGGAGTCGTCGGGATCTTCGCCGGACAGCATCCGCATGCCGCCGGAGGCGTACTGCTCCCGGTACATGGACGCGATGGCGAAGAAGTGCGGCAACTGCCAGAGGAAGACGAGGAGGAAGGCGGCCCACGAGAGCGGCGACGGCCCGCCCGCCGCGGCGGCGCCGACGAGCAGCGGAAGCGCGCCGGGGATCGCGCCGACCCAGGTGTTGCTCACGGTCCGTCGCTTGAGCGGCGTGTACACACCCAGGTAGATCGTGATCGCGGCCGCCTGGTAAGCGAGCGCCTCGAGGCCCGCGCCGAGGCCGATCATGAGGAAGCCCGCGGTGAGCGAGACCGCGCTCGCCGCGAGCACCTGGCGCTCGGAGAGCGCGCCCGTCACGAGCGGACGCAGGCGGGTGCGCTCCATGCGCGCGTCCGCCTCGCGCTCGATGTAGTGGTTCAGCGCGCAGCCCGCCGCCGCCACGAGCAGCGTGCCGGCGAGCGCCCACGGGAGCGCGGCGAAGTCCGCCGGGCGCTCGACGAGGTAGCCGACCGCCGTGCACACGAGCACGAGGACCGCGATACGCGGCCGGACGAGCGCGGCGAGGCCGTGTCGGTCGAGACGCGCCACGTCAGGCCCGCTCCAGGACGCCGCCGACGGGGGCGTCGGTGACGACCTCGGCGGTGGCGCCGCGGCGCCAGGCGCGCAACGTGAGCAGCCACGTGAGCGCGAGCAGCGCCGCACCGGTCACGACGTGCACCGAGGTGATGACGGGCGCCTTGCCGTGCCACACGACGTAGGCTCCGAGCGTGCCCTGCGCGAGCACGAGCAGCCCGCACGCGGACGCGTGCAGCCGCAGCGCCGGGAGCCGCCGCGCGACGACGACGGCCGCGCGCAGCACGAGCACCGCGACCACCACCGCGAAGCCGCGGTGCAGCATGTGGATCACCACGAGCCGGTCGACGACCTCCGGCAGGAACGCGCCCGACTCCGAGACGGGGAAGAACGGCACCGCGAGCCCCGCCTCGCTGTGGCGCATCCACGCACCGAGCAGCAGCTGGAGGAAGACGGCCGCGACGGCCGTGACGCCCGCGCGGAACGCGGAGGGCGCCGCCTTCGGGTCGGCCCCGGCGACGCGACGCCACTCACCGGTCCCCGAGTACGCCATCCACGCGACGATGCACAGGAACGTCTGCGCGAGCGCGCCGTGCGCCATGCTCACCGGCGTCGGGAGCAGGTAGATGACGGTGATGCCGCCGAGCAGCCCCTGCGCGATCACCGCGCCGAGCGCCACCCACCCGAGCTTGCGCACCCAGGCGCGCGACTCCACCGCCTGCACCCAGAACGCGAGCACGAGCGTGAGGAAGCCGACGGTCGCCGCGACCATGCGGTGCCCGTGCTCGTAGAACACGTTGCCCACCATGGGCGGCATCCACATGCCGTAGGACTTCGGCCAGTCCGGGACGGACAGGCCGGCCTCGCGGCTCTTGACCTCCGCTCCCGCGAAGATGAGGAACAGCGTCGCGCCGAAGAGCGCGAAGCCGAAGCGCCTGCGGGCCGGAGACACGACCGCCCCGGTCGTCGGGGCCGGGGCGGTCGGTCGATCGCGTGTCACGATCAGGATTCCTGCGTGGCCATGGAGGCCGGGAGCCTCAGAGCTCCCAGGTCATCTCGAAGGTGGCGGCGCCGCCCTCGACCTTGACCTTGCCCTCCTTCGAGCCGAGCGACTCGTGCCACATCTTCACGCCGTACTCGCCGTCGGGCAGGTCGGAGGTGTCGATGCGGAACGCGCCGGACGCGTCGGTCGTGCCGAAGTACGGGTGCTCCATCACGAAGCAGTACGCCTTCATCCAGGTGTGCACGTCGCACTTGAAGGTGATGGCGTCCTCGGCCTTCTTGAAGGACTTGGTGATCTCCATGCCCTTGTTGGGCATGCCGACGTTGAACTCGCGGTTCACGCTGGGCGTCGGGTGGATGTTGTGCAGGGTGTCATCGCTGTTGATGATCTTGATGTCCTGCTTCTTCATGACGCCGAACACGTGCGGGACGTACTCGCAGCCGACCTGGTCGAGCTCGACCGCCTCGTCCGGGGCCTTGTAGCGCTCGTCGGGCACGCCGGTGAGCTGGACGAAGACGTCGGCCAGGCCGCCGTTCTCGCCGCGGACGGTGCTGTGGCTCAGGCCGCCCTCGTGCATGCCGGCGCAGACCGGGTCGCTCGAGATGTCGACCGCCTCGGGAGCGGGCATGTCGCCCTTGGCCTTGATGGTGCCGGTCACGGCGCCGGCCGTCGGGGCGGCGGCGGGGTTCTTGGCGGGCGCGACCACGGCGGGCGCGGCGGCGGCGACCTTGGTCTCGGCCACGGGCACGTCGTCGGAGGCCAAGCTGTCACCGCAGGCGATCGCGGTCACGAAGGAGAGGACCAGGGCGGAGTTGCGAAGCATGGGGATCACCTCTGTCGAGGAGTCGGATGGGCTGGCGCCGGGGCGCCGGTCGGGTTCCCTGTGACCCGTGTTTTCCTGCCCGGGGCACAGTCACGGTCCCAGCATAGGCAATTCGCCGGGGCCCGTGGAAGCGCGAGGAGCCCCTCCTCGGGGGGACCGGGGAGGGGCTCCTGAGCGCGCGGAAGGGGCTTTTCGAGCCCGCTCCATGCGCGAAATCGAGATCAGTACATGTCGTCCATGCCGGCGGGCGCCGACACGGCCTTCTTCTCCGGGATCTCGGCCACGAGGGCGTCGGTCGTGAGCAGGAGCGTCGCCACGGAGGCGGCGTTCTGGAGCGCCGAGCGGGTCACCTTGGCCGGATCGATGATGCCGGCCTTGACCATGTCGACCATCTTCCCGCTCGCCGCGTCGAAGCCCATGTTGCCCTTCGCCTCGGCGACCTGGCTCACGATGATCGACGCGTCGAAGCCCGCGTTGCCCGCGATGTGCCGGCACGGCAGCGAGACAGCGCGACGGATGATGTCGACGCCGAGCTTCTCGTCGCCCTCGAGCTTGAGCGAGTCGAGCGCCGAGACCGCGCGGAGCAGGGCGGTGCCGCCGCCGGGGAGGATGCCCTCCTCGACCGCGGCGCGGGTCGCGTGCAGGGCGTCCTCCACGCGCGCCTTCTTCTCCTTCATCTCGACCTCGGTCGCCGCGCCGACGTTGATCTGCGCGACGCCGCCGGACAGCTTCGCCAGACGCTCCTGCAGCTTCTCCTTGTCGTAGTCGGAGGTGCTGCGCTCCATCTCGGCCTTGATCTGGGCGATGCGACCCTGGATGTCGGTCTTCTTGCCGGCGCCCTCGATGATCGTCGTGTCGTCCTTGGTCACGAGCACGCGCTTGGCCTGCCCGAGGATCGACGCGTCGGCGGTCTCGAGGTTGATGCCGAGGTCCTCCATGACGGCGGTGCCGCCGGTGAGGACGGCGATGTCCTGGAGCATGGCCTTGCGGCGGTCACCGAAGCCCGGCGCCTTGACCGCGCACGCGTTGAACACGCCGCGCAGCTTGTTCACGACGAGCGTCGCGAGCGCCTCGCCCTCGATGTCCTCGGCGATGAGCAGCAGCGGCCGACCGGACTTCGCGACCTTCTCGAGCAGCGGAAGGATGTCCTTGATGCTCGAGATCTTCTTCTCGTGGCAGAGGATGAACGGGTTCTCGAGCTCGACCTCCATCTTCTCGAGGTTCGTCACGAAGTGCGGGGACAGGTAGCCCTTGTCGAACTGCATGCCCTCGACCCACTCGATCTCGGTCGCGAGGCTCTTGCCCTCCTCGACCGTGATGACGCCGTCCTTGCCGACGCGCTCCATGGCGTCCGCGATGCGCTGACCGATCTCGGGGTCGTTGTTCGCGGCGATCGTCGCAACCTGCTCGATGTCCGTGCGGGACTTCACGGCCGTGGACATCTTGCCGAGCTTCTCGGTGATGGCGGTCACGGCCTTCTCGGCGCCGCGCTTGAGCTGCAGCGGGTTCGCGCCGGCGGTGACGACCTTGAGGCCCTGCTCGAAGATGGCCTCGGCGAGGACGGTCGCGGTGGTCGTGCCGTCACCGGCGATGTCGTTGGTCTTGGAGGCGACCTCCTTGACCATCTGCGCGCCCATGTTCTCGTACGGGTCCTCGAGCTCGATCTCCTTGGCGACGGTGACGCCGTCCTTGGTGACCGTGGGCGAGCCGAACGAGCGCTGGAGGACGACGTTTCGGCCGCGGGGGCCGAGCGTCACCTTCACGGCGCGCGCGAGCTTGTTGACACCGGACCGGATCATGTCGCGGGCCTCGATGTCGTAGTAGATCTTCTTGGCAGTCATGTGGGGGCTTTCTCTGTCAGTGGAAGCGTGCGGTGGCGGGCGGTCAGGAGACGACGGCGAGGATCTCGTCCTCGCGCACGATCAGGTAGTCCTCGCCGCCGACGGACACCTCGGTGCCCGCGTAGGAGGAGAAGATCACGCGGTCGTTCTTCTTGACCTGCAGGGCGGTGCGGCTGCCGTCGTCGGAGACGCGGCCTTCGCCCACGGCGATGACGACGCCCTCGCGCGGCTTCTCCTTGGCGCTCTCGGGCAGCACGATGCCGCCGGCGGTCGTGGTCTCGGCCTCGACGCGCTTCACGAGGACGTTGTCGCCCAGCGGGGTGATGTCGACCTTCTTGGACGTCGAGCGGGTGGTCTTGGCAGACTTGGTCGCCATGTCGGTGCTTTCTCCTGTTCTGGTGGGTCGTGCGATGGCGGAGCGCGTCGCGCTCCGCGCCGGTTCAGCGATGGGTGGAACGGTTCAGAGCATGAGCTCGTCGAGGATGCGGTCGACCGCCGAGCGCATCTGGCGCGCCTCGAACGGCTTGTCGAGGAACGAGGCGCCGAGCAGCTCGCAGGCGCTGCGGATCTCGCGCGCCGGGTTCCCGGACATGAAGATGGTGGGCATGCGCCGCGGCACGGGCGGCGCGGCCGGGCCGGCGGCCCGGGCGATCCACGGGCCGGAGACGTACCGCTCGATGACCTGGAGGCCG
Source organism: bacterium (assembly GCA_030428785.1). Taxonomy (GTDB): domain Bacteria; phylum Planctomycetota; class B15-G4; order B15-G4; family B15-G4; genus JAUIEF01. The sequence goes on from JAUIEF010000005.1 coordinate 27,220, forward strand.
GTCATGTCGGGCATCTCGACGTCGAGGATCGAGAAGTCGATGGGCCGCTGGAGCAGGGTCCGCAGGGCGCTCGTCCCGCAGTCGGCGACGTGGACGTCGAAGGACAGGCCCGCGAGCAGCTCCGCGACGGACTCGCGGATCGCGCGGTCGTCGTCGCCGACGAGCACGGAGAAGGCGCGGCTGTTGCGGGATCGGTCCATGGCATCTGCCCGGTGCGGACACGCGTGAAAAGCAAACGGGGTGCCAACGAGCGACGGCGGACGCCCACCTCGGCGAAGGCCTCGAATCCCGGCCAGGAGGCCGACGGATCCGGGAGCGGCGATCGCGAGCCGGCCGGGCGCCGCCGGACCGCCCGGCGTACTGCGCCAGAATGGCAGCGCCCGTCGGGCCGCCCCGCCCTCGTGCCGGTGCCGAAATGACAGCTGATCGCCCGCCCCGGCCGACCGCACTCCTCGCCGACCGACGGGTGTACCTCGTCGCTACGACGCCCGGCGGAGGGCCGGGGACCGCCGCCGGCAGGGCCTGGCGGGAGCGCGTCGCGACCGCCGTCGCGGCCGGGATCGACCTCGTGCAGGTCCGCGACAAGCGGGGGGACACGGCGACGCGGCGCGCGTGGCTCGCCGCCCTGCGCGCGCAGGTCGGCGGCGGCGCCCGGCTCGTCGTGAACGACGACCTCGACGCCTGCTCCGACGACACCGGCCGCGTCCTCGCCGACGGACTGCACCTGGGCCGCGACGACGCCGCGGCGCTGGGCGACGGCGACCGCGCCCTCGGGCTCCGGCGCGCACGGGAGCGCCTCGGCGCGGACCGCGCGCTCGGCACGTCGACGCGCACGCTCGTCGAGGTCGAGGCCGCCGTCGACGCGGGCGTCGACCACGTCGGCTTCGGCGCGATGGCGGCCTCCCCCACCAAGTCGGACACCGCGCCCGCCGACCCCGAGGAGCTCGCCCGCTGCGCGCGCGCCTACCCGGACCTGCCGATCTACCCCATCGGCGGCGTCACGCCCGCGCTCCTGCCGCGGCTCGCGGAGCTCGGCGTGCGACGCGTCGCGGTCGGCAGCGCGGTGCTCGACGCACCGGACCCCGCGGCCGCGGCGCGCCTCTTCGTCGAGTGGTCGCGCGAGCCGTCGCGGCCGCCGGACTGACGCGCGCGCGGAGCAAGCGGAAGAACCGGCTCGCGCCCGCCGATCGCGTCACGGTCTCCACCAGCGGATCTCGCCCGACCAGTCGCAGCTCGCGAGCGTGCGGCCGTCGGGGTCGAAGGCGACGGACGACACGACGCCTCGATGGCCGCCGAGCCGCGCGACCTCGAGCCACGAGTCCGTGGTCCAGAGGCGCACCGTCCCGTCGGCGTGGCCGCTCACGAGCCGCGACCCGTCCGGATGGAACGCCAGCGCGAGGACCGGTTGCGCGCCCTCCGGGACGGGGATCGTCGCGACGATGCGCCAGGTCCCGGTGTCGACCACCAGCAGCGCGTCCCACGCGGCCGTCGCGACGAGGCGTGTGCCGTCCGGCGACACGGCGAGGCGCCCGTCGACGCCCTCGGCGCGCTCGAAGGAGGCGATCCGCGAGCCCGTCGTCGGGTCGTACACACCGAGGAAGCCGCTGCCGGAGAGCACGGCGAGCCAGGCCTCGTCGGGGCCGACGGCGAGGTCCATGCACGCGATCGCCCGCTCCTCGGCGAGCGCGAGGTCACGCACCTCGCCGTCCCTGCCGACGCGGTGCGCGCGCCGCCGTCTCCCGGCGGCCCAGACGGAGCGACCGTCTCCGGCGACGGCGAGCCCGCGGATCCCCTCGCTCCCGAGCGCGACCTCCCGGACGACCTCGCGGCTCGAGAGGTCCCAGAAGCGGAGCCGACACGACGCGCGCAACGAGCTCACGACCGTCTCGCCGTCCGCGAGGAGCACGGCTCCGTGCGCGTCGCTCGACGGGTCGCCCGCCACGACGACCTCGGGATCGGCGGTGTCGCCGCGCCAGATCCGCAGGCGATCGTCCGGCGACGCGACGACCAGCCGTTCGTCGTCGGGGAAGAGCACGGTGTTGCTGAACTCGCAGCCGCGTCGCGTCCAGACGTCGACGTCGTCCCAGGAGAACGAGCGGAGCGTGCCGTCGGCGTCGACGGCGACGAGCGACGGCCCGGCCGCGGCGGCCACGGTCCCCGTGCCCGGCGCCGGTCCGTGGAGCCTCGCGACGAGCTCACCGCTCGTGACGTCCGTGAGCACGACCGTCCCTCCGGAGCCGCGGCACGCGAGCTGGTCACCGGCGGGTGAGAACGCCAGGGACCGCGGTGTGCCGGACGCGTCACGGTGGATCGAGACGGGCGCGTCCGTCCCGACGTCCCAGACGACGACCCGTCCGTCGATCGACGCCGAGGCGATCCGCGATCGCGCGGCGTCCACAGCGACGGCCGACACGACCCCCGTGTGTTCGCGCAACCGCGACGTCGGCCGGAGCGTCGCGCCGTCGAGCAGGACGACGTCCCCGGACCACAGCCCCGCGACGACGCGACGACCGTCGGCCGACGCGACGAGGGCGCTGACCGCGCTCCCGAGCGGCGGGCTCCGGCGAGCCGCCCGGGACGCGACGAGCGGGACCTCGTGCACCACGCCCTCCCGGTCTCCGACCCACGCACGGCCCCCCGCGGCGGCCAGGCGTCCGGGCGGTCCGTCGAGCGGCCGGGTGCCGTCGCCCGCTCCCGCCCGGAGCAGGCCGTCCTCCGTGGCGACCACCGCGCCCCCATCGTCGGTGAGCGCGACGTCGTCCGCCGCGTCGGGCAGCGGACACTCGCCGCGGTATCCGCCGCCCTCCGCGTCGAACAGCAGGAGGATCGGTCCGTGCGTCGCGTTGGGCGCGTAGGTCACGGCGACCAACCCGCCGTCGCCCCCGACGGTCGAGGCGGTCAGCACCTCGTCGCGGACGTCGTGGCGCCAGCGCGAGCGGTCGAGCCGTCCGTGGAGCAGCTCCCACTCCCAGCCGCGGAGCCCCGCCGGTGACGCGTCGAGCTGGCTGCGCGCGAGCTCCGTGTTGCCCGCGCGCAGGGCGGCCTCCGCCGCGGCGATCGACGCCGTGTAGCCGGTCCACTCCGCGCGGGCCGCCTGGCGCACGGCGTCCCGGTTCGCGGCGAGCGCCAGCAGGAGCCCGACAGTCAACGCGAGCACGACGAGCGCGACGGCGCCGACGAGCAGCCGGTTGCGTCGCACGAACGAGGTGACGCGGTAGGCCACGGTGTCCGGCTGGGCCAGCACGGGCCGACCGTCGAGCAGGCGCTCGAGGTCCGCGGCGAGCGCGCCCGCGTCCGGGTAGCGGCGCTCCGGTTCCTTGGCGAGCGCGCGCATGACCACGACGTCGAGGTCGCCGCGCGAGCTCCCCCAGCTGCCCGTCAACCGCGCGCTCGGGCGCGACGGCGTGCGCGCGAGGATCGCGTCCTCCACCTCGCGCGGCGAGCGTCCACCCTCGTCGAAGGGCGAGCGCCCGGTCAGCGACTCGTAGAGCAGGACGCCCAGCGCGTGCACGTCCGTCGCGGTGGTGACGTCCTCGCCGCGGAGCTGCTCGGGGGCCGCGTAGCGAGGCGTGAGCAGGCGCTCGCCCGTGCGCGTGAGCAACGTCGGGTCGGGCGCCGTGCCGTCGACGGCCTTGGCGATGCCGAAGTCCAGGAGCTTGGGCGCGAACTCCGGCGTGACGAGGATGTTCGACGGCTTGAGGTCCCGGTGCACGACGCCCTCGTCGTGCGCGGAGGCGACGGCCCGGCACACCTCGGCGAGCAGCGCGACGCGGTCGCGCGGGTCGAGCGCGGCGACGGCCTCGTCGAGCGGCTTCCCGTCGACGAACTCCATGGCGAGGTACGGCCGGCCCGTGGGCGTCGCGCCGCCGTCGATGAGCCGCGCGATGCCGGGGTGGACGAGGCGCGCGAGGACGCGGCGCTCCCGCCGGAGCCGCTCGAGGAGGTCCGGCGCGTCGAGGTCGGCGCGGACGAGCTTGAGCGCGACGAGCTGCTCGTAGGTGCCGTCGTCGCGGGTCGCGAGGTGGACGTCGCCCATTCCGCCGCTGCCGAGGCGACGCAGCACGCGCCACGGCCCGATGCGGGCGCCGGGCGACTCGCCGAACACGCTCTCGCCGGCGGTCCAGCCCCCGGGGTCGAGGAAGCCCGGACGGGCGTCGGCGAGGTCGCCGTGCTCGAGGAGCTCCCGGACCTCGCGGGCGACGTCGGGGTCCTCCTCGTGCAGCGCCGCCAGGTACGCCGCGCGGGCGTCGCCCGCGAGCGCCCGCGCCTCGTGGAGCCGCGCGGCGAGCCGATCCCACGGACCGGTCCCCGGCTGCCCGTCCTCGGTCGTGCCCGTCGACCCACCCATGGCCCCAGGATCGGCGAGGATCCGGCGGGCGGCAAGGGCGCGGGCTCCAGATACGATCGCGGCATGGACCCCGCCGACGTCACGGAGCTGCTCGCCCGCCTCGAGGCCGGTGACGAGGCGGCGGACGCGCAGCTCTTCCAGGTGGCGTACGACGAGCTGCGCGCCGCGGCCCGTCGCGCGATGCAGGGAGAGCGCGCGGGGCACACGCTCCAGACGACCGCGCTCGTGCACGAGGCCTGGATGCGGCTCGGCGGAGCGGCGCGGACGAGCGGGAGCCGGGCGCACTTCCTGGCGCTCGCGGCGCGCGCGATGCGGCGGGTGCTCGTCGACCACGCGCGGGCGCGCGGGGCGGCGAAGCGCGGCGGCGACGCCCAGCGCGAGGCGCTCGACGAGGCCGTCGCGGTCTTCGAGCAGGACGGCACGGCGTTGCTGGACCTCGACGACGCGTTGCAGCGGCTCCAGGAGCGGGACGCGCGCATGGCCGAGATCGTCGAGCTGCGCTTCTTCGGCGGGCTGACGCTCGAGGAGGTCGGCCGGCGGACGGGGCTCGGCAAGTCGCGGGTGCACGAGCTCTGGGGCCTCGCGCGGGCGTGGCTCCACCGGGAGCTGTCGCGCATGTAGGGCGCGACGGCCGGGGCGGCTCGGTCGGGAGCGCTCCGGAAAACACCCGGAAGTCCGACCCGCGATCCCGCAGGGGTCGGTGGAGGCGGCGTCGTCGCCCGGGCAGTCCCCCGACCAGGAGCTCCATGATGACCCGTTCGTACCCCACGCCGCGCGGCGCCCTCGGCGCGCTCGCGCTGGCCCTGCTCGGGCTGCCGGCCGCGGCGTCCGCGCAGTACGAGGCGCACTTCGCGACCGTCGGCGGTCAGTTCTCCCAGCTCCCCTCGGCGCTCCAGTCGTTCACGAGCCCGACCTCCATCGACCTCTGGACCGCGAGCGGCCAGGACGGGTGGTGTCAGGGATGGATCAGCAACTCGAACGGATCGGTCAGCACCTCCGCCGCGCGGCTCGCCGTGGACAGCACGACCCGCAAGCAGGCGGGGTGCGCGACCGACGCGCTCTCGCTGGTCATCTCGCGGATCGAGTGCGACGACCTCGTGTTCGAGCTCGCGGGCGGCGGGGGGAGCGGCACGATCCCCGTGATGCTCCCGGCGGGCCTCACGATCGCCGCGGACCTCGGCTACCCCGGCAACCCCGACGACGGGCTCCACGAGCTGAAGGTGGGCGTCTGCGTCGCGAACTCACCCGAGGACCTCGTCGACGAGGCGAAGTACAAGGGCACGACAACGGACCCCGGCGAATTCCACGACCTCACGCAGATGAGCGTGCAACCGCTCGGCCAGGTGCTCGAGATCACGTTCGAGCTGCAGGTCATCGCGGTGTCGACGCAGGGCGGCGACCCCCTGGGCCACGACGTCATCGACCAGGCGGCCGCGCTCCGCCTCGGCGACCCCGCCACGGGCGAGCTCTTCGTGCTGCCGCCGGGCGTCACGGCGAACGCGCCGTCCATCGGGCTCGTCGACAACGTGCTCACCGAGCCGTGGGTCGACCTCGGCGGCGGGTCGTCGGGCGTCGCGGGTCCGCCGACGTTGACGGGCGGCGGCACACTCACGGCCGGCGGTCCGGTGTCGCTCGCGCTCACCGACGCGCCGCCCTCGGCGCCGATGCTCGCCTGGGTGTCGTTCGCGCCGACGCCCTTCGGCGCGCTGGGCGGGACCGTGCACGCGTTCCCCTACGCGTCCCAGCTGTTCCTCGGCGCGGACGGCGCCGGTGACTGGGGCGCGACGACGACGTGGCCCGCGGTCCCCGTCGGGACGCAGGTCTGGTTCCAGTTCATCGTGCAGGACGCGAGCGTCCCCGACGGACTCACGCTCTCGAACGGCCTGCGCGCGACGACGCAGTGACCGCCGGAGCGAGCGGCCGTCGCGCCCCCGGCGGGGCGGCCGCGATGCGTCGCGACAAGCAAGGCCGTCCGCACGCGCGCAGTGCACCCGCACCCCGCGTCGCGATCGTCGAGGCCGTCCGATGCGCAGAACCCGAGATCAGGCGCTTCACCCGCGGGCGCGGAGCGCCCGTCGGTTGCTAGCGCCTCCGAGCGACGAAGCCCACCCCGTCAATTCCGACTCAGAGGTAGGAACTCACAGGACCCATGGACCTCCGCACGAGGTCAAACACCTGGAACTCCACCGGCGCTTTCCACAACCGGTTGCGCAACCGCACCCCCGCCGACTTCCGCAGCAGGTGCGAGATGGGTCCCTTGCCGCCCGCGATGCCGTCGAACCACGGCGCCATCTGCGTGAAGCGCGCCCAGACCTTCTGGACCTCTTCGGGGATGGGGCCCCACCACGAGTTGAACTTGTAGTCGAAGAAGCGGCCCCACTCCTCGAAGGAGGTCGGCACCGGGTAGTTGTTCACCTCGACGGACGGCTGCCAGAACTGGCTCCCGGGGATGGGCCGGTACGGGAAGACCTCGACGGAGCAGGACGGGTACCGCGTCTTCATGTCCGCGGCCTCGTAGATCGTCTCGTACATCGACTCCACGGACTCGCCGGGGTACCCGATGATGTAGGTGAGGCCGGACTTGATGTCGAGCTCGTGCATCTTGCGCATCGCCTCGTCCGTCTGGCCTTCCTTGATGGCCTTGCGGATGAGCCGCTGCGTCTCCTCGGTGCTGGCCTCGGCGCCGAACCACATGAGGTGGTTGCCGGACCGCTTCATGAGCTCGAGCGTGTCCCAGTCGTACTGGCAGATCTGCTTGATCTCGATCGTGCCGTTCCAGTTGATGTTCAGGCCCTTGTCGAGCAGGCCCTCGCAGAACTCGATCATGCGCTTCTTGGCGACGCCGAAGTTGGCGTCCTGGAAGCGCAGCACGTCGAAGGGGTCCTTGCGGTGGATCACGGCGAGGCGCTCGACGAGCTCGTCGGCGTCGAGCGCGACCCAGCGACGACCGGCGATCTCCGGCGAGCAGCAGAACGCGCACGGCTCGGGGCAGCCGAAGCTGCTGAAGTAGCTGAAGCCGCGGTGCGGGCGGTTCGCGAGGTGGTGCGGCGGCGGCAGCCGGTTGCGCACGCGGTGACCGAACTGCGCGACGCGCTTCTGGAGGTCGTAGTACTTCTGCAGCTCGATGAGGTGGAACGACGGCTCGGGCAGGTCGTTGAGGTGCGTGACGGCGCGCTTGGGCGTCCAGTGCACGGCGCCGTCCTGCTTGATCACGAGGCCGGCGATGCCGGTGAGGTCCGCGCCGCGCCCGCCGTCCTTCCAGGCGTCGAGCAGCTCGCCGAAGGTCACCTCGCCCTGGCCGTGGACGACGGCGTCGCAGATCTCGCTGCCGAGGTAGAGCTCCGGGATCGCCGACGGGAACCAGCCGCCCCACACGATGGGCAGGTCCGGGTACCGCGTGCGCACGGCCTGCGCGACCTGCGCGCCGTCCCACACCTGGTACCCGAGGATGGCCGAGCTGCCGAAGACCTGCGCGTCGGCGCACGCCTCGAGCACCTGGTCGAGGTAGTCCGGCTCGGTCATCGCGTCGACGACGACGACCTCCCAGCCCTGCCGCTCCGCCATCGGCGCGATGTGCAGGAGCTCGAGCGGGAGGAGGTCCGCCGACGGCAGGTCCCCGATCTCGGGGTCCACGCGCGACGGCAGGAACAGGACGACTTTCGGCTTCTTCACGATGCGGGTGTGTCCGGGGTGGGCGGGCGGCTCGGGCCCGCGGTCCTCAGGAGAGGACGGGTTGCTTGTTGCCGGTGAGGATCGCGTCGACCTCGCCGTCCTCGGGGAAGCGGCCGGCCTGCAGCTTGGAGAAGACCAGCTCGCCGTTCTTGGCGACCTCGAAGGCCCCCCCGTCGCTGGGGATCAGCAGCAGGGACTCGATACCGCGCTTGTGCTTCTTGAGCAGCTCCTCCGCCAGACCGACGGCTCGAGGCTCGTAGTTTCAGACGGCGCAGTAGGTGAGTTCGATCTTCACGTCGCGGGGCTCCATTCGGGATCGGGACGTCGAGGTGAGGGACCGCTTGAGTCTAGGTCGATCCCCGGAGAGGCGCCAGTCGGGCCGGGGGCGCGGCGGCGTCCTCCGCCTGCTCATCGGCACCGCGCGGTCCCCGGGTGGACCCGACCTCTCCCTCAGGAGTCCCCGCCGCGGACGAGCTCGAGGAACGCCTCCTCCTCCAGAACCTCGATGCCGAGCTCCTGCGCCTTCTTGAGCTTGCTGCCCGGCTTCTCGCCCACGACGAGCACGTCGAGGTTCTTGCTGACGCCCGAGACGAGGCGTCCGCCGGCGGCCTTGACCATCTCGTTGGCCTCGCGGCGGCTCATCCGCTCGAGCTTGCCCGTGAAGAGGAAGCTGCGGCCGGCGAGCGGACCGTCGCCGGTCGCCGCGGGCGCGGGCGTCGCGGGCGCGAGACCCGCCTCGATCATGCGGTCGACCTGCGCCTGCTCGTCCTCGTCCTGCAGCCACGCGACGAGGCTGCTCGCGACGGTGGGCCCGATCTCGGCGACGTCCTCGAGCGCCTCCTGCGACGCGCCGCGCAGCGCCTCGAATCCGCCCCAGCGATCGGCGACGACCTCCGCGACGTGCTGCCCGACGTGCCGGATGCCGAGCCCGAAGAGCACGCGTGCGAACGGCCGCGTCTTGCTCGCCTCGAGACCTGCGAGCACGTTCCTCGCCGACGTCTCGCCCATGCGCGGGAGCTCCTCGAGCTGCTCCTGCGTGAGGGTGTAGAGGTCGGCGAGGCGGGTCACGAGACCGGTGTCGACGAGCTGCGCGACGAGCTTGCCGCCCATGCCCTCGACGTCCATCGCGGCGCGCGACACGAAGTGCTCGATGCGGCGCGCGAGCACGGCCGGGCACGCCGGGTTCGGGCAGCGCACGACGACCTCCTCGGAGTCCTGCACGACGGGCGTGTCGCACACCGGACAACGGTCGGGCATGACGAACGGCTCGCCGCCGCCGTCCTCGGTGACCTGGAGGATCTTGGGGATGACGTCGCCGGCGCGTTCGAGCAGCACGCGGTCGCCGACCTTCACGCCGAGCCGCTCGATCTCGTCCTTGTTGTGCAGCGTCACGTGTTCGATGGTCACGCCCGCCACGTACGTGGGCTCGATGACGGCCTTGGGCGTGATGGCGCCGGTGCGTCCGACCTGGAGCTGGATCTCGCGCACGACGGAGGTCGCGGTCTGCGCGGGGAACTTGAAGGCGATGGCCCAGCGCGGCGAGCGGCTGCGTTCGCCGAGGCGCGACTGGAGCGCGTGGTCGTCCACCTTGATGACCGTGCCGTCCACGTCGAAGGGCAGGTCGCCGCGGCGCGAGAGCAGGTCGTCGTGGTGCGCGAGGACCTCCTCGAGCGTGCCGCGCAGGGAGAGGTCTCCGGTCGTGCGGACGCCCAGGGCCTCGACGGCCTCCATCGCCTCGGCGTGGCCGCGGGCCGCGAAGCCGTCGCACGCGCCGAGGCCGTACGCCATGAAGTCGAGCGGCCGCGTCGCCGCGACCCGCGGGTCGAGCATCTTGAGCGTGCCGGACGCGAGGTTGCGCGGGTTGATGAAGAGCTCCTCGCCCGCCTCCTCGCGGGCGGTGTTCACCACCGCGAAGTTCGCGTGCGTCATGACGACCTCGCCGCGGACCTCGAGCAGCACCGGCGGGTCGTCGCCGGTCAGGCGGCGCGGCACGTCGCCGATGGTGCGCACGGTGTGCGTGACGTCGTCGCCCGTGCGGCCGTCGCCGCGGGTGATCGCGCAGGCGAGCCGCCCGGCCTCGTAGACGAGCTCGAGCGCGACGCCGTCGAGCTTCGGCTCGATGTGGAAGAGCGCGGCGTCCGCGCTGTCGCCGAGGAAGTCGCGCACGCTGTCGAACCACTCGAGCACCTCCTCGCGGGAGTAGGTGTTCGAGAGCGAGAGCATGGGACGCCGGTGCTCGCGCGGCGTGAGCGACGACACGGGCCGCCCCGCGACCCGCTGCGTGGGCGAGTCGGGCGTCACGAGCGAGGGGTGCGCCGCCTCGAGCTCCTCGAGCTCGCGGAGCAGCGCGTCGTACTCCGCGTCGGAGATGACCGGCGCGTCCTCCTGGTAGTACAGCTCGTCGTGCCGGGCGATCTCCGCGACGAGCTCGCGGTGGCGTGCGGCGGACTTCGCAGAGGGCTTGCGGGGCGGCGTCATGCGGACACTCTAGCGACGGGGCGGCGGCGCGGTCAGCCCTCGTCGGCGGCCTCCAGGAACATCGCGTCGCCGTAGGAGAAGAGGCGGTAGCCGGCGTCGACGGCGTGCCGGTAGGCGGCGAACACGGTCTCGTGCCCGGCGAAGGCCGCGACGAGGACCAGGAGCGTGCTCTTGGGCTGGTGGAAGTTCGTGACGAGCGCGTCGACGGCGCGGAACGCGTGGCCCTCGCGGATGAAGAGGCGCGTCTCGCCGGGACCGGCGCGCAGGGACCGGCCGTCGTCGGAGACCGCCGACTCGAGGGTGCGCACGACCGTCGTCCCGACGGCGACGACCCGGCCGCCCGCGGCGCGCGTCTCCGCGAAAGCGGCGGCCGTCGCGTCCGGGACCTCGAAGCGCTCGACGTGCATCTCGTGGTCGTCCAGGCGCGCGGCCCGCACCGGGCGGAAGGTGCCCTCGCCGACGTCGAGCCGCAGGCGCTCGACGCGCACGCCGCGCGCCGCGACCTCCTCGAGCAGCGCGTCGGTGAAGTGGAGGCCGGCGGTGGGCGCGGCGACGGCGGTCGCCCGGTCGCCGCGCGCGAAGACCGTCTGGTAGCGCTCGCGGTCGGCGGCGTCGCGCGGGTCGGCCTCCGCGTCGCGGCGGATGTACGGCGGCAGCGGCATGCGGCCGCTCCCGAAGACGACCGCCTCGACGTCGCGGCCGCCGCGTGCCTCGACGACGAAGCGCCCGCCGCCGAGCGCGCGCGCGACCCGCCACGGCTCGCCGGCGACGTCCAGCTCCTCGCCCTCGGCGAGCGTGCCGCGCGCGCCGAGCAGCACCGTCGCGCGCGCGCCCTCCGCCTCGATCACCAGGACCGACACGCGTCCGCCGGTGGACCGCCGCGCCGTGAGCCGCGCCGGCATGACGCGCGCCTCGTTGAGCACGAGCAGGTCGCCGGACCGGAGCAGTCCGGGGAGGTCCGTGACGGATCGGTCCGTCGGCGGCGTGTCGGCGTGACGGACCACGTGCAGCAGCCGGCCGCCGTCGCGCCGCTCGGGCGGCTCCTGCGCGATGGCCTCCGGCGGGTGCCGGTAGTCGTAGCGGTCGATCTCGGGCGTGTCCGTCGTCGCACCTCGCTGCTGGGCCCGCGCGCGGCGCCGCGTGCGGACGCCCGCGACGCGCGGGTCGCAGAGTCTACGCGAGGCGGGCGATCCACCGGTCGGTGAGCCGGTGGGCTCGCTCGTGCTCGCCGTCCCGCTCGAGGTGCGCGAGCCAGGCGAGCGCGACGTCCAGCCCCAGCGGGTCGAGCAACGCGGCGGCCTCGAGCGCGCCGCGGACGTCGCCGGGCTCGGGACGCAGCGCGCGGTCCACAGCGGCGGCCTCCTCGCGGGAGGTCCCCGGCCCGCGGCGCAGGCCCTCGGTCACGGCGGCGAGGCGCGCCGCGTCGCGCGACCGCTCCTCCGCCGGCCGCCCTCCCCCGCCGCGCGCGTCCGCGAGGAGGTCCCGGGCGAGGCGCGCGAGGAGCTCCGTCGCGAGGGCCGCGCGACACGCGGCGCGCCGCCCCCGTCGTCGACGCGCGAGCGTGCCCGGCCGGTCGACCGATGCGAGCCACCGTCGCAGGTGACCCAGCTCGTCGACGAAGCGCGAACACGCCGCGCACTCCCGCACGTGCCGCGCGACCGCCGTCGCGGCCACGGGCAACGGCGCGTCGGCGGCCATCCGACAGACGTGGTGCTGGACCGCTTCGCAGAGTCCGCGGGGCGCCGGCGACGCCGCCTGCCTCCGCACGTCGATGGTGGAGCTGCTCATGGACCGGGGTCCTCCTCTCGCAGGGCTGCCCGTCGAGCGGGCACGGACGTCGACGGGCGCGCGCGACGACGAGGTCCCGACCCGACGCGTCGCACGACGATCCGCGGCGCGCCGCCCCCCGGCGACGCGCGGCCCGGTGCTGCCGGACCGCGACGTGAATCACGCGCGTCGACGCGATGCGGAATTCGTACGGAGCGCGGCGCACGCCGCCGCGCACGGCGCGCGGCGCGATTGTCTGCTTACGATCCCGCCGCCCCGCGCGTCGTCCGGCACTCGACACGCAACGCGTCTGCGCTACCATGACGCCGAATTCGCACAGCCGGTGCGCCGGGGAGCGCACGGCACCCAGGAGAACGACGTGACCGAAGCGCAGACCCCCCTCCGCCTCAAGACCGGCCTCGCCGAGATGCTCAAGGGCGGCGTCATCATGGACGTCACCACCGTCGAGCAGGCCACCATCGCCGAGCAGTCCGGCGCGTGCGCGGTCATGGCGCTCGAGCGCGTGCCCAGCGACATCCGCAAGGACGGCGGGGTCGCGCGCATGGCGCGCATCGACATCATCGAGTCGATCATGGGCACCGTGTCCATCCCCGTGATGGCCAAGGCGCGCATCGGGCACTTCGCCGAGGCGCAGGTGCTCCAGCAGCTCGGCGTCGACTATATCGACGAGTCCGAGGTGCTCACGCCGGCCGACGACAAGTTCCACATCGACAAGCACGCGTTCGACGTGCCGTTCGTGTGCGGCTGCCGCAACCTCGGCGAGGCGCTGCGCCGCATCGGCGAGGGCGCCGCGATGATCCGCACGAAGGGCGAGGCCGGCTCGGGCAACATCGTCGAGGCCGTGCGCCACATGCGCCAGGTCATGAAGGACATGCGCGAGCTGCAGGTCATGGGCGAGGAGGAGCTCATGACCGCCGCCAAGGACCTCGGCGCGCCGTACGAGCTCGTGCGCATGGTCGCGCAGAGCGGCAAGCTGCCCGTCCCGAACTTCGCCGCCGGCGGCGTCGCGACGCCCGCCGACGCCGCGCTCATGATGTCGCTCGGCGCCGAGGCGGTCTTCGTCGGCTCCGGCATCTTCAAGAGCCAGGACCCGCCGACCTTCGCCGCCGCGATCGTCAAGGCGACGACGCACTGGAACGACCCGGCCCTCGTGCTCGAGGCGTGTCGCACCGTCGCGGCCGCGCCGATGGTCGGGCTGGACGTCGCCTCCATGGAGCCCGATCAGCTGCTGCAGACGCGCGGCTGGTAGTGGTCACCGTCGGCGTCCTCGCCCTCCAGGGCGACTTCGAGGCGCACGCGCGCGCGGTCCTCGCGCTCGGGCACGAGCCGTGCGCCGTGAAGACGGCGGCGGACCTCGCCGGCACGGATGCGCTCGTCCTGCCGGGCGGCGAGTCGAGCACCATGCTCAAGCTGCTCCGCGAGGAGCGCCTGTTCGAGCCGTTGCGCGAGGCGTGCACGTCGGGGCGGCCGGTGCTCGGGACCTGCGCCGGCGCGATCCTGCTCGCGCGGTCCGTGACGAACCCGGACCAGGAGTCGCTCGGCGTGCTCGACATCGCCGTCGAGCGCAACGGCTACGGCCGGCAGCGCGACTCCTTCATCACGGAGCTGCCGCCGGGTGCGCTCGGGGGCGGCCCGCTCGAGGCCGTGTTCATCCGCGCACCGGTCATCCGCGAGACGGGGCCCGAGGTGGAGGTCGTGCTCGAGCACGACGGCCGGCCGGTGCTCGTGCGCCGCGGCGCGGTCTGGGCGGCGACCTTCCACCCGGAGATGTCCGGCGACGTGCGCGTGCTGGAGGCCGTGCTCCGGAGCGGCGACCCGTGAGCCCCGCGAAGAAGGCCGGCCGTAAGGCCGCGACGAAGCGGGCCGCGAGGGTGTCGACCGCGAAGAGAGCCGCCCCCACCCGGAAGGCCGCCGCGAAGAAGACCGCCGGCGCGAAGCGCACGAAGCGGCGCCGCAAGCCCGGCCCCGCCGAGCGCGAGCGCATCCGGCGGGTCGTCGACACGCTCGCCGCGTACGACCCGCACCCGAAGTGCGCGCTCGACCACGCGAACCCGTTCGAGCTGCTCGCCGCGACGATCCTCTCCGCGCAGTGCACGGACGCCCGCGTGAACATGGTCACGCCGCAGCTCTTCACGCGCTGGCCGACGCCCGCGGACCTGGCCGCCGCCGACCAGGAGGACGTCGAGGAGGTCATCCACAGCACCGGCTTCTTCCGCAACAAGGCGAAGAACCTCATCGGGATGGCGGCCGGACTCGTCGAGCGCCACGGCGGCGAGGTCCCGCGCGACATGGACGAGCTCCTCGCGTTGCCGGGCGTCGCGCGGAAGACCGCGAACGTCGTGCGAGGCGAGTGCTTCGGGCTCGCGGACGGCATCGTCGTCGACACGCACGTCAAGCGCATCGCGGGCCGTCTCGGGCTCACGCGCGAGACCGACCCCGTCAAGGTCGAACGCGACCTCGTGGAGGTCGTCCCGCACGACCACTGGATCGCCTTCAGCCACCGGCTCATCCGGCTGGGCCGGACGGTCTGCCCCGCGCGCTCGCCGCGCTGCGAGGAGTGCCCGCTCGCCGAGGACTGCCCCAAGCGCGGGGTGGGCTGAGGCCCGCGGTCGGGCGCGACCCACCGGCGTGCCGTTCGGTCGGGCGCGCCGCGCGCGCCGGTTTCCCGCCACACCCGCCCCTGCTGCGGCGCCCCGGGCATCCTTGCTATCGTGACGCGGTGCCACGCGACCCGGACGAAGCGCCGCTCTTCCCGCTGCCCCGCGGCGCGATCCTGCCCGGCGAACTGCTCCCGCTGCACGTCTTCGAGCCGCGCTACCGCGCCATGATGGAGGTCGTCCGCGAGGGCGCGCAGCTCATCGCCGTCGGCACGCTGCTCCCGGGGCTCGGCTGCGACGACGAGGGCCGCGCGGCGGTGGGCGGCGTCGTGGGCATCGGCCGGCTCGTCCGCGACGAGCAGAACGACGACGGCACGTCCGACATCGTCCTGCACGGCGTCACCCGCGGGCGCATCACGGACGAGCTGCCGACCTCGCCGTTCCGCACCGTGCGCTTCGAGCGCCAGGCGCGGATCTCGGACGTGCACCCCGCGGAGGCGTTCCGGCTGCGGCGCGACCTGCTCCAGGGCATCGCGACGCGCGCCTCCGAACCGCTCGACTTCGACGTGACGGCCGCCTTCGACGTCGGCACGCTCGCCGACCGCATCGCGAGCTCGTTGCGCCTCTCGCCCGGGGCACGCGTCGCGATGATGCAGGCCTTCGGCCTCGAGCAGCGCGTCGACACGCTGCTCCGACTGCTCGACGAGCCGCGCCACCGCGCCCGGCTCGTCGACCTCGTCCCTTCCCTGGGCGACTTCACCCTGTCCCTCACGGACGGCAAGGACACCGCTCCATGAAGACCGTTTTCGCCGCGCTGGGCGGCGCCGTGGGCACCACCCTGGCCTGCTGGCGCCTCATCCTCATCCTGTGGCTCGTCATCGCGTCGGCCGCGTGGGTGCTCAGCGCCCCCGTCCGCACCGAGATCCAGGACACCTTCTCGCACAGCCCGATGGCGACCGGCCTGCTCCAGGCCTTCGACAGCGAGGCGTTCGTGGACTTCTGGTCGGCGGAGCGCGACCCCGTCGGTCGGACGTCGCGGCTCGTGCGGGAGAGCGCGTTCGGCTGGATCATCCTCTGGACGATCCTCTCGGCGGGCGTGCTCGCGCGGGTCGCCGACAAGCATCGCTTCGACGGGTTCCTCTCCGCGTGCGCGCGGTACGGGCACCGCTTCGTGTGGCTGCTCGCGCTGTCGCTCGTCGCGCTGTGGGGCGTCGGCTGGTTCAACGACCACCTGTCGGGCTGGGTGACGTCGGCGCTCGTCGGCGACGACAACGCGGCGGGCGCGGGCCTCCTCGGCTGGAGCATGACGCTCAAGACGCTCTTCGTGCTCGCGATCATGGGCGTCGTCGTGACGTCGATCCGGTTCGCGCGGCTGCGCGTCATCCTGCTCGAGGAGCGCTTCGTGCTCGTGAGCTGGCTGAGGGCGCTCGCGTCCGTCGTGCGCCACCTGCCGTCGATCGGTCTCGGGCGCGTGCTGTCGCTGTGGCCCGTCGTGCTCGCGTTCGTCGTGTACGAGCTGGGCACGTCGGCGGTGCTCGGAGGCTGGGAGCCCATCCCCGGCCTGCGCACGGAGTGGCACCTCGTGCTCGTCATGCAGCTCGCTCAGGTGCTCCTCGTCGCCGCGCTCGTGTACCGCATGGCGGTGGACGCGCGGCTGTGGATCATCGTCGCGCCGACGGTGGAGCTGGGCGCTCCCACGGCGGCGGTCGCGGCCGCGACGGCGACGGCGGGCGGCGCGACGGCGATGTCCGGGACGGGCGGAGCCGCGGCTCCCGCGGGCGCTCCGGCAGCGCCCGTGCCGGCCGGCGCCGCGGCCGGAACCGCCACCGGCGCGACGACCGGAGCAGCAGCCGGAGCCGGGACCGGGCCCGCGACCGGAGTGGCAGCCGGAGCCTCGGCGGCGCCTCCGGCGTCCGCGAAGCCGGCGGGATCGCCCGCGCCGGCCAAGTCGCCGGACGCCCCGGGCGGGTCCCCGGCGCGCACGGGCGGCGACGCGTCCGCCGCCGGCGGCGCGCCGGACGTGACCTCGGTCTCCGTGAGCGGCGCGGGCCGCGAGACGACGGCCGCGAAGCCGGCGGTCCCCGCGAAGCCGCCCGCATCGCCGTCCCCCGCTCCCGGGTCGTCCGAGCCGACCTCCTCGGTGCCGAGCGACACGACGACGATCGCGACGACCCGCTCGAGCACGCCGAAGTCCCCGGACGGCGCGCCCCCGAAGGCGGCGGGCGGCTCCTCCCCGAGCGGCGCCTCGTCCTCCGGATCGGGCTCCCCGTTCTTCCCCGACGCGCCGCCTCCGAAGCGCCCGGACGATGAATGCCCGACGTCGGGGAGCGGCGGCACGAAGGGCTTCCTCGTGCTGGCGCTCGCGCTGACGGCGGGCGTGCGGCTCGCGGCGCAGGACGCGCCCGCCGCGCCCGCCACCGCGAGCGAGCCCCCCGCCGTCGCGCGGTCGGACGACCGGCGCCCGGTCCACCGCAACGCGTACGCCATCGACGTCACGGTCGACGTGCTCGGGCGCACCGTCGGCGGCGTGGAGCGGGCCACGTTCATCAACGAGACGTCGAAGCCCGTCGACGAACTGTGGATGCACCTCTACGCGTCCGCGTTCAGCAACACGAAGACGATCTGGATCGCGAACGGCCGCGAGGACGCGATCGAGGACCGCGGCGACGAGCTCGGCGGGTACCTCGACGTGCGGTCCGTGCGCACGCCCGACGGACGCGACCTCGCCGACGCCACGAGCATCGCGAACACGCTCATGCGCGTGTCGCTCGACGAACCCGTGCCGCCCGGCGGACGCACGACGATCGTCGTCGAGTTCGAGACGCGCTTCCCGCACATCATCGCGCGCATGGGCCAGGTCGGCCGGCACATCGACGGCATGCAGTGGTTCCCGAAGTTCTGCGCGCACGGTGAGAACGGCTGGCGCAAGCGGCCCTTCTACCGGACCGGCGAGTTCTTCGCGGACTTCGGCTCGTACGAGGTCACCTTCCACTACCCGGAGACCGTGGGCGACGAGCCGCTCGTGCTCGAGGCCACGGGCGTGCCCGGCGAGGCCCAGCCCGACGGCGCGGGGTGGCTGCGGCGCACCTTCCGCGCGGACGACGTGCACGACTTCGCGTTCTGCGCGGACACGGCGTTCCGCCGGTACGAGGACACGTGGGAGGACCCGACCTCCGGGCGCACCGTGGAGGTCGTCTACCTCTGCCAGCCGTACGCGGAGCCCAAGGCCGAGCAGGTCCTGTCCGTGCTCCGGAGCTGCCTCGACGCGTCGGCGACCTGGTGGATGCCGTATCCGTACCCGCGCCTCGTCGTCGACGGGCTGCCCCACTCGCGGGGAGGCGGCATGGAGTACCCCATGCTGTTCACGATCAGCCAGCGGTTCCCCAACCACCTCGGCTGGTTCGTCGACCTCACCGAGGACCCCGCGGGCGTCACCGCGCACGAGTTCGGTCACCAGTACTGGTACGGCATCCTCGCGTCGGACGAGGTCGAGGAGGCCTGGCTCGACGAGGGCGTGAACGACTGGGGCACGACGAAGCTCATCGAGCACCACTGGCCGGACGCCGGGCGCACCGACGCGTTCACGTTCCTCGACCGGAAGCTCGTGCGCGAGGCGTTCAACGGCGGCGTGCGCGGCGGCCTGCCCTTCACCGCCGCCGAGATGTCGCTGCAGAACGTGCTCGGTTGGAGGACGAGCCCGTTCCACGACACGCCCCCGGTCGCCGAGCCGGCGCGCCGCCCGACGCTGCTCGGCTTCCGCGTGCCGGACGTCGCCTCGCTCCGTCTCCCCGACATGAGCGCCGATCGGCCGGTGTGGGACAAGGCGCGCTACCGCTCCGTCGCGACGACGCGCCCGCTGTCGGCGCCGTCGCGGGACTTCACCGAGGGCTACGGCGGGCTCGTCTACAACAAGACGTCGCTCGTCCTCGAGACGCTCGAGCGACACCTCGGCGACGAGGTCATGGGCGAGGTCATGAAGACCTACGTCGACCGCTTCGCCTTCGACCACCCGCGCGGCGAGGACTTCCTGGGCGTCGTGAGCGAGGTGACCGACGGCGCGCACGACGACCTCCTCGACCAGCTCATCCGCACGACACGGACCGTGGACTGGTCCGTGCAGGAGGTCACGTCGCGCAAGGTCGAGCCGCTCGTCGGGTACACCGACCAGCGGCGTCCGGGCGACCCGGTCGCGTGGACCGGCCCCGAGCCGGAGGGGGACGGCGACCCGGACGAGGCCCCGTCCATCCCACGCCGCGTCTGGCGCTACCTCTTCGACGCGCCCTACCCGGGCACCGGCTCGGCGTCCGCCGCCGACGCGCCCACCCGGCCGACCTTCGAGGACGCCGCGGAGGCTCCCGCCCAGTGGGCCACCCGCTACGTCGTCCGCCAGCTCGGTCAGGTCGAGGCGCCCGTCGAGGTCGAGGCGCGGTTCGCGGACGGCAGCGTGCAGCGGCACACCTGGGACGGCGTCGGCGGGTACCAGGCCTTCGAGCACCTCACGTCGTCGAAGCTCACGGCGGTCGTCATCGATCCGGACCGCAAGTTCATCCTCGACCTCGACGTGAACAACAACGGGTACGTGCTGCAGGCCGACCACACGACGACGCGCGCGCTCGCGGCCTACTCACACTTCTGGACGCAGGGCGTACTCGGCGCCTGGTCGCTCGTCTTCTGAGCGGCTCCCCGGAGGATCCGAACGCCATGCCCGACCGGCACCCGTCCGTCCCGTCACGCTCCCGTCCGGTCGCCCGTCGCGGCGCCGCGCTCGTCGCGGCCGTGACCGCCACGCTGGCGTGCGGCGAACCGACTCCGCCCCGCGACGTGAACCTGCTGCTCGTGAGCTGGGACACGCTGCGCGCCGACCGGCTCGGCGCGTACGGCAACGACGAGTGGGGCGAGAGCCCGTCACCGCGCGTCGACGCGCTCGCCGCCTCCGGCGTCGTGTTCGAGACGGCCTACGCGCCGCGCGGGCAGACGCACCCGTCCATCGGCTCGCTGCTCACCGGCAAGTACCCGGCGACGACGGGACTGCGCGAGAACGCGTACCCGATGCCGGAGGAGCACACGACGCTCTTCGAGCACCTCGACGCCGCCGGGTACCAGACCGGCGTCTTCATCGCGAACTTCGAGGTCGCGCACCCCGTCGAGGGCTGGGTCGCCCGCGGGGCCGACGTCTCGGCGGACGGCTACGGCGGCGAGCGCACGGGCGTCACCCAGAAGAACGAGGGCAAGCTGCAGGTCGAGTGGGACGACCGCGTCGAGCGCGCGGCCGCCGCCTTCCTCCGGGGCGTGGACACGTCGCGGCCGTTCGCGCTCTGGACGCACTACTACGACATCCACAAGCCCTACAACCCGCCGGCAGGGCTCGTCGACCGCTACGGGACGTCGCCCGACGTCTCCGGCCCGCTCGAGGCGCCGGGCCCGTTCTCCGCCCCGCAGCTCGAGCTCTTCCTCGGGAGCATCACGCTCGGCCGGAAGCCGCCGGCATCCGACGCGGACCTCGTGCGCGTCCGCGGGCTCTACGACGCGACCGTGCGCGCCACCGACGACCGCCTCACGCGCATCCTGCAGCAGCTCGACGACATGGGCGAGCTCGAGGACACGTACGTCGTCTTCACCTCGGACCACGGCGAGGAGCTCTACGACCACAACCGGTACTTCTATCACGGCGCCTCGGTCTACGACGGCGTCGTGCGGGTGCCGCTCGTCGTGGCCGGGCCGGACGTCCTCGAGGGCCTGCGGGTCCGCAGCCTCGGCCGCACGATCGACGTCACGCCGACGGTGCTCGACCTGCTCGGGCTTGCCGCGGACCCCGAGATGGAGGGCGTGTCGCTGGCGCCCGTGCTGCGGGGCGAGGCCGCCGAGACCGGCGTCGACCACGCGGTCGTCGAGTGGCAGGACCTCATCTTCGCGGTGAGCGACGGGCGGCGGAAGCTCATCTACAACGAGCGCCACACCTGGCCGCGCAAGGCGCCCTACGCATACGTCGACGGCGTGGGCTTCGAGATCGACTGCATCGAGGCCTACGACCTCGTCGCCGACCCCTTCGAGCAGACGAACCTCCTCGAGGGCTTCGACCTCGCCGCGATCGACGGCGGGCGCGCGCTGCCCGAGGAGTTCCGCCCGCTCTATCGCGCGCTGCGCGACTTCAAGGCCGACCCCCGGCACAGCGGCGAGATGGACCTCGACACGCTCGACGAGGCCGCCCGCAAGCGGCTCGCGCAGCTCGGCTACGTCGGCGCCGGCTCCGTGAGCGACGGGCGCTCGGACAGCATGTTCGCGGATCCCTGCGTGACACGCTGACGAGGCGGCCGCCTCGCGGGCTGTCGTAGCGCCCGGCCGGATCGCGACCCGCCCCCCCAACGCAAGACGGGCGCCGCGGCTCGTCGCCGCGACGCCCGTCTCCGGTCGTCAGACCGTCTGCGCGATCGGGATCAGAGGATCTGGATCGACAGGCCGTCCGTGCCGTAGATGCCGCCCGGCGGGACCGCGCCCGGGTCGGAGACGAACCACTGGGCGTAGAACTCGAAGCCCGCGAGGATCGCGTCGCCGGGGATCGGCATGTTGAAGCTCGCGAGGCCGTCCGCGCTCGTGGTGACCGGCGCCTTCAGGAAGATGCCGCCGATGCCCACGTTGACCGGGACCGGGAAGCGCGGGTCCGGGTAGGGCGTGCCGGCGGGATCGTCGTTGAACGACAGCACGAGCGTGGCCGGACGGTTCGGACGCGCGTCGCCGAGACCGATCACGAAGTTGGCGTTGCCGCGGTTCGCGGGGCCGTTCGTGAAGATGCTGGCGAAGCCGCCGACGCTGTCCATGCTCGCGACGCCGAAGTTCACGTTCAGCGACGGCAGCTCGCTGCGGAGCGTCGGGCGTGTGAACGGGAAGACGTTGTCCACGAGGCGGCTGTCGGTCATGCCGTTCTCGATGAAGTCGACGAGGTCGAGCTTCTCCTGGGCCGTGAGGTTCAGGACGAGGATGTTCGCGTCGAGGTTG
Source organism: bacterium (assembly GCA_030428785.1). Taxonomy (GTDB): domain Bacteria; phylum Planctomycetota; class B15-G4; order B15-G4; family B15-G4; genus JAUIEF01. The sequence continues at coordinate 49,096 of JAUIEF010000005.1, forward strand.
CCGTCGTCGAAGTTGCCGCCCTGGTCGTAGAAGTCCACGAGCTCGGTGATGCTGTCGACCGAGCCGTTGTGGAAGAGCGGCACTCGGAGCGCGGCGTTGCGGACCATCGGCGTCTTGAACTTGGCGATGTCGGCCGGGTCACCCGTGAACCCCATGCGGCCGGGGTCGTCCGCATCGGGGCGGACACCGACGTTGTGGTAGTCGTTGTTCATGGTGAACGGCAGCGTGTGACAGGCCGCGCAGTTCGCGTTGCCCTGGAAGAGGTCGAAGCCGGGCTGGAACGGGCCCAGGTCCGGGTTCACGCCCTTCAGGAAGTCGTCGAGCGCCGTCTCGTCCGAGATGAGCGTGCGCTCGTAGTTCGCGATGGCGAACGCGATGCGCTTGGACGTGACGTCCGGCGTGCCGTAGACCGCCTCAAACATGTCGGGGTAGGTCGGGTTGTCGGCGAGGAAGTCGAGCATCTCGGCCGGCAGGTTCGTGGCGAGCGCCATGGGCGTCGCGGTCTCGAGCTTCGCGGTGATGTCGTCCCAGGTGCGACCCAGGCTGGACATCTCGACATCGGAGAGCGGCGGCCCGACGGCCTGGCTCTCGAGCGCGCCGAGGTACGGGATCTCGACGAGACCGGTCTGCGGGTCGGTGAACGCCTGCGTGGCGCGGCCGTCCCAGAAGACGTCGTTGAAGTAGACGGAGTTGACCGTCGGCGGCGCCTTGCGGTCCGTCGACTGCACGGCGAAGCCGTGGCTGGCGGAGAAGAGCAGGTCGTTCGTGAAGTGGTCGATGCGGCGGACACCCGGCGAACCGTTGATGTCGTCATCCGTGCCGAACACGTTGTCGGGACCGGGGTGCGTCGCGGCGCCGATGGAGCGCGGGTCCGATCCGCCGTTCTCGTGGATGTGGCAGGTGCCGCACGACATGGTGTTGTCGTGGCTCATCTGCTCTTCCCAGAACAGGAACTTGCCGAGCGTGTCCTGGTCGGGCAGCAGCGGGTTCTCCGCCGGGAACTCGGGCGGGTTCGGCAGGGGCGCGTCGGCCTGCGACATCGCGGCAGGCGTCATCACCGCGGCGGCCAGCGCCGCGCAGGCGCCCAGCGTGCGGAAGCGGATGGGTGTCATTCGGACCTCTTGCGAAGCGAGAGAGAAAAGGTGATGGGGGGAGTCCAGCGGACGGCCGCCCGCCGGATCCGAGGATCCGGCCCGGGAACGGCGACACGGCCAGAGAAGTCTACCCCGACTCCGAAAAAGGTGTCAATGCATAAGCATTTCGCTCAACTCCATACGATGAAACGACTTACGGCATCCACCCTGGGAATCCGATGAATAGCCACGAACCGCCGGCGTCCCCCACCGCGCGCTGGGCGCGCTCGTCCTGCGCCTGGGTCACGCACGCCGAGGCCATCGCGATCATGACGCGGGACGCGAGCGACGCGCTCGTCGAGGCGCTCGACGCACCCGCCGACGGACGCGTCCTGGACGTCGCCTGCGGCCCAGGCGATCCCTCGCTGCGTCTCGCGAGGAGCCGATCGTCGGTCGGGAGCGTCGTCGCGATCGACGCGTCGGTGGTCATGCTGCGCCACGCCGCCGAACGGGCCGCCGAGGACGACCTCCGCCTGCGCGGGATCCACGCACGCGGTGAGCACCTGCCGTTCCGCGACTCCTCCTTCGACGCGCTCTGCTCGCGCTTCGGCGTCATGTTCTTCGAGGACGTCCCCGCGTCGCTCGCGGACGCCCGTCGCGTGCTGCGTCCCGGCGGGCGCGCCGTCTACGCCGTGTGGGCCCCGCGCGAGGACAACGCCTACTTCACGGTCGCCGACGAGGTGCTCGACGAGCACGGCTGCCCCGCCGCCGAGGTCCCGCCCGACGCGCCGACGCCGTTCCGATTCGGGACGTCCGGAGAGCTCGCGGCGCTCATGCGGAGTGCCGGCTTCGCCGACGTGTCGGAGCGCTCCGTATCCATCGCCATGCGACTCCCCGGCTTCGGGCCGGGCGACCTGCTGGACTTCCAGCGGACGATCTCGCCGTCCATAGGCGACCGGTCCGCGGAGCTCACGGACGACGCGCTCGGCGAGGTGCGGAGCGCGATGGCCCGCCGGCTCGCGCCGTGGACCACGGACGACGGGCTGTCGCTGCCCGGTCGGATCCTGATCGTCGCGGGTTCGCGGCCGGCGACGTGACGCGGTCGCGGGGGCGCCCTGCTCCCGTCGGGGAGCCGGGCGCCCCGCGCGCCGCGTCAGGGCTGCATGCCGCCCGAGGTGAGCAACGTCGCCATCTCGTCGAGGTCGAGCACGAGCGGCACGCGCGGGTCGTTGCTGTTGAGCATGACGTGGCGCACGTTGAGGTTCTGCGCCGCCTCGAGCGCCAGGAAGATCGAACCGCCCGTCGAGTTGAGGATGTCGTTGCGCAGCTGGTTGCGCAGCGCCTCCGCCTGGTCCACGGCGAGCTGCCCCTGCGCGCCGAGCGAGATGGCCTCGGCCTCGCCCTCCGCGCGGACACGCGTCTCGTAGACCATCGCGGCCGCCTCGACCTCCGCGATCATGACCTCGTAACGGCTGCGCTCCTCCTGCAGGACCTTGTTCCACTCCTCCGTCTTGGACTTGATCTCCGCCTCGATCTGCTTCTCGATCGAGTTCGTGACCTTCTCCTCGTCGGCCTGCGCCGTGAGCGCCACGTCGAGCAGGGCCTTCTGCGTGTAGTACTGCTTCTCCTGGAGCTTGGCCTCGTACTGCGCGCCGAACGCGACGCGGCGGATGAGGATCGCGTCGGCCGAGACGTGGAACTCAGCGAGCGTCGCGTTGAGGTCGGGGAGCACGTCCGACGCGCGCTGGACCCGCTTCTCGGTGTCCTGGAAGTCCTCGGACGTGAGGTTCGAGAGCTTGTTGCGCAGCACGCTCTCGACCTTCGACTTCACGTTCTGCGCGTAGTCGGCCATGATGCCGTCCGACACGATGCGCCACGCGCCGCCTTCGATGATGCGGTACGGCACCGTCAGGTCGAGCGTCGTGAGGTTGCCGTCCGTCGTGCGCAGCTCCATGGGCTGGTCCCAGATCGTCGTCTGGAGACCGTGCTCGGTGACACCGCGCGGCTGGTCGCGGGCGGACTCGACGGACGCCGTGAAGTGCAGGAAGTGCGTCCGCCGCGGGAGGTAGTGCCATTTGTGCACGCCGGTGATGCCCCAGTACGTGCCCGTGGTGAAGTCCTCCTGCGTGATGCCGCCGCCCCACAGCGACTGACGCACGCCGATGTCCATGGGCTGGACGCGCTCGAAGAGCAGCATGCAGAGGATCGAGGTCGCGACGAGCAGCGTGACGGCCGTGGCGAGCGTGCGAGCGAAGCGTGTCATCGTCCACCTCCGAGCGCGGCCGTGGTGCCGCCGGACGACTCGAGCTCGACGCGCGTCGGGCTGGAGTCCTTCGTGTAGGGCACGAGCGAGAACTCGATGTCCCGCAGGCGTTCGGCCAGCCGCTCGCGCACGAGCACCTCACCCTGCTTGGCGAGCGCCTCCGTCTTGGCCTTGAGGCCCTCCGCCTCCTTGAGCGCCTTCTCGCGCATGCCGCGCGCCTCCTCCATGAGCCGCGCCTGCGACGCCTGGCCGTCACCGACGACGCGCGTCTTGTAGGCGTCCGCCGCGCGCTCGATGCGCACGCGCTCCTTCTGGGCCGAGATGAACTCGGCGTTGAGCGTGCCCTTGAGCGACTCGAACTCCACCGTCTTCGTCGAGTCGATCTCGGCGAGCCTGCGCTCGCGCTCTCGACGGAGCTGCTCGGCGCGGGCCTTGATGCGCTCGACCTCCTGGTTGGCCACCTTGCGGTCCTCGATGGCCTTCTCGTACCGCTCGTCGAACTTGGGCTTCGGCGTGATGATCTGGATCACGTCGATCCCGTGGTCGTTGAGCATCGCGTTGAGCCGGTCGCGCGACTCCGCCGCGGCGATGTTGTAGTTGGTCGGGTCGGAGATCTCGGACGAGGAGAACTTCCCGAACTCGTCGCGCAGGATCGACCGGGCGAATGCGCGCACCCAGTTGATCTTGAAGTTGTCGCCGGAGCCCGAGTCGGCCAGCACGACGTCCGCCTTGAGCGGGTCGATGCGGTACTGCAGCTCCATGCGGTCGAACCACAGGTTCGAGCCGTCGTTGGCGCGCACCGTGAGCTTCTTCACGTGGTTGCTGTCCTGGTCGCGGTCGCCCTCCATCACGAAGAGCTGCACGCTCTTGTCGAACAGGAAGCCCTGCTCGAGGAACGGGATGAAGAACTGGTACCCCGGCTGCGTGTGGACCTGCGTCTCGCCCGTGAGGTAGTTCGCGATGACCGCGACCTGGTCGGCGTTCACCTCGATGATGCCGCCCTGCCCGCTGGCCAGCACGACGATCAACATGAGCGCGAGGACCACGACCAGCGCGAGGATGACGGCTCGGGCGGGTCGCCGCCGCGAGGAGCGCCGGTCCGGCGGATCCGTCTCCGCGAAGGCGCGTTCGAAGTCTTCTGAGGATGCCATGGGGCCTCCGGGACGAGTGCCGAGGCGGACCCCGGCGTCGAGGTGTGCCCCCCCGGCCGAGCCCGCGTCGGGCCCATTGTTGGGCATCCGGAGGCCGGATTGCACCTCCCGTCCCGTGCTCGACGACGCGCGCGGACGCATCGGAGCGCGGTGCTCCGGCGGAAAGGCGGGCTCCGGGATGCGCGCCCGGAGCCCGCCAGTGCAAGCCGTCGGTCAGTCGACGAAGTGCACGGTGAAGCGGTTGCTCACGAACTCGACGGACGCGCCGTCCTCCGAGAGCACGGCGAACGCGAGGTAGAGCTCGTCCGGCACGCCGGCCGGGAACAACGTGTCGAGCTGCGCCTGCGTGAGCGACGCACGACCGTCCTCGGTCGCCGTGAGCTCGCCGACGAAGCCGGGCAGCACGCCGAGCGCGGTCGCGCGGAGGAACGCGGTCGTCGTCGCGTCCACGGCGAACGGGAGCTCCGCCTCGCCGACGGTCGTGACGCCGCCGGTCGTGCTCGCCACCACGACGTACGGGTGGTGCGCGAAGCCTCCGGCGTGGTCGTCACCGTGCGTGTGGTCCGCCTCCGGGATGGAGATCGAGAGACGGATGTCGTCGTCCCCCGTGCTCGTCCCCGGGACGAGACCGAGCGCGGTGAGCGCGCCGCCCCGACCCTCCTCGAGGTCGAGCAGCGCCGCCGAACCGCCGACGGTGCTGCGCAACACGAGGTGGCCGTTGTGCTCGAACGCCTCGAGCATCGTCGTCTGCGCGGTGACCGCCGCGATGATGTCCTCGTTCGGCATGAGGCCGCCGGAGAGCGCGATCGTGTGCGTGGCGTTCCCGTCGGAGACGCTGAACTGGGCGTCGGCCGGGACCTCGAACGAGTGACCTTCGCTGAGCCGGTACGTCGGCACGCCGCTGCCCTTCACGAACGTGATGTCCGTGAGGATCTCCGTGGCCGAGGCGCTCGAGAGCGGCACGGGCACGTGGTGGGCGAAGACGACGCTCGCCAGCAGGGCGGCGGAGAGGGTGGTGATGAAACGCTTGGACATGATGAATGGTCCTTGTGGATGTTCCTGGGTACGGACCCCGACGGGATCCGCGGTGGGTGCCCCGGCGTCCGCCCGATCGGGGGCGGAGCGGGACCGTGAGCGGACGGCGAGCCGCCGGGCCCGCCGTCGACCGGATGTCCGGACGACGGGCATCCGGGTCGTGGAGCCGGGAGCGCGCGCCGTGCGGCGGCGCGCCCGGTGGCTCAGCCGCGGGGAGGCGGCGGCTCCGGCGCTCGGGACCAGGACTCGGGGACGCGCTCCGCCTCCACGCGCGGGAACGCGGGGGGCCGCGAGGGCGTCAGGAGTTCGCGCGCGTCGTCGGGCCGCATGACGACGGGCCCCGGCGACGTCGCGGACACGCCTTCGCGCGGCGCGCCGCACGTGCAGCCGGACTCGAGGCGGACCGTGCCGTCGGAGGGAAGGGCGTCCTCGACGCAGCAGCAGCGGTCCCCGCCGCAGGCCGCCTCGTCGAGCACGAACCGCACGACGCGCCCGAGCTCGGACGCCGGCACCCACGACGCCGCGACGAGCGTCCAGGCGATGAGCGTGCGGAGGCGGCGCGGCATGGCGTCTCGTGCGACGCCCGCCTGCCCGCGGGGGTCCGTCCTTCTCTGGATGAGTGGCCCGTCAGGTGAGCCCGGGGAGCTTCATGCCCTTCTCACGGGCGCACGTGAGGGCTTCATCATACCCCGCATGCGCGTGGCGCATCACCCCCGTGCCCGGATCGTTGGTCAGCACGCGCTCGAGCCGGCGCGCCGCCGCCTCGCTGCCGTCCGCGACGATGACCTGGCCCGCGTGTTGGCTGTACCCCATGCCGACGCCGCCGCCGTGGTGGAACGAGACCCACGTCGCGCCCGACGCGGTGTTGAGCAGCGCGTTGAGCAGCGCCCAGTCGGACACGGCGTCGGTGCCGTCCTTCATGCCCTCGGTCTCACGGTTGGGCGACGCGACCGAGCCGCAGTCGAGGTGGTCGCGCCCGATGACGATCGGCGCCGAGATCGCGCCGCTCGCGACGAGCCGGTTGATCTCGAGCCCGAGCTTCGCGCGGTCGCCGTAGCCCAGCCAGCAGATGCGCGACGGCAGGCCCTGGAACGCGATGCGCTCGCCGGCCATGCGGATCCAGCGCGCGAGCGCCGTGTCCTCGGGGAAGAGCCGCAGCACGGCCTCGTCGGTGACGGCGATGTCCTTCGGGTCACCGCTCAGCGCCGCCCAGCGGAACGGCCCCTTGCCGAGGCAGAAGAGCGGGCGGATGTACTCCGGGACGAAGCCAGGGATGCGGAACGCGTCGGGCGACCCGGCCTCCGTCGCGAACCCGCGCAGGTTGTTGCCGTAGTCGAACGTGATCGCGCCCTCGTCCTGGAGCGCGCGCATGGCCGCGATGTGGTCGACCATCGTGCGCAGCGAGCGCTCGCGGTAGCCCTCGCGGTCGCGCTGCCGGAGCGCGACCGCCTCCTCGAGGCTCATGCCCGTCGGCACGTAGCCGTCGACCGGGTCGTGCGCGCTCGTCTGGTCGGTGAGCAGGTCGGGGACGATGCCGCGCTCGATGAGCGCGCCCAGCAGGTCGACCTGGTTGCCCACCCAGCCGATGGACTTGGCCTCGCCGGCCTCCTTCCACGCGAGCGCGGTGCGGATCGCCTCGTCGAGGTCGTCCGTCATCTTGTCGATGTACCGCGTCTCGAGCCGCTTCTCGATGCGCTTCGGGTCGACGTCCGCCGCGAGGAAGGTCGCGCCCGCGAGGCAGGCCGCCAGCGGCTGCGCGCCACCCATGCCGCCCAGCCCGCCGGTCACGACGAGCCGCCCCGTGAGCTCGCCGCCGAAGTGCTTCGCGGCCGCCGCCATGAACGTCTCGTACGTCCCCTGGATGATCCCCTGGCTGCCGATGTAGATCCACGAGCCGGCCGTCATCTGCCCGAACATGATGAGGCCCTGACGCTCGAGCTCGTTGAAGTGCTCCCAGGTCGCCCACTTCGGCACGAGGTTGCTGTTCGCGATGAGCACCCGCGGCGCGTCGGCGTGCGTCTTGAAGACGCCGACCGGACGGCCCGACTGCATGAGGAGCGTCTCGTCGTCCTCGAGCTCGCGCAGCGCCGCGCAGATCGCGTCGTAGTCCTCCCACGTGCGCGCCGCCTTGCCGGAGCCGCCGTACACGACGAGCCGCTCCGGGTCCTCCGCCACCTCGGGGTCGAGGTTGTTCATGAGCATCCGCAGCGGCGCCTCGGTGAGCCAGCTCTTCGCGGTGAGCTGGGTGCCGTGGGGTGCGCGGACGGGCGTGTAGGGGCGGTCGCTCATGGGACCCTCTCGACGACGGGGTGCGGTGACGCGGGCGACGCGGTGCGGTGCGCGCCGGCCGCCGGGACTCGCCTGAGCGCGCCCCGGGGAACCCCGGATCATACGCACCGGCTCCGGTCGCGTCGCGCCCGTCCGCGAGGTCGGGCGACGTCGCGCCGCCTTCCCCGGCCGCCTCCGATGCGGGGGCCGTCAGCGCTCGAGGATGTACGACGCCGCCGCGTCGTCGGGACGCTGCGGCCAGATGTCCACGTGGAACAGCTCGGCGTCGACCTGCACGCTGCGCTCCGCGAGCACCTCGACGCCCTCCACCCCCACCGGCCGGTAGAGCATCATCGTGTACTCACCGGGCGGCATGTCCTGGACGCGGAACGCGCCGTCCGTCGACGGCCGCACGCACCAGTCGCTCTCGCCGAGCCACTCCGAGCGCCAGTCGGGGACCGCCGCGCCGAGGAACGCGAGACAGAGGTCCGGGTGGTCGGCCGGCCCGTACCAGCCGATGTCGCCCTGCACGGTGTGGAACGGCGGGATCCGGAGGTCGAACGGCTCGAGCGTCGCGAGGTCGAGCCAGCCCCCCGTCGACGCGACGGGCGCGGACACGGGGCCGCGATCGAGCCGCACGTCGAAGAACGACGTGCCCGCCGGCGCCGTGGCGATCCGGACGACGTGCCGCCCCGTCACGCCGAGCGGCACGGTGACGTTCCCCGACCAGCTGCTGCCCGTCCACGGGTTCCACGTCGTCTGCTGCACGAGGTAGCGGCGGTTCGGGAGCAGGCCCTCGACGCCGACGGGTGACGAGCTCACGTCCGTGAACTGCCGCAGCGGGATCTCCCCGCGCTCCGTCGCGAAGTCGACGGGGAACGGCCCCCAGGTCGAGAAGAGGAGCGCGCCGTGCGGGTGCGCGAGCTCCGAGACGAGCACCAACCGCTGGTCGGCCTCCGCCTCGAGGACGAGGCCGAACCGCCCGGCCGCGTCCGTCGCGCCCTCCCACGCGAGCTCGAACTCCGGCGGCAGGCCGGCGTCCAGCACGTGCATGCCCTCGGGGCCGCCGCGATCCGACACGAACGCGCGGACCGTCGCGCCCGGGATGCCGTCGTCCTCCCAGACGCCGGAGCGCACGCTCCCCGACACGCGGCGCGCGCCGGGGCCGGGCGAGAGGTACTCGGGGAGCACGCGCGCGTCGCGACGCCGCTCGACGCGCGTCACGCGGTTCCACGACTGGTACCCGGGCGCCGAGAGCCGCAGCGTGACGGTCTCGCCGATGCGGTCGGGCGGCAGCGCGAGCAGGAACGAGCCCGTGGCGTCCGTGCTCCCGGCGACGAGCTCGTCGCCGCGCGCGTCCGTGAGCCGCGCGAGGCCGTCGCCGATGGGCTCGCTCGTCGCGGCGTCGAGCAGCGTGCCGGCGACGGCGCCGCCGGGGTCGAGCGCGAGCGACACGAAGGGCGCGCCCGGCTCGACGCGCACCCAGCCGTCGCTCTCCGCGAGCTGCAGCCCCTGCGAGCGGCCGCCCAGGAACCAGCTCTCGCCGTCGTCGGCGCGGAGGTGCTGCGGCGAGAAGACGCGCCCCACCGTGAAGCGCCCGTCCTGGTCGGTGAAGACGACGTCCTCGACGTAGCGGTCGAGCCCCGGCCCGCGGTCGACGTGCACCTCGACGCCGGGCATGGGGTAGCCGTCCGCGTCCACGACGCGCCCGGCGAGCGGCGTCGCCGCCCAGGTCACGAGGTCCGGCAGCTCCTGCGTCGGGTGCGGCAGCGGGACGTGCATGCGCTCGGACGCCATCGCCTCGTCGACGACGGACACGACGAGGTCCACGACGTTCGTGTCGTCGAAGGGCTCCACGTAGTAGTGCCCGGTCTCGTTCGTGCGGCCGCCCGTCTCGGCCGGCGCGACCGCCTGCACGCTCGTGATCGACACGTCGCCGCGCTCGCTGTCCTCGAGGTACGCGGGACGCGGCGGCCAGTACCGGCGCGCGACGACCTGCGCGCCGGCGACCGGGTCGCCGAAGTCGTTCGTCACGCGGCCGAACCAGCCGCGCGTCGGGCGCAGCGCGAGCACGACCTCGCCGCCGAGGTCGGTCACGGCGTCGAGGAGCAGCTCGCCCGACTCGTAGCCCTCGGCGGACGCGGTGACGTGCAGCGACTCGACCCGGTCGGGCACGGGCACGTCGAGCGACCCGTCGAGCGACGGGCGCGCGCCGCGCAGCAGGACGAGCTCGCCGGACGCGACGCGCACCGTCGCGCCGGTGATCGGCTCGCCGTCGGGCCAGCGCTCGACGCTCAGGTGGAGGCGGCGCTCGGCGAGCGGGCGCGGGACGGGCGTCGGCGCGCCGCGCGCGCCCGGGCCGCCGTCACCGCCGCGCTCCGCGCCCTCCGGCGGCACGTGCGCGTCGCCGGGCCGTCCGTCGACGAGCTCGCCCTCGACCTCGCGCCCGTCCGTCGACGCGACGACGAGCAGCACGCCCGTCACGAGCACGGCCGAGACCGCGACGAGGACCGACGTCCGGCGGGCGGGTGACATGGCGCGCTCCGTGGGTGCGGTGCGAGGACCATCCTACGACGGATCGGCCGACGGCGGGTCGGGCGCGCGGACCGCTCTCCGACACGTCACGTCCCGTCCGCAACGCCCTCCCCGACGCACGGCCCCTTCGACGCACGGGGCGCCGCGCGTCTTCCCGACCCCGCGCGCTCCCGTCAGTCGAGCGGGCCGACGACGCGCTCCGCCGCCGCGACGAGGCTCCCGTCGCGCACGCGCGCCGCGACGGCCTCGATGTCCGTGGACAGGACCCGGTCGCGGGTGAGCGGCTTCAGGTCCGCGCGCAATGCCTTGCGCACCGCCTCCACCGCCGGCGACGCCTTGAACCGCTTCTCGAACGCGAGCCCGTGGAACGCGGCCATGAGCTCCACCGCGACGACGTACGTCACGTTGTCGACGATCTGCCGCGCCTGACGCGCCGCGTGCGTCGCCATGGACACGTGGTCCTCCTTGCCGGCGGACGTCGGCACGGAGTCGACGGAGGCCGGGTGCGCGAGCACCTTGTTCTCCGACACGAGGGCGGCCGCCGTGACCTGCGCGATCATGAGGCCGCTGTTGAGGCCGCTGCCGTGCGCGAGGAACGCGGGCAGGCCGGAGAGGTCCGGGTTCACGAGGTTCTCGATACGACGCTCGGAGATGTTCGCGAGCTCGGCCACGGCGATCTTGAGCAGGTCGGCGGCCACCGCGACGGGCTGCGCGTGGAAGTTGCCGCCGGAGAGCACGTCGCCCTCCGGGAACACGAGCGGGTTGTCCGTGACGGCGTTCGCCTCGCGCACGACGACGCCCTCGACGTACGCGAGCGCGTCCCAGCTCGCGCCGTGCACCTGGGGCGCGCACCGCAGGCTGTAGTTGTCCTGCACGCGCTCGCAGTCCTCGTGGGACGCGCGGATCTCGCTGCCTTCGACGAGCCGCCGCAGGTTCGACGCGACGCGTGACTGACCCTCGTGCCCGCGCAGGTCGTGGATGCGCGGATCGTAGGCCGCGTCCGTCCCCTTGTACGCCTCGAGCGTGCACGCCGTCGCGACGTCCGCCGCCTTCGCAAGCCGCCGTGCGCGCACGAGCGCGTCCGCGAGGATCGCCGTCGAGACCTGCGTCCCGTTGAGGAGCGACAGCCCCTCCTTGCTGTGCAGCCGAACGGGCGACAGGCCGGCGGCCTCGAGCGCCTCGCGCCCGCCCAGCTCGCGTCGCCCGCGCCACGCGCGCCCCTCGCCGATGAGCACGAGCGCCATGTGCGCGAGCGGGGCGAGGTCGCCGGACGCCCCCACCGAGCCTTGCGCCGGCAGCACCGGCACGACGCCGGCGTTGAACACGTCGACGGCGCGCTGGAGCAGCAGCGGCCGGACGCCTGACCGCCCGTGCGCCATGTTCGCGATGCGCAGCGCGAAGGCGAGCCGGCAGACCTCGCGCTCGAGCGGCGGGCCGACGCCCGACGCGTGGCTCCGCACGAGGTTCACCTGGAGGGCGCGCAGGTCGTCGTTCGAGACGCGGACGGCGGCCAGCTTGCCGAAGCCCGTGTTGATGCCGTAGCAGACGCGGCCCTCGTCCATGGCGGCCTCGACGACGCGCCGGGACGCCCGCACGGCCTCGAGCGTGCCCTCGTCGACGGCGAGGCGCGGAGGACGGGCTCCCAGGAGGGCGGAGAGGTCGTCGAGCTGCAGCCGTTCGCTGCCGAGGCGGAGGGTGGGCATGGCGCACACGATGGATGCCGGGAGCCTCCCGGGTCAACGCCATCTTGCGCCCGCGGCGAGGGGCCGGATCATGCGTGCCATGGGAGGTCAGGTCGCCCGCCGCCTCGCGCTCCTCGGAGCGATCCTGCTGAGTGCGCCGTCCGTGTCCGCGGAGCGCGTGTTCTCGGAGTTCGACCTGCTGGGCTGGCGACGGGCGGGCGTCGTGAGCGTCGAGGCCGGGGCGCTGGAGGGCGGCACGGTCGCCGACCTGCTCGACCGGAGCGTCGCCACGGTGGCGGACGTCCCGTCGCGTGTGACGCTCGTGTTCGACACGCCGCAGCTCGTGCGCGACGTGACGCTCGTCCCCGGCGGGACCGATCGCGTCGACGTCACGCTCACGGTGGTCGCGGAGGACGGACGCCGGTTCGCCGCCGGCGAGGAGTCGGTCGCCGACGGACGTCACGCCGTCTTCCACCTGCTCGACGTGCTCACCGACCGGCTCGAGTTCGCCGTGTCGCGCCCCGGCGGAGGCGCCGTGCCGGTCGCGGGCGTGCGCGTGCTCGGCGCGCTCGACGTCGACCGTCTGAACCTCGAGGGCGTCCCCGACGCGCTGCCGGAGGGCGGCGCGTTCCCGCTCGTCGTGACGGGCCGCGACTCGTTCGGCGGTCGGCCCGACCTCACGTCGCTCGTGCGCGTGGGCGTGACACCGGCGCGCGCGGTGAGCGTGGAGGGCGGCCGCCTCGTCATGCGCGCGAGCGGGCCGATCACGCTCGCGGCGCACCTCGGCGACCTCGAGAGCCCGCGGCGCGACCTCATGGTCCAGAAGCTGCTCGCCGCGCCCGCCGCGCCCGCGCTCACGCCCGGACACCGCCAGATCCGCGTGCACCTCGAGGGCGAGCCGCCGTTCGAGGTGTTCCGGCGTCCGCCGGGCGGCAAGAGCGGGCGTGCGATCGGTCGCGCCGACGGCCACCTCTTCTTCGACGACGACGTGGAGCCGGGCTCGGCGCACCAGTACTCCGTCCGGCGCATCGACGCGTTCGGCAACCCGCTCACGGAGGTGAGCGCGGAGACGCGCGGGCGCGCGCACTCGCAGCGCCCCGCCGGCGCGCTGGACCTGGGTCGCCTGCCCGTGCTCGTCGTCGTGTACCAGGACTCGCTCGAGGGCGGCGCGGAGGAGGCCCGGCGTATCGAGGAGAGCCTGGAGGCGGCGCGACTCTTCGTGTTCCGTCACTCGGCCGGGCGGCTGCACCTCGACCTCACCTTCCTGCGGCGCTCGGGGCCGACGCCGTCGACGGCGGGCCCGACGATGGCGCTCGTCGAGCGCGACCTGCGCCGCCACGGCATCGCGGACGACGCGTACGGGCTGGTGTTCGTGCTCGCCGGGGACCTCGACGGCTCGTGGGGCAACTTCTCGCTGCTCGGCGGGACGGCGGGCGCGTTCGGGCGCGATGCGAGCGTGCCCACGCCGCCCGGCGCGCTCGGCCCCGACCCGGCCGCCGCGTGGAACTTCGTCCACGAGCTGCAGCACGTCCTCAACGACCGCGTCGCGGCATCCGTCGGCGTCACCGGCCTGCCCACGGGCCACTTCGACCAGGACTACGCGACGGGTCGGCTCGGCGGCTCCGGCCTCGTGCTGGACGTGGGCGAGGCGTGGGACGGCCAGGCCGCGCTCCTGCGGCTCACCGAGTCCTGGGCCGAGGTCGGTCCGCCGTTCCGACGTCCGCACGAGACGGTGGACGCGGACGGCGACGGCTTCCCGGACGACGACCCCGCGCTCGCGATCGACGAGGCGCGCTACGGCAGCTCACCGACGACCGCCGACACGGATGACGACGGGCTGGGCGACCTCTCGGAGCTCATGGCCGGTCTCTACGGGGGCACAGACCCGACCGCCCCCGACACGGACGACGACGGCCTGCGCGACGGCGACGACCCGTGGCCGCTCTCCGACTTCACGGGCCGCATCCCGCACGGCGACACGCCGGCGTTCGTCGCCGCCGGGCCGGACCCGCGCGACCCGGCGGTGCGGCTCGACGCCGGCTGGACCGCGTCCGCGCTCGTGCTGCGCGTCGCGACGCGCGCACCGTGCGACGTGTTCCTCGACCTCGACGGGAGCGGCGCGCTCGGACGCTGGGAGACGGACACGCTCGTCGGCGTCGGCGACGACGACGCGTCGACCGGTGGGTCGGACGTCTACGCCGGCCCGGCGCGCCTGTCGATCCGCGCGCACGAGGATCCGACGGGTGTCTACGTCGGCCAGCGCCCGCTACCCGAGGCGACGCTCGTCGCGACCGAGGAGGACGGCTGGAGCGTGGTGACCGTGACGCTCCCGCCGGCGCTCGGCCCCGGCGCGTCGGACGTCCACGTGCGCGAGGGCGCGACGCCGGCGGACGGCCTGCGTCTCGAAGCGGGTCGCGTGCTCGGCCTGGGCGTCACCGTGCACGCCTCGACGGCCGGGCTCGCGCGCGCCTTCGACGCCTGGCGCGACGACGTGCCGTGGGTCAGCCTCTTCGAGCCCCACCGCCTGCTCGACGCGACGCTCGCGGCACCGGAGGAGACCGACGCGCCGGACGGGGAGCACGCGCCCACGGAACCTGTCGGGGAACCGGCCGGGGAAGCGGCCGACCCGAGCGAACCGGACGAGGTCCCGCAGGACGGTGCCGACGACGGTGCCAGCGACGTCCCCGACGAGGACGCGGCGGGCGCCGACGACGACACGAGCGGCGCCGACGCGGCCGCGGACGACGACGCCGGGACACCGGCGGAGGACGGCGGGAGCGCCGCGGCCTCCTGAGGCGCGCGCGGACCGGGGCTCCCGGCAGCCCGTGGCGTACGTCATGCGGCGCGAGGACGCCGCGACTGCACCGGCTGCTAGCCGGCTGACGCGTCGGCGGCCTCGGGCTCGTCGACGGAGCGCATGTTCTCGTAGTCGCGGTCGTCCGCGGCCGGGTCGAACTGGAAGATGCCCGCCACGAAGTCGAGCACCTCGCCGACGCGCACCTCGAGGTCGATGCCGATGAGCAGCATGAGCTGCGCGCGGAACGTCAGCAGGTCGAGGTCGAACTCGCCGGTCGCGGGCTGGAAGCCCATGCCGCCCTCGCCGAACGTCCAGCCGTAGTCACCGCTGTAGTAGTCGAGCGGCGGGCCGATCTCCTCCTCGTGGTGGCCGACGAGCAGGCCCCAGCTCCGGATGGACTCGCGCCACGCGCCGACGGCCCGGTTGTGCCAGCCCCACGCGAAGGTGTTGTGCGTGTACGCGCCGCCCAGGTGCAGCAGGCGGGTGGCCTCGGCCTTGACGGCGATGCCCGGCCCGAACATGAGGTGGACCCTCAGGATGTCCGAGAAGTCCGCCACGCGGTTCACGACGTAGTTGTCGCGGGTCGCGCAGGCGGGGAAGACGAGCAGGGACGTCAGGAGGCAGGCTGCGAGGGCTCTCATGGAGGCTTCTCTACGTGGGTGGTCCGAACCGGCGTCGGGAGTCTTCTGTAACAACCCGCCGGGGGCGAACCAACCGCGAGCCCTCCGCCGCCGCGCGGCCGCCGAGCCGCCGCGGACGACGCATGCGCGACCAACCATGTGACGGAGCGGGGCGCCGGCCGTCGGGCCCTCGCGGGAGCCTCCGCGGAGGCGGGGTTTTCCTCACAAACCTCGCGGTTCGGCCGGTTCCGGCCGTTATTCTCCGCCTTCGGTTGCCCCCGGGGCCGCCAGCGTCCACGTGAGTTCTCGTCCGAGTCCGAAGGAGAGCGAGATGTCCGACAAGGAAAGCTTCATCATCGGCAGCAAGGTCAAGGCGATGCTGAAGGCGAAGGGTCTGATGTGCTCCGGCGAGCTGCCGGACGCCGTGTCCGCCAAGGTCCGCGAGATGCTCGAGGCCGCCTGCGAGCGCACGACGGCCAACAAGCGCTCGACGGTCCGTCCGCACGACCTGTAGGCCCCTGCCGGCCGCGCGTCGCCGCTCGACGCGCGGCGTTCCCCGGAGACGGGGGCGAACCCCGGGCGGGGGATCGATCGACGAGCCCCCGCCCGGGCACGCGCCGGATGTCCGAACCCCGTTTCCTCTTCTCGCCCGTCGACGCCGATCCGGCGCGCACGCTCTACGTCGACGGCACCGAGGCGGGTTTCCGGAACCTCAGTCACTGGCCCGGGAACAGCACGCCTCCCCCGCTCAAGCGCGACCTGAGCACCGGCATCGCGCTCGCCTGGGCCGCGCTCGCGCCGCAGGAGCGGGAACGCGTTCTCGGTCCGTTCGACCGGGTGGCCAACAACCACTACGACACGGACGGCGTGCTCTCGTGCTGGGTCGCGACGGCGCCCGACCGGATCGCGGCCGTGGGGGCGTCCGAAGGCGAGACGGCCGAGACCCTGCGCCGGGCGGCCGCCACGGGTGACTTCGGCACCTGGAACGGCCCCGACGCCCTGGCCCTCGAGCTCACGCTCATGGCGTTGCCGGACCACCCGGGGTCGCCGGTGCCGCGGGGCGCTCCGGACGGCCCGACGGAGGCCGCCGACGCCCGTCGCAAGGCGGACTGCTACCGCTGGGCGTTCCAGCACCTCCCGACCCTGCTCGAGGACCCGTTCCGGCACGCGGTCCTCTGGCGACCGCGGTTCGACGCGATCTGCGCGGACGTCGAGCGCGTGGAGCGCGGCGAGGACCTCGAGGTGGACGACTTCCCCGCCGAGGACCTCGCCGTCGTCCGCGCGCCGCGGGACCTCACCCGCATCGGGCTGCACCACGCCGCCGGAGACCGGAGCCGCGTGCTCCTCGTGTGGACGGACGGCGCCGGGACGCGTTACCGGTTCCTCGACCGCGTCGAGTCGTGGTTCGAGCTCGTGAGCCGGGACGTCCCGGCGCGCGTGCCGCTCACGACGCTCGTCGACGCGCTGCGCCGGCGCGAGGGCGCGGCCGCGGGCGACCCCGTGACCTGGTGGCGCACGCCGCTCACCGTGCCCGTGGCGCAGCTCGGGTTCTCCGACCCGGCCGCCGCGGGCGACGGGTTCTCGGACGACCCCGGAGTCGACGGCTTCCCGCCGAGCCGTCTGCCCGAGCCGGAGGTCGTGGCGATGCTGCGCGAGGCGCTCGCCGCCGGCTGAGCCGCCGCCTCAGAACGGGAGCGTGCCGCCGGCCTCGCCGGCGTCGTCGTCGTACTCCTCGTCCTCGACGAGCTCCGGGTCCTCGTCGTCCGGGTCCGCGTGCGTCGGAGCCTGGGAGTCGGCGGCCAGCTCGGCGACGACCTCCTTGACCTCGTGACGCGCGGCGGCGAGGCGCTCGCGGCACAGTCGGATGAGCTCGCTCGCCTCCTTGATGCGGGCGGCGAGCTGGTCCACGTCGTCGGCCTCGCGCTCGAGCGCCTCGAGGATCTCGTCGAGACGCGCGCGCGCCTCGGCGAAGGTGGGCTCGGACTTGCGGGCGGCCTTCTTGGCGGGCATGGCGGGATTCCGGGGTCGGGTCGTCGTCGTGTGCGGGGCGGGCGGTTCAGTCCGCCGGCGGGACGTCGCCGGCGGGCGGGTCATCGGACGCCGCGGCGTCGGTCGGCCGCGCGGCGGTCACGCGGACGTCGAGCTCGCCGTCGCGGAGGACCGCGGTGAGGGCCTGATCGGGCGCGGCCGTCGCCGCGTCCATGAGGATGCGGCCGTCGTCGCGACGCAGGTAGGCGTAGCCGCGGGCGAGCACCGACCGCGGGTCGAGCAGGCGCAGCCGCTCGCCGAGCGCGTCGAGCGCGGCGTCGGCGCGGGACAGGTTCACGTCGGCGCGCGTCGCGAGGCGTTGCGCGTCGGCCGCGAGCGCGCCCTCGCGTCGGCCGAGGTGCTCGACGTGCGCGCCGCTCACGAGGCGGGAGCGGCCGCGGTCGACGGCCTCCTGCGCCGCGGTCAGGGCGGCGGCGCCGCGGTCGAGGACCTCCCGCCAGCACGCGGCGAGCGACACGTCGGCGTCGCGCAGCGCGGAGAGCCCACCCTGCCGCAGGTCGCGGCCCGCGCGCTCGAGCCAGACCCGCTGGTCGTGGAGCGTGCGCCGCACGTGGTCGAGCAGGTCGACGCGCGCGCCCTCGAGCTCGTCGGCGGCCTGCCGCACGCGCGCCACGACGAACTCGGCGGCGGCCGTCGGCGTGCGGCACGCGGTGTTCGCCATGGCGTCGGAGACCGACGTGTCGATCTCGTGGCCGAGGCCCGTGAGCACCGGCACCGGGCAGGTCGCGACCGCGCGCGCGATCTCCTCGCGGTCGAACCACGAGAGGTCGAGCCGCGAGCCGCCGCCGCGCACGAGGAGCACGGCGTCCAGCCCGCGGCGACCGAGCGTCGCGAGCGCGGCGCACACGGACGGCGTCGTCTCGGCGCCCTGCGTGCGCGCGTCGCAGAACAGCACGCGGATGCCGAGCCCCGACTGCTCGAGCGTCTTCATGACGTCCTGGTGCGCGGCGCTCCCGCGCGACGTCACGAGGCCGACGGTGAGCGGCACGTCCGGCAGGACGAGCGCCTTGTTCCAGTGGTGCGCGCCCTCGCCCTGGAGGCGCGCGAGCACCTCGCGGCGCTGCGCGTCGAGGATGCCGAGCGTGTGCTCGGGGTCGATGTCCTCGATGGTGAAGCTCAGCTGTCCGCGCGGCGCGTAGAAGTCCGGCTTCACGAGCGCGCGCAGGACGAGGCCGTCGGCGGGCTCGAGCCGCGTCCGCAGCCGGCCGCGCCGACCGAAGAGCTTCTCCACCGTGCCCTGCCACATCTTCACGGAGAGCGAGGCGCGGCGGTCGCCCTTCGCCTGGTCGTCGACGAGCTCGAAGTACCAGTGGCGGCCCGAGCGTCGGTTGGCGGCGGCGGCGCGCGCGCGGTCCCACCCGACGGCCTCGCCGACGAGCCAGAACGGACGCGGGAAGCCGCGCCTCAGGAGGCCCTGGATGCGCTCGCCGACCTGCGGGACGGTGAGGGTCTCCTCGTCCTCGCCGCGGTCCGTCGGCGCGGCCGTATCCCAGGCGAGGTCCCAGTCATCGGAGGCGGCCATCCGGGCCATTGTAGCCGGGTCGTGTCGCACCGAACGACCGTGCTACCATCCCGCCCCTTTCGCAACGACGCACCACGAGACGGAGTCCTCGGAGCATGTCGCACAAGGTCGTGATCATCGGTTCGGGCCCCGCCGGCTACACAGCCGCGCTCTACACCTCGCGCGCCGACCTCGCCCCCGTCCTCTACGAGGGACTCCAGCCGGGCGGCCAGCTCACGATCACCACGGACGTCGAGAACTTCCCGGGCTTCCCGGAAGGCGTCATCGGCCCCGACCTCATGGAGCGCATGAAGAGCCAGGCCGCGCGCTTCGGGACGGACATCCGCCAGGGGTACATCCAAAAGGTGGACTTCAGCAAGCGCCCGTTCGTGCTCAACGACGGCAAGGAGGACCTCGAGGCGGACGCGGTCATCGTGTCCACGGGCGCGACGGCGAAGCTGCTCGGCATCCCGGGCGAGGACCACCTCATGGGCTACGGCGTCTCCGCCTGCGCGACCTGCGACGCGGCCTTCTTCCGGGACGTGCACGTCGCGGTCATCGGCGGCGGCGACAGCGCCATGGAGGAGGCCAACTACCTCACCAAGTTCGCGAGCAAGGTGACGATCATCCACCGCCGCGAGGAGTTCCGCGCCAGCCAGATCATGCTCAAGCGCGCGCAGGACAACGAGAAGATCGAGTTCGTGCTGAACACGGTCGTCGACGAGATGCTGACGCACGACGACAAGCGCCGTCTCCGCGCGCTCAAGCTGCGCAACACCCAGTCGGACGAGGTGAGCGAGATGCCCGTCGACGGCGCGTTCGTCGCCATCGGGCACAAGCCGAACACCGAGATGTTCGCGGGCCAGCTCGACATGCACGACACCGGCTACCTCAAGGTGCACGACGGCACGCACACGAGCGTCGAGGGCGTGTTCGCCGCCGGCGACGTGGCCGACGCCGAGTACCGCCAGGCGATCACCGCCGCGGGCACCGGCTGCATGGCGGCGCTCGACGCGGAGCGCTGGCTCGCCGAGCAGGAGTGACGCGGAGGGCGGACCCCGGCGCGGGACGGGTCGTCTCGCGCCGGATCGCGGCGCCGGCCCGGACTCCCGGGACCCGCGGCGCCGCGCGCCTCAGACGAGCGGCGGCATGAGGGTCAGGCGGTACGCGCCGACCTCCTGGAAGCCCACCTTCTCGTAGGCGCGCCGGGCGGCCTTGTTCCGCTCGTCGACGTGGAGCGCGATGAACGGCAGCTCCTCGCGGCCGAGCAGGTCGCGGCAGAGCGTCCAGAGCGCGCGGGTCGCGATGCCCTCGCGGCGCAGGTCCTTGGGCGTGTAGACGCCCTCGAGGAGCCCGCCCTCGGCGCCCGAGACGGCCATGTCGGCCTTGAAGACGGGGCGGCCCTCGGCGTCGCGGCAGAGGTAGGCGCGGCCCTCGACGACCTTCTCGGTCATGCGCAGGCGGTAGTGGCGGCGGTCGATGGCCGCGTCCTCGAGCTTGAGGTCCTCGGCGACCATCGCGCAGGCCAGGTCCGTGAGCTCGTCGATCGAGTCGAGGCTCGCCTGCTCCATGTCGATCTCCTTGATGCCCTTCTTGGCGATCGTCGAGGAGTCGATGGTGTAGTAGGTCTGCTTCCGGTCGAGCACCGGCTTGCGGCCGCTCTTCTTCTTGTACTTGGAGAGGAACTCGCGGCCGGCGTTGAACTCGCTCACCACGATGCCGAACAGGTACCCGGCCTCGAGGATCGGCTCCACGAACTCGGCGGCGACCCAGGGCTCGTCGACGCTCAGGACGAGCGTCCCCGTGTTCCCGATGAAGAGCAGGCCGCGGAGCGACTGGTCCTCGTCGTAGGCGCCCAGGAAGCGCCCGTGGGAGGGGTGCCGGGTGTCCGTCATGCCCCCGCGCTGGATGCGGGAGATGAGGAAGACGTTCTCGCGGGGGTCACCCCGCAGGAACGCCAGGGCGACGGCCGCGGGGACCTTCTCGGTCACGCGGAGCGAATGGGCGGCTTTGGTTGCGCTGATGGCCATGACGGTTTCCCCCCGCGAGAAGCCCGTGGGCTGGCTGCAGGGGCGCAGTGTATCCCAATGTCAAGAGACCGGTGGCTCTTCCCGGGAAGGAACGCGCCGGGGCCACGGCCGGTTCGTCGCGAGGAGGGCGGAACCTGCGTTCCGCACCGGATCCCGCACCGATCCGCGACGCGAGGACTCGCGTCGTGCCGTCACCCGCCACGCAATTCCCGGGGCGAGATCAAACCCGTACGGGATAAGCCGAGCGACCCCGATTGGCAAGCCCGGGTTCCCAAAAAGGCGATTCGCGGCCGTCCGCGCCGCGAACGGGCCATCGGTCGTGCGCGAGGACGCCGCCGATCGCGTCGCGTCACGCGCCTCCCCGGCGCTCGGCGCGCCGCGTCGCCCCGGGGTCGAGCCCGGATCAGGCGCGCACGGCCTCGCCCGAGCGGCCGCCGAGCAGGGCCGCCATCCGGCGCCGGCGGTCGTCGGCCTCGTCGACGAACCGCTGGATGCCGGCCCGCAGGCTCGCCGGGTCGAGGTGCGCCTCGGCCACGATCTGGTCCACCGAGCCGCCCGTCCGCCAGCGGTCGTCCCAGTCGGGCGAGACGACGTAGTCGCGCGCGACGGCGTGCGGGATCCAGTTGCCCATGAGGCGGGCCGCGGTGTTCGTGACGACCATCGACTCCGCCCACTCGGCGTCCGGGAGCACCCGGTCGCGCCAGGCCTTCGGCTGCCGGCGGAAGAGCGCGTGGCTGACGGCCGCGACGACCTTGACGTTGGGGCCGCCGTCGTCGAGCCAGGGCAGCACCTCCATCATGCTGGCCGTCGTCGACGTGCCGCGCACGATGACGGTGCCCTCCGGCGGACGGCCGGGGTCGAACGGGCGGATGACGTAGGCGCCCTTGGCCGCCTCCTGGTGGCCGTCCATGCCCAGCGCCTCGCGGTCCGGGATCGTGATCGGCGGGCGCGTCAGGTGCAGCACGATGATCGGGATGCCGGAGCCCAGCGCCGCCGCGAGCACGACCGGCACCTCGTTGGCCTCCCACGGGTGGAGGTTCACGACGTGGCCCGTCGGGAAGAGCGACGTGACGCCCGGGCTGAAGATGCCGAAGTGCGTGCGGCTGTCCTCGGCGGTCTCCGGACCGCTGTGCCCCGCGACCCAGATGACCTTGCCCAGCTTGATCTGGCTGTCCTGGCACATCTGGCTGAACAGCCGCATGAGGCCGTACTTGAGGTAGCTGAACGAGCCGTAGGTCGAGCAGCCCGCGTTGTACCCGCGGAACTCCTCGAAGGGCTTCGTCGAGAAGTTCACCGACGCGATGCCGCAGCACAGGCCTGCGTTCGTGAACTCGGTGATCTCCTGCGGCAGGACGGCGCCGCCCCGGTTGCTCGAGCGCTCGAACCAGCCGTAGCCGGCGAAGTCCTTCCACGGCTTGCCGAAGCCGGCGATGTTCGTGCTCTCCGCGAGATCCGCGGCGCACACGAGGAAGAGCGGACGCCCGTAGGTGTCGTGGCCGACGGCGTTCGCGTACGCGCCGAAGCGCGCGAAGCCCGCGCGGTTCGGCGCCTTGGCCCCCGGCTCCACGAAGAGCTCGTCGGGGAGCTCCGCCGGGTCGTTGAGCGCGGGGTCCTCGGTCGGGTCGGCGGAGAGGTCCCAGGTGAAGCCGGGCACCGTGTCCGGGACGGACTCGCCGAGCTCCGTGAGCCGGTCCGTGAGCAGCTCGAGCGTGGCCTCGTCGTCGAGCAGGGCCGACAGCGCGCGCTGCATGTTGTCGCGGGTCTGCGCGACACGGTCCTCGCGGGAGGCCGGCGGCTCGGCGCCGCGGCCGTCGAAGTCGACGCCGTAGGTCTCGCGGAACGCGTCGCGCGCCGCCCAGAAGGCCGCGTCGTTGTACTTGTGCGGCGAGCCGTGCGACGCGTTGTCGTACTTGCCGTAGCCGCGACCCTTGCGCGTGCGGAACCACACGCAGGCCGGCGTGTCGGCGTCGCGATCGGCGAGCACCTCGTGGAACGCCTCGACGAGGTGGCCGAAACCCGAGCCGTCCTCCGCGCCGGCGACGCGCCAGCCGTACGGCTCGAACCACGACCGCGGCGTCCCGGGCACGACGCTGCTCACCCTCTGGTCGTCGATGCCGTAGTCGTTCCAGTCGAGCAGGTAGACGAGGTTGCCGAGGCCGAGGCCCCACGCCGTGTTCTTCACCTCGTGGTGCGCGCCCGCGGTGTGCCCGCCCTCGCCCTCCATCGCGAAGACGCGCACCTCGCCGGCGCCGGCGTGCCGGAGCGCCATCGCCTGACCGCACGCGAACGGGGCGCCGTGTCCGGACGGGCCGGTGTTCGCCTTGAAGAAGAGCGTCTTGCCCTCCATCTCCGCGTGACCCGGGAGGCCGCCGTTCTGTCGCAGCGTGAGCAGGTCGTCCGGCAGCAGCGTGAACTCCCGGCCGAGCGGCGCGGCGTAGCGGTCGTCACCGGTGCGCTCGTGCCGGACCCGGAGCGCCTCGTTGAAGACACCGAGCACCGCGTACACCACCGGGTTCACGTGACCCGCGACGAGCACGAAGCGGTCGGCGAAGCGCTTCTCCGGGTGCCCGATGTCCCAGCGCATGGCCCCCGACAGCATGAGGGTGACCATGGCGTGGACCTTCGAGCGGCTGCCGCCCGGGTGACCGCTCTGGGAGAGGTTCAGCGTGAAGTCGAGGCACTGGTCGACCACGTCCTGGACCCGCGTCCACCGGGGGATCTCGGACCGCAGCTGCTGGAGAGGGAGCATGGTTCTAGGTTTCTGTTGAAGATGCGATGGGGCGCGGGATTATAGGGCCTGCGTTGCATGTCTCTCCATGCCCTCGGAGGCGTCCCCATGGGCGCTGAGAACTCGCTCTTGGACATCGCGGCCATCGACATCATCTTCCTGGCCCTCGCCGTCATGGGCATCGTCATGGGCGTGATGCGCGGGCTGGGGCCGGTCTTCGGCATGCTCCTCTGGCTGCTCGTGAGCCTGTGGCTCGCCCAGCAGCTCACCCCCACGATCCTGGGCTGGATGCCGAACAGCCCGAGCGACGCGAGCTCCCAGCTCTCCGCGTTCGGGTTCATCTCCGGCGTGCTGCTCATCCTGCCCGCCATGGCCCGCCTGCTCGGCGGCGCCGGCGGCAAGAAGAAGAGCGACCCCGAGGCGCAGTACCGCCCGTTCGGCGTGCTCGTCGGGCTGCTCTGCGCGGTGCTCCTCTTCACCCTGCTCACGCCGTTCGTGCTGCGCATCGAGTGGGTGTCGGACAGCTACGGCAAGGGCCGCACGCCCGAGGTGGCCGTGCAGACCGCCGGCACCGCGAGCTGGTTCTTCCCCGAGCCGCACCGCGACGCGCTCGAGCAGTCCGGCGTGGGCTCGGCCCGTCAGGCGGGCGCGCGCGGACGCCGCTGAGGCGGCGTCACTCAGGACGCGTCGTCGAGGTCCCGATGCCGGAGGTCCCGGTCCCGGGCCGCCGCCCGATCAGAACAGCGTGTAGATGAAGGGCGAGAGCACCGGGCTCGCGGCGGCCGCCACGAGCAGGAGGCCCACGGTCATCAGGATGAAGATGACCGGGAGCATGTACCAGTGGCCGCGGTCCCAGGCGGAGAGCACCACGCCGCCCACGGTCGTGATCTTGCGGCGCGCGTAGAACAGCACGAGCGCGAGGATCGCGACGATGAACCACGTGAACGCCGCGCCCATGAACGGGATGCGCGCCGTGGGGACCTCGGGCGTCGAGAGCAGCCCGCCGAAGGTGATGACCTCCTCCGGCGGCACGACGGCCTGCATCCAGTCGAAGAGCACGATGACGCCGTACACGAAGCCGAGCAGGCACCCGACCTTCACGTACGACATCGGCAGGCTCTCGTCGCGCTTGTAGGCGCTGAAGTAGAGCGTGCCGAAGAGCGCCCAGAGCACGAGGAACACGATCTCCATCGTGCCCAGCGGGCCGTCTCCGGAGGTCGCGGTGCCCTGGAGGGCGGCCAGGAACTGCATGCCGGCGGTACTCATCAGCTCACCATCTCCGCGACGCGATCGCCCTCGTGCCGGAGCATGAACGGCGTGCTGTCGATGATCTTCTTGGCTTCCTTGTAGACCACGTAGTTGCCGAGGTAGAGCGCGTCCATCTCGCTGCGGCTGAACGTGTTGAAGGCCTGCGCGGGCGTCTCGACG
Organism: bacterium; assembly: GCA_030428785.1. GTDB lineage: Bacteria > Planctomycetota > B15-G4 > B15-G4 > B15-G4 > JAUIEF01. The sequence goes on from JAUIEF010000005.1 coordinate 74,256, forward strand.
ATCGGCTCGCCCTTCAGGTTGAAGGACGTGTTGAGGATGACGGGCACGCCCGTCTTCTCGCCGAAGCGCTCGATGAGCCGGTGGTAGCCGGGGTTCCACTTCTTGATGACCGTCTGCAGGCGGCCCGACCCGTCGACGTGCGTGATCGCCGGGATCTCGGAGCGCTTCTCCTCGCGGACCGGCACGACGTAGAGCATGAAGCGCGCGGGCCACAGCTCGTCGCCGTCCTTCAGGTCGAAGTACTCGCGCGCCCGCTCCTCGATGACGCTCGGCGCAAACGGCCGGAACGCCTCGCGGAACTTGATCTTCGCGTTGACGATCTCCTTCATCCTGTCGCTGCGCGCGTCGGCGATGATGGAGCGCGAGCCGAGGGCGCGCGGCCCCCACTCGAAGCGGCCGCGGAACCAGCCGCCCACCTTGCCCTCGATGAGGTCGTCGGAGACGCGGTCGAAGAACTCCTCGTCGTCCTCGATCTTCTCGAACGGGATCTCGTTCTCCCGGAGGAAGGCCTCGATCTGCTCGTCCGTGTACTCGCTGCCGAGGTACGCGTGCTCGAGCGGCCCGGTGCGCGGCTGGTCGAGCAGGTGGTGGCAGGCCCAGAGCGCCGCGCCCGCCGCGCCGCCGTCGTCGCCGGCCGCGGGGTGCACGTAGATCTGCTCGGCCTTCGTCTCCTTGGTGAGCTTGCCGTTCGCGACCGAGTTGAGCGCCACGCCGCCGGACAGGCACACGTTCGTGCTGCCCGAGATCTCCACGACGTGGTTCACCATCTTCTTGACGATCTCCTCCGTGACCTTCTGGATGGACATCGCGACGTCGCAGTAGAAGGGATCGAGGCTCTTGTCCTCGAGCGCGGGATCGCGCGCCGGCTGCCCCATGACCTCCTCGAAGGCGGGCGTGAAGCTGTTCGTCGCCGACCAGTGGTAGGCGAAGTACTTCATGTCCTGCCAGAGGGAGCCGTCGTCGCCGATCTTGATCATCTTCATGATCCGGTCGACGTACTTGGGCTCGCCGTACGGCGCCATGCCCATGAGCTTGTACTCGCCCTCGTTCACCTCGAAGCCGCAGTAGGCGGTGAACGCGGAGTAGAGCAGGCCGACGGAGTGCGGGAAGCGCATCTCCTTCTTGATCTCGATCTTCGTGCCGCGGCCGACGCCCATGGTGGACGTCGTCCACTCGCCGGCGCCGTCGAGCGTGAGCACGCCGGCCTCCTCGAACGGCGAGCTGAAGAACGAGGCCGCCGCGTGGCTCATGTGGTGGTCCGCGAAGAGCAGCTTGCTCTTCGGGATGCCGAGCTTCTCGAGGATGTGGCTCTTCACCCAGAGCTTCTTCTGCATCCAGGTGAGCATGCTCTCGCGGAAGACGCGGAGGCTCTTGGGGAAGGTCTGGAAGGCCGTGAGCAGCAGGCGCTCGAACTTCACGAACGGCTTCTCGTAGAACACCACGTAGTCGAGGTCGTCGACCGTGATGCCCGCCTTCTCGAGGCAGAAGGCGATGGCCTTCTCGGGGTAGCCGGGGTCGTGCTTGCGGCGCGTGAAGCGCTCCTCTTCACCGGCGGCGACGAGTCGGCCGTCCTGGACGAGGGCGGCGGAGCCGTCGTGGTAGTAGAAGGAGAGTCCCAGGATGTTCATGCGCTTCAGTCCTGACGCCGGGCGTCTTCGAGGGTCTCGTTGATGGAATCCCACTCCCGGTAGGTGCTCGCCGGGGCGGCCTTCGTGAGGAGCACGTCGGCGACGGTGCGGTAGACGATGGCCACGGGCGCGACCGCCACGAAGTAGACGATCGTCAACAGGAAGCGGCCGACGACGTTGCCGAAGCGCTCCAGGAACGTGAGGACGGGCTCGAACATGGCGGTCGGCGGTGCGGGGAGCGGGCGGGATTCCGGGCCGGGCGTCGGAATCCGCGGAGTCTAGCGGCTCCCGCGATCGCCCGGCAAGGAGAGCAGGATCGGTGGATCATCGGCTCCGCGCACGGGGCGGCTTGTGACCGATTCGGGTCGGCGTCGCCGCGCACGGACGACGAGCACCTAG
>JAUIEF010000177.1 GCA_030428785.1 bacterium
CCGGGCGGCCTCGGCACGAGCGGCACGGCCGGCGGCACGCTCCGCGGCGCGACGCTCGCCGCGCCGTCGCCGACGGACGGCGCGACGCCGCCCTTCGCGTGGTCCTTCCGCGCGCAGAGCATCGCGGACAGCGTGCTCTTCCCGTACCCGCTGCTCGCGTCCCCCGACTTCGCCGACGACGACACCCTCTACTACGGGCACGTCGGGCTCTGGCGCAGCGGCGACCGCGGGCTCTCGTGGGAGGCGCTGCCGACCGCGTCGCCGACGCTCGTCGTGCGCGGCCTCGCGACGAGTCCGGACTTCGCGACGGACGGCATGATGTTGCACGGCACGGAGGGCGGCTTCGTGTACCGCTCCGAGGACCGCGGCGACTCGTGGACGCCCTGGGCCGACGGGCTCGGCACGGGCGTGAGCACGCGCGCGATCGCGATCTCGCCCGACTGGCCGACGGACGGCACCGTGTTCCTCGCGACGCTCGGCCAGGGGCTGTGGCGACGGACCGCGGCGGGGCCCGGCCTGTGGACGCTCGTGGACGTCGGCCAGGCGCTCACCGCGTTCCGTGACGTCGCCCTGTCACCGGACTTCGCCGCCGACCGCCTCGTGATCGCCGGCTCGATGGACGGCGGGCTGCTCGTGAGCACGGACGCCGGCGACACCTGGGCGACGGCCGACTTCGGTCCCGGCGCGGCGGGCGCCGACGTGCTCGGCGTCGCGTTCTCGCCCGACTACCTCGCCGACCGCACGGCCTTCGCCGCGACGACGGGCGCGGGCATCTTCCGCAGCGACGACGGCTGCGCGACCTGGACGCGCGTCGACGTCGACCTCACGCCGCAGTACGTGCGCGTGATCGCGCTGTCGCCGGACTTCGCGACGGACCGCACGCTCCACGTGACGTCGCACGACTGGATCTGGCGCAGCACGGACGCCGGAGTGCACTGGACGCGGCTGCCGGGCGCCGTGCGCACGCCCGAGTCGCACCCGCAGGTGTTCGCGTCGGGTCCCTGGACGTCCGTCCCCGTCGCGGGAGCGCACGGGCAGGGCGTCGCGACCGCGGAGCTCGCCGGCGCGTCCGCGGAGTTCGCGTTCCACGGCGACTCGATCACCTGGCACGCGGGGCGCGGGCCCTCCGGCGGCATCGCCGAGGTCCACGTCGACGGGGTCCTCGAGGACGTGCTCGACCTCTACGCGCCGCCGGGCGCGGGCGTCACGAGCGCCGCGGTCTGGTCGCACCGCTTCGACGAGGCCGGCGCGCACGAGGTGCGCGTCGTCGTCACGGGCACGAAGAACCGCGCGTCGTCGGGCAGCATCGTCGCGAACGACGGGTTCTCGTACACCTTCTGAGGCGCGCGCCCCGGACGAGGCGCCGCCCGGTCGGCGCGTCGCGGGTGACGGCGCCGACCGGGCGGCGAGGGCGTGGGAAAGCGGCTCCCGACACGCACCGCTGCGGGGGAGGACACGGCGGGCGGCGCCGTGGGGGCGCGGGTCACGTGAAGGGAGCCGCAGGGGGCCGAGCGAGCGCGGTCGACGACCGCTCGGCCTCCGGGTGTCCCGCGGTCAGCGGGAGTTCTTGTCCGGTGTGTTCCAGCGCTCGAGGAAGTCGTCGAGCTGCTTGCGCGCCTCCTCCTTGCCGAGCTGGTAGCGCGCCGCGATCTTGTTCCCGAGCTCGTCGAGCGTGTCGCCGGCTCGCTCGAGGTCGTCGTCGGTGAGCTTGGCCCAGCGCTGCTGCGCGCGGCCCTTGAGCTCGTTGAGGCGTCCCTTCACCTTCATCTTGGTGGTCATCGTCGTGATTCCTTTCGTCGGGGTTGCGGGAGGTCGGGGTCCGGTGGTGGGTGCTGCAAGCGTCGTGCCGATCCGGCGTCGGTCAGGTGCGCGGCGCGTCGCGTCGGGCGTCGTCGTCCATGTCGACGAAGCGGCTCGCGTGGCGGATGGCGACCACGGGGACGCCGCCGTCGCGCAGCACGGAGTACGTCGTGCTGCCGAGCACCGCGGCGGAGAGCGCGCCCCGCCCGTGCGTGCCCATGACGACGAGGTCGTGGTCCTCCGCGTCCGCGATCACGGCGCGCGCGGGGATCCCGTGCCGCACGTGGACGACGGCGTCGGGGTCGTGCTCGTCGCGGAAGCGCTCGCAGGCCGCGTGGCCGTCCGACTCGAGCCCCGCGACGAGGCCGGCGGGGTCGACCCACGCGCCGGGCGGCACGGGGTACGCATAGCGCGGCGGCTCGATGCAGTGGAGCAGCGTGCGCGACGCGCCGATCTCGCGACCGAAGTCGCGCGCCCACGCGGCGGCGCCCGCGGAGTCCTCCGACAGGTCCACCGGCACGAGGATGCGGCGAACGGTGCGCGTCGGGAGCGGCTGCACCCAGACGGGGCAGCGCGCGTGCGTGAGGAGCGAACGCGCCGTGCTGCCGAAGTCGAGCAGGCCGCGGTCCTTGTGCGAGCCGAGCAGGACGGCGGCCGCGTCGATGTCGCGGGCGCGCCGCGTGAGCTCGCGGACGGGACGGCCCGTGAGCACGCGCAGCTTCCAGGCGTGCGCGTCCGGGACCATGCCGGCGAGGCGCTCGTGGAGCGCGGTGTGCACGTCGCGCGCCAGGCCGTCGGCCTCGGCGGCCATGAGCCCGTGGTCGTCGACGACGTGCACGAACTGCACGGGCCGGTGCAGGCGCGAGGCGAGCTGGACCGCGCGGCGGACGGCGGGGTCGGAGCGGTGGTCGAAGGCGACCGCGACGAGCAGCGGGCCGCCCGTGCGCGGGGAGAGGGCGCCGCGGCGCGCGGGCGCCGGGGCGCGACGGGGAGTCGTGTGCGTCTTGCTGGTCATGCCGGTCCCGGGTCGCAAAGGCCGTGCCGGAGCGCGGGATCGACCGCTCCGCGCGGTGCGGACGCACCGTGAGCCCGGAGACGTCGGGCGCGCCCGTCGACCCGCGCGCGCGGGAGGGCGCTTTGTAGAAACGGCGTCGCCGACCCGCCGATCCGCGCGGCTCCGGGAACGCGGCTGTCGCCCCCCTCAGTCCTCGCCGCGCGCCGCCTTGTAGACCTTGAGCCGGGCGTAGAGCGTCTTGAGGCTGATGCCGAGCTGCTCGGCCGCCGCCTTCTTGTCGCCGTCGAGCTCCTCGAGCGTCGCCTCGATGAGCGCCTGCTCGGCGTCCGCGATGGACATGCCCGGCTTCACGACGACGCCCTCGCCCGCGGCCGCCCCCTTCGCCGGACCGCTCGCCGAACCGGTCGCCGGCCGCGTCGGCGACGCGAGCCCCGCCGCCTCGTACGCGCCGAGCGGCAGGTGCTCCTCCTCGACGTGCGCCTCGGCCATGACGAACGCGCGCCGCACGGCGTTGTCCAGCTCGCGCACGTTGCCCGGCCAGTCGTGCGCCGCGAGCGCCGCGAGCGCGGGCTCCGAGAACGTCTTGCTCGTCTCGTGCTCCGCGTTGAGCCGGTCGAGGAACGTCCGCGCGAGCAGCACGACGTCGTCGCCGCGTTCGCGCAGCGGCGGCAGCTGCACCTCGAAGACGAGCAGCCGGTAGAGCAGGTCCTGGCGCAGCTTGCCCTCCTCGACGGCCTCGGCCGGCACGCGGTTGGACGCCGCGACGATGCGCACGTCGACGTCGAGGACGTCCGTGCCGCCGACGCGCGTCACCTGCGAGGTCTCGAGCACGCGCAGCAGCCGCACCTGGAGGTCGACGGGCATCTCCGTGACCTCGTCGAGGAAGAGCGTGCCGCCGGTCGCGCGCTCGAAGAGGCCCTTGCGCCGCTTGTCCGCGCCGGTGAACGCGCCGCGCTCGTGCCCGAAGAACTCCGACTCCATGAGGTTCTCGGGGACGGCGCCGCAGTTCACCGCGAGGAACGGCCCGCGGTGGCGCCGGCTCAGGCGGTGCAGCGTCGACGCGACGAGCTCCTTGCCGGTGCCGGTCTCGCCCGTGACGAAGACCGTCTCGTCCGTGGGCGCCACGCGCTCCAGCGCGTCGTAGACCGTCTGCATGGGCGCGGACACGCCGACCATCTCGCCGAAGCGCCCGAGCTTGCGCAGCTCGGACCGCAACGTCGCGACCTCGCTGCGCAGCTCCGCCTTGCGCGCGACCTTGCCGACGAGCGTGCCCAGCCGGTCGAGGTCCACGGGCTTCGTGAGGACGTCGCGCGCGCCGAGGCGCAGCGCCTCGATGACGGCGTCGACGGTCGCCGTGCCCGAGATGAGCACGGTCTCGCAGTCCTGCGACGCGCCGAGGGTCTCCAGCAGCTCGAGGCCGTTGCCGTCCGGCAGCTCGAGATCGAGCAGCACGAGGTCCGGCAGCTCCTCGTCGAGCGCCGCGCGCCCCTTCGCGAGGTCCTCCGCCTGACGGCAGGCCACGCCCTGCTCCTCGAGCCACTCGGCCAGGGCGACGCGCCCCGCGTCGTCGTCGTCCACGATGAGCGCCTTCAGCACGCGTCGTCTCCCTCGGGGGTCGTGAGGTCCTCCTCCTCGCGGTCGAGCGCACGGACCGGCACGCGCACCCGCGCGACGGTCCCGACGCCGGGCGTGCTCTCGAGCTCGAGCGTGCCGCCCATGCGCTGGATGCTCGCGCGCGAGGTGAACAGGCCCAGGCCCGAGCCCTCGTCCTTGGTGGTGAAGTACAGCTTGAACACGCGGGCCAGCGTCGCGGGCGGGATGCCGGGGCCGTCGTCCACGACGTCGAGCCGCGCGTCGTCGCCGTCGAGCGCGAGCCGCAGCTCGAGCGTGCCGCCGTCGGTCATGGCCTCGATCGCGTTCATCGCCAGGTTGACCACCGCCTGCTTGAACTGGTCCCGCACGCCGACGAGCGTCACCCGCTCGTCGGGCAGGTGCAGCGACGTCGCGACGCCGCGCCGCTTCGCGAGCGGCCGCAGGAGCGTCGCGACCTCGCGCAGCACGCGTCGGCACTCGAAGCTCCGCACGGCCTCGCTCGGCAGCCGCACCTGCGTCATGGTCGCCTGCACCATCCGTGCCAGTCGCGCGATCTCGCGGTCGAGCACGTCGAGCTTGTCCTCGACGACGTCCAGCACGCCCTCGCCGTCGAGCCGCCGCCGCACGAGGTCGACGTTGAGGGTGAGCGCGTTGAGCGGCGCCTTGAGGTCGTGCGCGACCTGGTCCAGGTGCTCGGACTGGCTCTTCATGCGCAGCGACAGGCGGAGCGCGCCCTCGAGCGCGTCGAGCGAGCGGCGGTCCTGGAGCACGACCGTGAGGCCGCCCTCCTCGTGCACGTGGTAGACGACGCGCAGCTCGACCGGGCGCGACAGCTCCTCCACCGGCACCTCGAGGCGCAGCGGGTCGGAGGCCCCCGGGACGTCCTCGAGGTCCGCGGCGTCGGCCTCGTGCGCGCGGTGCTCCGCGACGAGCGCCGCGACGCGCTCCCACGCCGCGTCGAACGCCGCCTCGCCGCCGAGCAGCTCGACCGCCTGCTCGCTCGCGTAGCGCACCGTGCCGTCGTCCTCGACCTGCACGACGCCGCCGTCGACGGCCTGCGAGAGGAGGCGCGCCGTGAGCCAGGCTCCGGCGTGACGCGGTGCGCCGGCCGACCTCCCGGGAGCGGGCTCTGCGGGCATGGAGGCGGCGGGCTCGCGCGAGGGCGGGGACGGGCGACGGGGAGGGAGCCGCTCCGATTGGCATGGTAGTTGAGTCGGGTGCCGGGGGACCAACCGCCATGAAGCACACGACCATGATCACCGACCGCCGCGACGCCCTCGCCGACCTCGAGGACGCCTGCGAGGCCGTGGATCGGCTCCTCGACCGCTCCTGCGCCGTGGATCCGGCGCGCCGCGTCGCGGAGATCCGCCGCCTCGACGCCGCCCTCCACGCGTGGGCCGCGCTCGTCCAGGACCTCGCGCACGACGCGCGGAGCGCGCGCCCCGCGCGCGGTCCCTGGGACGCCGTGGAATCCGGCTCGCCGCTGCACCCGCGCAGCCTCGAGCGCGAGATCGAGCACCTCGTCGAGCTCGGCGCGCGCCCGGAGACGCCGCCCGACGCGTGGCAGGCCTCCGTGCGTGATCTCCAGCTCCTCGTGCAGCTGAGCGTCGTCGCGCTGGAGGACGGGAGCCCTCCCTGAGCGACGCCCGCACGCGCCTCGACGGCGCCCGGCGCGGTCCCGATTGTGCAATCGGGACCGAGCGTTGCTCTTCCCGCGCACGGGGCCGCGCACGGGGCCGCGCACGGGGCGCGGGCGCGACGAGGCGGTCACCGCCCCATCGGCACGCGCCTTGCACGAAGAGCTCCCGGAGCCGCGCCGCCCGTCCCCCGACACGGGACGCCCGCCTCCCGATCGGCGCCCGCCGCTCCACACACCCCGCCCGAGAACCGATGCACCCACGAAAGGAGTCCACCGTGAAGTCCGCACGTCGCCCCCGCACGTGCCTCGCCGCGGCCCTCTGGACCGCGCTCGCCGCCGCCCCGCTTATCGCCGCCCCGCCGCGGCCGCTCGTCCCGCAGGAGACCGCGGGCCCCGACCGCGCGATCGACGACGTCCGCCTCGCGTCCGTGCTCCGCGCGGACCTCGACGAGTCGACCCACGTCTCCGCCGACGGGATCGAGCTCGCCGTCGTGCGCGGCGTCGTGACGCTCGAGGGCGTCGTCCCCGACCTGCTCTCCGCGAAGCGCGCGGTGCGCATCGCGTCGTCGCTGCGCGGCGTGCGCTCCGTCATCGACCGGTTGATCGTCGAGCCCGGCGACGTCTCCGACGACGAGCTCGCGGAGTCCGTCGACCTCGCCCTGCTGCTCGACCCCACGACCGACGCCTGGGAGATCGACGTCGTCGCCGCCGGCGGCCGCGTCCGCCTCGAGGGCGTCGTGGAGTCCCACGCCGAGCGCGAGCTCGCGGAGACCGTCGCGACGGGCGTGCACGGCGTGCGCTCCGTCGACAACCGGTTGACCGTCGCGCACGACGGCACGCGCTCCGACGCCGAGATCAAGGACGACGTCGAGGGCCGCCTCGAGTGGAACGTCCTCGTCGACGAGGACCGGATCGACGTCGCGGTCGAGGACGGCCGGGTCGTGCTCGCCGGCGCCGTGGCCAGCCACGCGCAGGTGGCGCTCGTGCGGTCGCTCGCGTCCGTCGAGGGCGTCGACCGTGTCGACACGTCGGGCCTGCACGTCGCGTGGTGGAAGAACCACCCGGCGCGCGCCATGGACAGCCCGCCCGCCGACGACGCGATCAAGCAGGCCGTCTACGACGCGCTCGTGCACGACCCGCGCGTCGTCGCCTTCGAGCCCGACGTCACCGTGCTGGACGGCGTCGTCCGTCTCCAGGGCACGGTGGACAGCCTCAAGGCGCGCCGCGCCGCCGCCGAGGACGCGCGCAACACGACCGGCGTGCGCTCCGTGCACAACCTGCTGACGGTCGAGCCCGCCGAGCCGTCGTCCGCCGCCGTCGTCGAGAAGCGCGCGCACGAGGCGCTCGCCCGCGACATGGTCGTGCACGACGAACCGGTGCTCGTGACGGTCGAGGACGGCCTGGCAGTGCTCGACGGCGAGGTCTCGACGTGGTTCGCCCGCGCCCAGGCCGAGGACGTCGTCGCCCGCGTGTCGGGCGTCCGCGCGCTCCGCAACGACCTGACCGTGCGCGACGCGCCGCCGCACGTGACCTGGCGCCCCGTCGCCCACGACTGGGACCCCGTGCTCCGGGACGTCGGCATCGACGCGCTCGAGCGGTCCGTCGAGCCGGACGCCGCCCTCCGCACCGGCATCGCGTCCGAGCTGGCGTGGTCGCCCTTCGTGGACCGCGAGCAGGTCGAGATCGACGTGACCGCGGGCGTCGCGACGCTCCGCGGAACCGTGGACAGCGCCCGCGAGCGGCTCGTCGCCGCCGAACGCGCGCTCGACGCCGGCGCGGTGCGCGTCATCAACGAACTCCTCGTGCGAGGCGTGGACGTCGGGACGTGACCAGCGCCCCACTGCCAGTGATCCTCCCCGCGAATCACGCAACGACGTCCCCGTCCGCACGGGTCTCCCCCGAGAGCCTCCGGGATCCGCACGTCCCGGAGGCTCTCCTTCGTCCGCGCGCCTGAGCGTCGACGGCCGCGCGCGCCGCCGCGCCGCGTGATCGGCACGGCGCTTGCAGCACCCATGGTCGACGCGCGGCGACGTCGTCCGCGCGCCACCGCACACCCATCGCCACCCGCCCCACCCACCAGGAGGTCCCATGAAGGTCCGCGAGGTCATGACGGAACAGGTCGAGTGCGTGCTCCGAGACGGCACGCTCCAGGACGCAGCGCTCAAGATGAAGGCGCTCGGCGTCGGCGCGCTGCCCGTCGTGCACAAAGGTGAGGCCGTCGGTGTCGTGACCGACCGCGACCTCGTGCTGCGCGGGGTCGCCGAGGGCAAGGACCCGGCGACGACGAAGGTCCGCGACGTCATGGCGGACGCGCCGCTGTGGTGCGAGGCCGACGACCCGCTGGCGAGCGCCGCGCGCGTCATGACCGAGCACGGCGTGCGCCGCGTCCTCGTGCGCAACGGGAACGAGAAGCTCGCCGGCATCGTGAGCCTCGGCGACATGGCCGGCCACGAGAAGGCACGGCCCATGGCGAACCGCGTGCTCGCCGACGTCTGCGCGGACGGCTGACCGCGGCCGTCGCTCGCACGCACCCTCCGCCCCACCCTCCCGAGGTCCCACCCCATGAGCACCTACAAGAAGATCGAGATCGTCGGCACCTCCCCCGAGTCCTTCGCGAAGGCCGTCGACGCCGGCGTGAAGCAGGCGTCGAAGACGTTGCGCCACCTCGACTGGTTCGAGGTGAGCGAGCTGCGCGGCCGCATCGAGGACGGCGAGGTCGCCGAGTACCAGGTCTCGCTCAAGCTCGGCATGCGCCTCGAGGACTGACGTACCGCGCGCGCACCTCTCTCACCATCCTCACCACCCCGGAAGGAGTCCCCATGAAGACCCTCGAAGTCGACACCCTCAAGCAGTGGATCCTGAAGCACGACAACGCACTCATCCTCAACGTCCTGGACGCCGCCTCGCACGAGGTCGAGCACATCCCCGGCTCGCAGAACGTGCCGATCGGCGCGCAGGACTTCGAGGAGCAGGTGGCGAACCTCGCCGGCACGAAGGACCGCAAGATCGTCGTGTACTGCGCGGGACCGGACTGCCCGGCTTCCGAGGAGGCGGCCAAGCGCCTCGACACCCAGGGCTACACGAACGTCTTCGACTTCGAGGGCGGCATCAAGGCCTGGAAGGCCGCGAACGAGCCGGTGGCCGCCGCCCACTGAGCGCCGCGTGCGCGCGCGCTCGTCACGCTCGCGTGACGCCGCGCGACGTCACCGCACCACGCACCACGGCCGCGTGACCCGGAGCCCGGGTCGCGCGGCCGTCGTGCGTCCGACAGTCGTCGGGCCAGGCGACGGGTTTCATCCAGATCCAACGCACGACGCGTCTCGCGGGCGGCGCGTCGTCGCGACTCGCGTGCTCGAGGAGTCGGTCCGCCGCATCCAGGACGTCCTCCAATCGGCGCGCGTCCCGCTCGATGCTCGGGTCGAGCTGACGGAACAGCCCGCCTCCCTCGAGGGCGCCTCGGACGTCCGCCGTCACCTCCTCGCCGACGAGCGACGCGAGGGACCGCGACCATCGAGGCTCGTCACCCTCCGGCGACGGCACTGCGGCCCTCGCCTCGGCCATCGCCGCTCGGAACGCCGTGATGTCGACCTGCGGCGCGGTCGCGATCGCGACCTCGAGCCAGGTGGCGCCGCCGGTCGACGCGTCGACGCAGTCGTACCGCCAGAGCTCGATGTCGTCGTCACCCTCGCGCGGCACGATCCGGTCGGGAGGCCCGAGGGCCGCGAGCGCGGCGGACTCGTCGGCGCCGCGGTCCAGCGTGAGCGCGGCCGCGAAGAGCGCGTCGCGATCACGCGGCGCCGGTGTCGCGCACGCGTGCAGCGCCGCCACGACGAGGAGCGCGAGACAGCCGCGGGAGATCCGATGCGCTTCACCCACCGCGCACGCCCTCCAGCGGCTCGAGGAACGGAGCGCGCGGCCGCTCCACGAGGTCGAACGTGCGCGGTCCGCCGATGCCGTCGACCGGCACAAGGACGAGCCGCTCACGCGTGTCGCCCGCGGCGTCCCGGAACTCGTAGGTCCACTCACCCGCGACGTCGTACCGGAACGGACTGTCGCCGTGGCGTCGGACCGGCTGCAGGAAGAACACCCGGCGCGGGTCGTCGCCCTCGGGCCGCGGCGCGTGGAGCTCGACCCGCGAGCCGTCGGGCCGCTCGACCACGCCGCTCGCGACGAGGTGACGCGTCCCGAGGACGTCGACGAGCTCCCGGGTGTGCTGTTCCCGGCCCAGCCAGTGCGTGAGGTCGATCGAGAGGACACCGCGATCGTCCCCCTCGCCGGCGAGCCGCCACACGCCCGCGAGCCGGTTCGCGTCGGTGCCGATCCAGTGCGTGAGCTTCGGCGGCCGCGTCGCCCACATGAGGAGGAGACTCAGCGCGAAGCCCGCTGCGGCGACCGGCAGGGCGTGCCTCACGGTGCGGCCGACGCTCATCTCGGTGGCTCTCCCGGACCCTCTTCCATGCGCCGGCTCCGAGGAGGACCGGTCACGCGGAGTGTAACGGCTGCGCCGGGGGGCGGGGCGCGTCGCCCGCTCACTCCTCGAGCGGGTCGAAGAACGCCACGAGGAGCAGCGTGGCGACCGGCCCGAGGACCAGGCTGAGGACCCACCAGTTGAATCCGCTCCGGCCCTTGCCCTGGGCGAGGCCGGCGTTGACGAGGCTCAGCGTGCCCCAGCCCGCGAACCAGCGATCGAGATCGTCCATGCGTGTGCCTCCGTGCGCGGCGCCGCGTGCCCGACGCCGGGCGCGTGATTGGGATCGCGCGGACCGCGCTTCCGTCAGCGCAGGCCGAGCACCCGCATGCGCAGCTCGCCGCGCCACGGCGGCAGGTCCGCGACCGCCTCGATCGCCGACACGAGGTTCGGGTCCGGCGCGCCGAGCTCGGCGACGAGGCGCTCGGCGTCCGCGCGGTCGCCGGAGCACCAGATCGCGAAGAGCCGCTCGACGAGGTCCGCCCACACCTCGCGCGCGCGCGGCATGTCGAGGCGCCAGCCGAGGTCCGTCCGCACGAGCGCGCGCTCGCGCACGAGCACCCCGAGCTCGATGGCCGAGGCGGTCGCGTGCGCGGGCGGCGCCTCGCCCGTCGACGTCTCCGCCGCCGCGACGAACGCCATGGTCACCGCCGCGACGAGCACCTCGTCCGCGACGCTCGCGCGGTGCACGCCGCCCTCCGCGAGCCAGTCGTGCGCGCGCGTCGAGAGCACGTCCGCGCGAGCGATCTGCAGCGGCCCCCAGAACTCGCCGAACCACTCCTTGTGCGGCACCGGTCCGGCGTCCGTGCCGACGAACTGCGGGCCGAGCTGGTACATCGCGTAGCGCGTCGCGTACCAGAGCGCGTGGCCGCGCGCGGTGAGCCGCGCCGCGGTGTCCGGGTGGAGCAGCCGCTGACCGACGGGCAGCACGCGCCGCCCGTACCAGCCGGCCTTCGTGACGTTGCGCCAGACGATGTCCGTGCGCGGCTCGTCGGCGAGACGCGCCTTGTCGAGCGGCAGGTGCGTGCCCGGCCCGACCGAGCCGCGGTGCTCGCCGCCGCGCGCGATGAGCTCCGCCGCGACGATGCGCGCGAGCAGCTCGTCCTCGGCACGCCGCGCGCCGGGCGGGATCGGGAGCGTCCGCTGGAAGAGCGCCATGCCCTCCTCGAGCGCGTCCGACCACGCGCGGTTGCGCGCGGGGACCCAGCCGACGTCCATCCAGGTCGGCGGGCCGTCGGCGTCCGGACCCGTGACGACGACGAGGTCGTCGCCCGCGTCCGTGAGCAGCTCGAAGGGCACGGGCGCCGCGCCGCCGAGGCGCTCGAGGCGCTCCGCGAGGCGGTCGCGGCCCGTGTCGCGCGCGGCGCCGGCCGCGGCGGTGATCGCGGTGCGGGTCGCGCCGGG
>JAUIEF010000178.1 GCA_030428785.1 bacterium
CCCCCTCGTGCGCCCCGGGCACACGTGTCGCCCATGACACACCCCGCCGTGCCAGAAGCGCTCCTCGGACGCCTCACCCGCGAAGATCGTGCAAGTAATTGCGTCCTCTACGCCCCGGCACTTTCCTTGCGTGGGGAGGTAGGAGCCGCGAACTCCGCGGCCCGGTACGCGCGGGCCCGGTACGGGCCGCCGGCCCCGGGGCATCCCGGGCGGCGAGCCGATCGCAGGACTCGAGATCCGGATCGGCGCGGCAAAGGACGAGCGGAACCGAGTGCACGGCATGACATTGGACGAAAGAGGTGCGGGGCGGCTCGGGGCGGGCGTCGGCGCGAGGCGTGCCCGGAGACCTGCGTGATATAGTGCCGCGCCGCCGCCCCGGCGGCACACGGCAATCGCCTGCGGAGGATCCCGCGCATGGCCACCTCCGGCTCCTGGAGCCCCGACAAGAGCGCGGAGCTCTACAACCTCCACGGCTGGGGGGATCCGTACTTCCGCTCCGGACCGGACGGGCTCCTGCGCGTGACGCCCGAGGGCGAGGACGGCCCCTCGGTCGCCCTCACGGAGGTCGTCGACATGGCCCGCGGGCGCGGCATGTCGCTCCCGCTGCTCATCCGCTTCGACGGCATCCTCGGCAGCCGCCTGCGCTGCCTCACGGACGCGTTCGGCAAGGCCGCCGAGGAGCACGGCTACGCGGGCCGCTACCGCCCCGTGTACCCCATCAAGGTGAACCAGCAGCGCTCGGTGGTCGAGGGCCTGCTCGAGGCGGGGCGCGACGTCGGCCTGGGCCTCGAGGTCGGCAGCAAGCCGGAGCTGCTCGCGGTCGTCGCGCTGCTCGAGCGCCCGAGCCTCATGGTCTGCAACGGCTACAAGGACGAGTCGTACATCGAGGGCGCCGTGCTCGCGACGCGCCTCGGGCACGAGGTGGTCGTCGTCATCGAGAAGCCGTCCGAGATCGAGACCATCCGTCGCGTCGTCGAGCGCGAGGGGCGCGACGCCTGCCCGTTCCTCGGGCTGCGCAGCCGGCTCGTGGCGCGCGGCGCCGGGCGCTGGGAGTCGTCCGCGGGCGACCGCGCCAAGTTCGGGCTCTCGGCGACGCAGCTCGTCGAGGCCGTCGCCTGGCTGCGCGACGTCGACCTGCTCGAGCGCGTGCGGCTCCTGCACTTCCACATCGGCAGCCAGATCACCGCGATCCGGCCGTGGAAGGAGGCGCTCAAGGAGGCCAGCCGGATGTTCGTCGAGCTGCGCCGCATGGGCTGCCCGCTCGACCTGCTCGACGTGGGCGGCGGCCTCGCCGTCGACTACGACGGCAGCAGCACGAACTTCGTGTCGAGCCGCAACTACACGGAGCAGGAGTACGCGAACGACGTCGTCTGGACGGTGCAGGACGCGTGTCGGAAGGCCGAGCAGCCGGTGCCGGACATCGTCACGGAGACGGGGCGCGCGCTCGTCGCGCACCACTCGCTCATGGTCGTCGAGGTCACGGGCTGCTCGCGGCTCTCGCGCGACGGCGTCGTCGACGACGTGGGCGAGGACGAGGCCGACATCGTCACGGCCTTCCGCGACAACCTCGAGCGCATGGCGCAGAAGACCGTCCTCGAGTGCTACCACGACGCGCTGAGCCTGCGCGACGAGCTCCTCCAGCGCTTCAAGCTCGGCCTCGTCGACCTGCCGACGCGCGCGCTCTGCGAGAACCTCTTCTTCGCGACCTGCGACCGCGCCGCCAAGGTCGCAGCGCAGCTCGACTACGTGCCCGAGGACCTCGAGGGCCTGCACGAGCGCATCGCCGACATCTACTTCTGCAACTTCAGCGTCTTCCAGTCGGCGCCCGACCACTGGGCCATCCGGCAGATCTTCCCCGTCATGCCCATCCACCGGCTCGACGAGGAGCCCACGGCGCGCGCCGTGCTCGGCGACATGACCTGCGACAGCGACGGCCGCATCGACCGCTTCGCCGACCTGCGCGACGTGAAGAACGTGCTCGAGGTGCACCCGCTGCGCGACGGCGAGCGGTACATGCTCGGCATCTTCCTCGTCGGCGCGTACCAGGAGACGCTGGGCGACCTGCACAACCTGTTCGGCGACACGGACACGGTGCACGTCGGGTTCGACGCGGCCGGGCGCCCGACCTTCGAGCACGCGCTCCACGGCGAGCCCGTCTCCAAGGTGCTGGGCTACGTCGGCTACGACCAGGCGTGGCTCGGGGCGCGCTACGACGCGGCGCTCGACCGGCTCGTGGTCTCGGGCGAGCTCACGTCGGAGGACGCGGCCGCCATCCGGCAGGACCTGCGACACGGCCTCGCGGACAACACCTATCTCACCGAGCGCTCCGTGAGGAGCGTGCGCGCCGACGACCTCGCGGAGATCGAGGACGACGAGCCCGACGACGCGGCGCCCGCCGCCGGGGGCGCCGCGGCGGACGCGCCCGCGCGGGAGGCGGCCTCCGGCTCGTCCGGGAGCGCGGGGCGCGGCTGAGGTGGGCGCCGCGCGGGACGGCGCAGCAGCCCTCGTCGACGCGGACGCCGTCCGCGCGCTGCCGAAGCTCGACCTGCACTGCCACCTCGACGGCGCGGCGCGCACCGCGACGCTGCTCGAGCTCGCGGACGCCGCGGGGCACGCGCTGCCGGCCGACACCGTCGACGCGCTCGAGCCGTTCGTGCGCGTCGGGTCCGACTGCCGGTCGCTGCGCGAGTTCCTCACCGTGTTCGAGACGTTCTACCCGGTGCTCCGTCAGCCGGGCGCCGCGGGGCGGCTCGCGCGCGAGCTGCTCGAGGACGCGGCGGCCGACGGCGTCGTGCACGTCGAGGCGCGGTTCTGCCCGAGCCTCCAGGCGGCGGACGGCTACCCGCCGGAGGCCGTGCTCGAGGAGGTGCTCGGCGCGCTCGCGGACGCGGACTCCCCCGTGTCGTGGGGCGTCATCGTGTGCGGCTACCGGCCGCTGCCCGTCGAGGAGAACGCGCGCCTCGTCGACCTCGCGCTGCGCCACGCGGACCGCGGCGTCGTGGGGATGGACCTCGCCGGACCCGAGGACCTCCCGGGTCGGCCGTTCGCCGACGCGCTGCGGCGCGCGCGCGAGGGCGGCCTGCCGCTCACCGTGCACGCGGGCGAGGCGGCGGGCCCCGAGTCGGTGCGCGAGGCCGTCGACGTGCTCGGCGCGACGCGCCTCGGCCACGCGGTCGCGCTGCGCGAGGACGCCGGGCTCGCCGAACGCGTCCGCGACGCCGGCCTCGCCCTCGAGTGCTGTCTCACGAGCAACCTCTCCACGGGCGCCGTCGCCGGCCTCGACGAGCACCCGTTCGACGCGCTGCGCCGCGCCGGCCACCGCGTGACGCTCGCCACGGACGACCCCGCGGTCTGCGACACGACGCTCACCGACGAGTACCTGCTCGCCGCGCGGACGTGGGGGCTGGGGCTCGACGACCTGCGCGTGCTCTCCGCCGCGGCCGTCGAGGCGGCCTTCGTCGACGACGCGACGCGCGCGCGCCTGCGCGCGACCGTCAGCGCCTGACCCAGCGGTCCATGTACCGCTCGATGCGACGGTACTCGTCGACCCAGCTCTCCGGGTCGGTGAAGCCGTGCGCCTGGCTCGGGTAGAGCATGGCGTCGAACTCCTTGCCGAGCTGGATGAGCTCCTCGATGAAGCGGATCGAGTCCTGGGCGAAGACGTTGTCGTCCTTCATGCCGTGGAGCATGAGCACGGGGTCCTCGATGTCCGCCACGAGGTCGATGGGGCTGCTGCGCTCGTAGTTCTCCGGGTCGTCCTCCGGGGAGCCGAGCCGCGGGTTCGTGTAGCCCGCGTGGTACGTGCGCCAGTCCGTCACGGAGCGCAGCGCGGCGCCCGCGGAGAACACGTCCGGGTAGCGCGCGAGGCACATGAGCGTGAGGAAGCCGCCGTACGAGCCGCCGTACACGCCGACCTTCGTCGGGTCGACGAGCCCCATCCGCTCGAGGTGGCGCACGCCGGCGACGACGTCGTCCGTGTCCTTGCCGCCCATGTACCCGTGGATGTCCGCGCGGAAGTCGCGCCCGTAGCCCGCGCTGTGCCGGAAGTCCGGCGCGAGCACGACGTACCCGCGCCGCGCGAGCCGGTGGTGGAACAGCTTGTCGACGTCGTAGAAGGTGCGCGAGCGCGTGACGTTCTGCAGGTAGCCGGCGCCGTGCACGAACACGACGAGCGGGTGGCGCACCGTCGGGTCGTACGGCTCGGGCAGGTAGAGGAGCGCGTGCACCGTCGCGCCGTCGTCCGGGTTCTCGTAGGTGATGACCTCGGGCTGCACGAGGTCGAGCTCGTCGAGCGCGTCCGGCACGACGTCCGTGAGGCGGACGGGTGCGGGCAACGGGTCGCCGAGCGTCGCCGGGAGCCGCAGCGCGTGGAGGTCGCCCGGCCTGCCGAGCGTCTCCCAGGTGTAGACGAGCGTGCTCCCGTCGCGGCTCACCCGCGGGCGCCCCGGGTCGCGGCGCGACCAGCCGCCGGCGAGCGCGCACCCGTCGTCGCCCGTGAGCACCTGCTGCGCGCCCGTCTCCACGTCGACGAGGCGCAGCTGCCGCACCGTCGGGTCGTCCGGCGACGCGCCGGCGACGAGCAGCCGGCCGTGGTCCTCGAGCCGCTCGACGCGCTGCACCTCCCACGCGCCCTCGGTGAGCGCCGTGAGCTCCGAGCCGTCCGGCCGCGCGCGGTAGACGTGGTTGAAGCCGCTGCGCTCCGACGTGAAGAGCACCCACGCGCCGTCGTCCGACCAGGACGACCACTGCGTCGGGCCGCCGACCCACGCGTCGTCGCGGTCCGAGCACACGACGAAGCTCGTGCCGGAGCGCGCCTCGGGGTCGAACACGAGGACCTGCCGCACGTGGACGTCGTTGCTCACGCGGTCGACGAGCAGGCGGTGCCCCGTCGGCGACCACTCGAGCTCGCGCAGGTGGAAGCGGTCGCGGCCGTCGAGGGGCAGCGGGACCGACTCGCCCGTCGCGACGTCGTGCAGCTCGACCTCGACGCGGCTCGCGTCGTCGCCGGCGAGCGAGTTGCGCACGGGGACCATCGTCACCTGCTCGGTGAGGTAGTCCGCCATGACGAGCTCGCGGTCGACGGTGCTCTCGTACGCGCGCGACACGGCCCAGCGGCCGTCGGCGGAGACCGTGAGGCCGTCCGCCTCCTCGACGGGCGTGGCCGTCGCCTCGCCGGTGCGCAGCCCGACGAGCCAGAGCACGCGCGCGTCGTCCGTCGAGGCGTCGTCCTCGGAGGCGTCGTCGTCGCCCGCGTCGTCCGCGTCCTCGGGCGCCGCGAAGAGCGCGACCGCCTCACCGTCGCCGAGCACCTGCGACCAGCGGGAGCGGTCGCGGAGCCGCGCCGCGGGCGTGGAGCGCGCGCCCGTCGCGAGGTCGACGAGGTAGAGCTGGTCGTCCGGGTCCGCGCGCACGAGGGCGTGGCGGTCGTCGTCGAGCAGCTCGACGTCGCGCAGCCGCGCGCCCTCGAAGAGCGGCACGGGCGTGCGATCGCCGTCCACGTCGACGCGGTCGATCCAGCCGTCGCGCTCGCGCAGCAGCACGGCGCCGGCCCGCGTCCACAGAACGTCGACGTCCTCGTCGTGCGTCGCGAGGACCTCCGTCGCGCCGCCGTCCGTCGCGGTGAGGTGCAGGTCGGGCTCGGGCTCCTCGGCGTCCTCGGCGGTCCAGCGCCAGGTGATCCAGCGGCCGTCGGCGGAGAGCCCCAGGTCGGACGGCCGCTGCCCGAGCAGGCGCGGCGGATTGAAGATCTCGTCGAGCGTGGGGTGGACGTCCGCGTCGGGGGCGGGCTCCGCGATCGCGTCCGTCGGGGCGTCGTCGGTCGGCGCGTCCTGCGCGGCGACGGTCGCCGGGGAGGAGCCGGCCACGAAGAGGAACAGCGCGAGCGCGGGTGCGCGGAGCGGCGACGGACGCATGGACGGTCTCCCGGGACGTCGACGAGGGGCGCCGAGGATACTCGTTCGTCCCGCGCGGCGTCGCGGGACCGCGCCGGCGGGCCCCGGCGCGGCGCGCCCGCTCGCGTCCCGCGGCGCGTCGGCACGCGGCGACGGCCGTCCCGTCGTTGACTTCCGGCGGGCCCCTCGTTGAGGTGGGTCGATGCCGACGGACGACCGCCGCACGCCGCTCCCGACCTCGCGCCGCGGGGGTCACGTCGCCGAGGCGGGCCTGCTCGTCGTCATCCTGCTGCTCGGCACGGCGCTCACCCTCGCGTCGGACCCGGTGACCGTCGGCGGCCGCACGGCGAACAACTTCCTGCGCCTCGACAACCTCGTCCCGAACGTCGCGACGACCATGTCGTGGATGGCGATCATGGCGCTCGGCGCGACGCTCGTCATCGTGTCCGCCGGCATCGACATCTCCGTCGGCTCGGTGTTCGGGTTGTCCGCGCTCGCGACGGCCGCCGCGCTCCAGCACCTGCCGCCCGACGCGTCCGGCCTCGTGTCCGTGCCGCTCGCCGCCGTCGTCGCGGTGGGCACCGGCCTGCTCTGCGGGCTCGTGAACGGCGCGCTCGTCGTCGGGCTGCGCATGCACCCGTTCATCGTCACGCTCGGCACGCTGAGCATCTTCCGCGGCATCGGCCTCGTCGCGGTGGAGTCCAAGACGCTGCCGACGCTCGGCCGCGAGCTGCCCGCGTCGTTCACCGAGGGCTTCGTCGGTCTGCGTTGGGAGGTCGCGGGGACGTTCGTGCAGCCGGTGCCCATGCTGCTCATGCTCGGCATGGTCGCGCTCGCGTGGGTCTACCTCACGCGGACCGTCGGCGGCCGCGAGATCTACGCGGTGGGCGGCAACGAGGAGGCCGCGCGCTTCGCGGGGCTGCGCGTGGGGCGCGTCAAGCTGCGCGTGTACGCGCTCGCCGGCGCGGCGGCCGGCGTCGCGGGGATGATCTCCGCGGGCTTCTACCAGTCGGCGAACACCGCGACGGGCCAGGGCTACGAGCTCACGGTCATCGCGGCGGCGGTCGTCGGCGGCGCGAGCCTCACGGGCGGCCGCGGCACGGCGCTCGGCGCGATGCTCGGCGCGCTCGTCATCAAGCTCATCGAGAACGGCATCGACATCCTGCGCGAGGTGGACCTCGGGCTCTTCACGCTCACCGTGAGCAAGGAGTACCAGAAGATCATCGTCGGCCTGGCGATCGTCGTGGCCGTCGCGGTCGACCGGCTCAGCGAGCACCTCCGGGCGCGCCGCGCGCTGCGCGGGTGAGTGGGGACTCGCTCCGCCGCGGACGCTGTCGCATGATGGGCGGCCGCGCGGCGCACGCGGGCGGTCGTCCCGCGCGCCGGACCGCGCCCGCGTCGCGCGCACTCCCACGGAGCCCGTCATGACCCCGCGTCCGCCCGCCGTCCTCCGCCGGCTCGTCGCGCTCCTCGCGCTGCCGCTGCTCCTCGTCGCCTGCGGCGGCGACGCTCCCGCGGCGTCCGGGAACGAGCAGGTGCTCATCGGGTTCATCGGCAAGAGCCAGGGCAACCAGGTGTTCCAGGCGGCGCACCTCGGCGCGAAGGCCGCCGCCGAGGAGCTCGGCGCGGTGTACGGCGTGGACGTCGTCATCGACTTCCAGACGCCGCCCGACGAGGACCCCGCCGCGCAGGCCGCCGCCGTGGAGCAGCTCGCGCGGCGCGGCGCCGCGGGCATCGCGGTCTCGTGCAGCCACGCCGAGACGCTCACCCCGGCCATCGACCGCGCCGTCGACCTCGGCGCGCAGGTCGTGTGCTTCGACTCGGACGCGCCGGCGAGCAAGCGCTTCGCGTTCTTCGGGACGGACGACCTCTCGTGCGGCGCGCAGGTGCTCGACGAGCTCGCCGCGGCGATGGACGGGAGCGGCACCTTCGCGATCCTCGCCGGCAACCAGGCGGCGCCGAACCTCCAGGCGCGCGTCGAGGGCGCGAAGCGGCAGCTCGCGCAGCACCCCGGCATGACGCTCCTCGACGACGGCGTGTTCTTCCACGAGGAGGTCGCGGAGGTCGCCGCGGAGACCGTCGCGCGCGCGCAGAGCACGCACCCGGAGATCGAGGGCTGGGCGTTCGTCGGCGGCTGGCCGCTCTTCACGGCCGGCGCGCTCAAGTGGGAGCCCGGCACGGTGAAGGTCGTCTCCGTCGACGCGCTCCTCCCGCAGCTCCGCTACCTCGAGAGCGGACACGTCGAGGTGCTCCTCGAGCAGGACTGCTTCGCGTGGGGCTACCGCTCCGTCGACCTGCTGCTCGACCGCGTGCTGCTGAACGCCGTGCCGAAGGAGGCGCGCGTCGTCGACCCGCTGACGCCGGTGCGCCTCGCGGACGTGCCCGCGGTGAAGGCCAGGTGGACGGAGTGGCTCGGCGACGGCTGAGCGCGCGCCGATGATCCGCGTCGAGGGCGTCTCCAAGCGGTTCGGCGGCATCGCCGCGCTGGGCGACGTGACGCTCGAGGTGCCCGAGGGCGCGTGCCACGCGCTCATGGGCGAGAACGGCGCGGGCAAGAGCACGCTCGGCAAGGTCGTCGCCGGCATCCACCGGCCGGACGCGGGGCGCGTGCTCGTGGGCGGCGTCGAGCGGCGCTTCCGCGACCCGGCGGACGCGCGAGCCGCGGGCGTGGCGATGGTGCACCAGGAGCTCGCGACCTGCCCCGACCTGTCCGTGGCGGAGAACCTGCTGCTCGGGCGGCTGCCGACGCGCGGCCCGTTCCTCGACCGGCGCGCGATGGAGGCGTCCGCGCGCGAGCTCCTCGCGGCGGTCGGCGTGGATCTCGACGTCCGGCAGCCGATGCGCGCGCTCTCGACGGCGCAGGAGCAGCTCGTGCAGATCGCGGCGGCGGTGGGCACCGGCGCGCGCGTGCTGCTGCTCGACGAGCCGACGAGCTCGCTGAGCGACGCCGAGTCCGAGCGGCTCTTCGCGCTCATGGAGCGCCTGCGCGCGGACGGCGTGACGATGCTCTACGTGAGCCACCGCATCCCCGAGGTGCTGCGGCTCTGCGACCGCGTGCACGTGCTGCGCGACGGCGAGCTCGTCGGGAGCCTCGACCGCGCGGAGGCCGACGAGGCGTCGCTGGTGCGGCTCATGATCGGCCGCGAGCTCGTGCCGACGACGCCGCGCCACCTCACGTCGCCGCCGGGCGACGTGCTGCTCGAGGTGCGCGGACTTTCGTCGCCGGAGGGCTTTCGCGACGTCGACCTCGAGGTGCGCGCGGGCGAGGTGCTCGGCCTCGCGGGCCTCGTCGGTGCCGGCCGCTCCGCGCTGCTCCGCGCGCTCATGGGCCACGACCGCGAGGCGCGCGGCGCGCTGCGCGTCGGAGGCACGCGCGTGCCCGTCGGCCGTCCGCGGGCGTCGCTCGCCGCCGGCCTGGGGCTCGTCCCGGAGGACCGCAAGCGCGAGGGCCTCGTGCTCGACCTGGGTGTCGGCGCGAATCAGACGCTCGGCGACCTCGCGCGGCACCGACGCGGTCCGTTCGTCGACCGCGCCGCCGAGCGCGCGCACGCCGCGGCCGCGCTCGCGCGCGTCGAGGTCAAGGCGGCGTCGCTCGACACGCCCGTCGGCACGCTCAGCGGCGGGAACCAGCAGAAGGTCGTGCTCTCGCGCTGGCTCGAGCGGTCGTGCCGCGTGCTGCTCGTCGACGAGCCGACCCGCGGCGTGGACGTCGGCGCGAAGGAGGCGATCCACGCGTTGCTCGACGGGCTCGCGTGCGGCGGCGCGGCGGTGCTCCTCGTGTCGTCGGAGCTGCCGGAGGTGCTCGGACTGTCGACGCGCGTCGCCGTCATGCGCGAGGGACGGATCGTCGCGACGCTGCCCCGCGCGGAGGCGACGGCCGAGCGCGTGCTCCAGGCGATGGCCGGCGTGGGCGTCGCGGTGGAGGCGTCCGCCGACTGAGCCGCGGCTGCTATCCTCGCGCGCCCTCCGTCCGCCCCGGTCCCCGGTCCCCCGCATGCTCGGCGTCGTCGTCCGCAACCCGCGCTTCCGCACGCTGTGGTCCGCGCAGGTCGTGAGCAGTGCCGGCGACTGGCTCAACCGCGTCGCGGTGCTCACGCTCATCGGCGAGCTGAGCGGGCCGCGCGCCGCCGCGGGCGTCGGCATGCTCTTCGGCGCCGAGCTCGCGCTGCGGCTCACGCCGACGGCGGTCATGGGGCCGCTCGCCGGGCCGCTCGCCGACCGCCTGCCGCGCCGCGCGCTCATGGTCGCCGCGGACGTCCTGCGCACGGCGATCGTCCTGTGCTTCCTCTTCGTCGACCGGCCCGACGAGCTCTGGATGCTCTACGCGCTGCTCGTCGCGCAGATGTCCGTCGGCATCGTCTTCGAGTCGGCGAAGTCGGCGGCGCTGCCGGACACGGTCGGCGAGCACGACCTCCACGAGGCGCTCACGCTCTCCGCGGCGACGTGGAGCGCGATGCTGACGATCGGCGCGTTCGCGGGCGGCCTGCTCGTCGTGCCGCTGGGCGTCGACGGCGTGTTCCTCGTGGACGCCGGCACGTACGTCGTGAGCGCGCTGCTCCTCGCGCGGCTGCCGCTGCCGCCCGTGCCCGCGCACCCGGAGCGGTTCCGCTGGCGCGACGTCCTCACGGCGAAGGACCTGCGGCGCGGCCTCGCGCACGTGCGCGAGCTGCGGCTCGTCCCGGTGCTCTTCACGAAGGGCTTCTGGTGGCCGGCGGGCGGATTCCTCGTGATGCTCTCGGTCGTGGGGCGCGAGCGCTTCGGCGCGGTGGAGGCGGGCGGCGCGCTCGCGGCCTCCGGCAGCGCGGCGACGGGCTTCGCGACCGGCATGCTCTTCGCGGCGCGCGGGCTCGGGACCGGGCTCGGGCCCATCGTCGCGCGCGCGGCGATGGGCAGCCGCGACGAGGACCTGCGTCGGCAGATCGTGCTCGGGTTCCTCGTGGCGGCCGGCGGCTACGCGCTCTTCGCGACGGCCGGCGAGCTGTGGTCCGCGTGCGCGTGGGTGGCCGTCGCGCACATGGGCGGCAGCACGATCTGGGTCGCGTCGACGGCGTGGTGGCAGCGGCACGTGGGCGGCGCGTACCGCGGGCGCGTCTACGCGCTCGAGTTCCTCGCCATGACGCTCACGTTCTCCGCGGGCGGGCTGCTCGCGGGCGGCCTCTTCGACGGGACGTCGTCCATCGCGACGACGGTGTGGGCGTTCTGCGCGGTGCTGCTCGTCATGGCGGGCGCGTGGGCGTGGTGCACGCGCGACGTCGTCACGCGCGAGGAGGCGGGTACGCCGGGTGTCCCGTGATGCGAGCGTCGTGCACGGCGACGCCGACCGTGAAGTGGTAGAGGCTCTGCCACGCGGTGTCCGCAAGGCCGAAGGTCGCGTGCACGGGGTCGTCGAAGAAGCAGCCGATGCCCGTCGCCGCGACGCCGAGCGCGCGCGCCTCGAGGTAGAGCACCTGCCCGACCAGGCCGGTCTCCCGGAAGAGCTCGCGGTAGCCGGGCGCGCCGCGTGACGCGAGCGTGCGGTCGAAGTCGGCGAGCATGCCGAGGCTGAACGCGCCGTCGCCGGCGATGTCCTGCGTGCAGCTCAGGGAGGCGGCGTGCCGACGGACGTCGCCCGTCGCGAGCCGGTGCAGCGGGAGGTCGTCGGGCGTGCCGTCGGGGCGCTCCCACGTGAAGGTGTCGCGCATCGCGGCGCGGAGGCGGTCGCCGGCGGCGGGGTCGCGGAGGAGCACGTAGAGCCCGGGCTCGAGCTCGTCGACGCGGTGCACGAAGAGCGCGAGGTGCACGGCGGGGCGGGCGGGCCACGCGTCCCACGGCACGGGGCAGAGCGCGGGGACGGTGCGCGCGAGCATGCGGTGGAAGGCCGCGCGGGGCAGCGCGGTGCGGCCGTCCATGGCGACGGCGCTGCGCCGCGTGCGGATGACGGTCGCGGCGCGGGGCGGGGCGTCGGGGCGCGGGGCGTCGACGGGCGTGTCGCCGGCGGGCGGGCCGCCGGGGAGCGGGTCGGCGGTGGTCGAG
>JAUIEF010000179.1 GCA_030428785.1 bacterium
GCTCGTCGAGGCGGCCCTCCAGGCCCGCCTCGACGAGCGCGAGAAGGCGCACCAGGCGGCGGAGGCGCGGACGCTCGAGCGGTTCCGCGCCACCGCGGGCGAGGCGCTCAAGGCCAACACGGAGGAGTTCCTGAAGCTCGCGAAGACCCGTCTCGAGCGGAGCGAGGTCCACGGATCGCAGGAGCTCGACAAGCGGCGCCAGGCCATCGCCGCGCTCGTGAAGCCGCTCGAGGAGAAGCTCGCCGCGGTCGCGAAGGCCACGCAGGAGCTCGAGGTCAAGCGCGAGAAGGCCTACGGCGAGATCCAGACGCACGTGAAGTCGCTCGCCTCGACGACGAGCGAGCTCCAGAAGAGCAGCCACGCGCTGAGCGAGGCGCTGCGCGGGAGCAGCCAGGCGCGCGGGCGGTGGGGCGAGATGGCGCTGCGCAACATCGCCGAGGTCGCCGGCATGACGGAGCACTGCGACTTCGAGGTGCAGGTCACGGACTCCGACGGGCAGCGGCCGGACATGCTCGTCAAGCTGCCGGGCGGCGGCGCGATCCCCGTCGACGCGAAGGCGCCGTTCACCGACTACCAGAAGGCCTGCGAGACGAGCGACGCCGCCGAGCAGCAGCGGCTGCTCACGGCCCACGCGGCGGCGCTCCGCACGCGCGTGCGGGAGCTCGCCAAGAAGGACTACTCGCGGTCGCTCGAGACGCCCGTCGACTACGTGGTCATGTTCGTGCCCGCGGACGCCGTGCTGTCCGCGGCCTTCCAGACGAACCCCGGCCTCCAGGCCGAGGCGCTGCGCGACCGCGTGCTCATCGCGACGCCCGTGACGCTCGTCGCGCTGCTGCGGACCGTCGGCATCTACTGGAGCCAGGAGAAGCTCGCGCGCAACGCGCACGAGGCGATGGCCGTCGCGCTCGAGTTCCACCAGCGTGTCGGCGTGTTCGCGGAGCACCTCGGCAAGGTGGGCAAGGGCCTCGACAACGCCGTCGCCGCGTACAACAAGGCGGTGGGGAGCTTCGAGCGGCGCGTGCTCGTGCAGGGCCGCAAGCTCGAGGAGCTCGGCGCGGTGCCCGACGCGTCGCGGACCCTGGACACGCCGCCCGCCGTGGAGACGGCCGTGCGCGAGCCGTCGTCGGCGATGGGGCTCTTCGCGACGGGCACCGTCGAGGACGAGGACGACGACGATGCCGACGAGTCGCCGGCGCTGCCCGAGGGCGAGGCCGGTCGGTCGTCGCTGTTCGCCGTCGACGATCCTCCGGGAGGCGGCTCCGCGTCCGCGCCCGCCGACCCTGCGAAGGACCCGTCATGACGACCCGACCCCGCACCCTCGGTGAGCTCCGCGCGAGCGGCTGGGCCTCCCGCTCGGTCAAGGACGAGATGCGCGCCAACCTCGTGCGCAAGCTCCAGGCCGGTGAGACGGTGTTCCCCGGCCTCGTCGGCTACGACCGCACCGTGCTGCCCAAGCTCGAGGCCGCCGTCCTCTCGCGGCACGACTTCATCCTGCTGGGGCTGCGCGGCCAGGCGAAGACCCGCATCCTGCGGGCGCTGCCGGCGCTGCTCGACGAGGAGCTGCCCGTGCTCGAGGGCAGCGAGGTCAACGACGACCCGTTCGCGCCGATCAGCGCCTGGGGCCGACGGCAGGTCGAGGAGCGCGGCGACGACGCGCCGGTCGCGTGGCTCCCCCGCGCCGAGCGCTACCGCGAGAAGCTCGCGACGCCGGACGTGACCATCGCCGACCTCATCGGCGACATCGACCCGATCAAGGCGGCGACGAAGAAGCTCTCGTTCTCGGACGAAGGGGTCATCCACTACGGGATCCTCCCTCGCACGAACCGCGGCATCTTCGCGATCAACGAGCTGCCCGACCTCCAGGCGCGCATCCAGGTGGGCCTCCTGAACATCCTCGAGGAGGGCGACATCCAGATCCGCGGCTTCCCGGTGCGGATGCCCATGGACGTCGTGCTCGTGTTCTCCGCGAACCCCGAGGACTACACGAACCGCGGCAACATCATCACGCCGCTGCGCGACCGCATCGCGTCGCAGATCATGACGCACTACCCGCGCACGCTCGAGGACGGCATGGCGATCACCGCGCAGGAGGCGTGGCGCGATCGCGACGCGGGCGTCGAGGTCGTCGTGACGCCGTGGATGGCGGAGCTCGTGGAGCAGGTCGCGTTCATGGCGCGCGACAGCGAGTTCGTCGACCAGGCGTCCGGCGTGAGCGCGCGCATGACGATCTCGCTCATGGAGAACGTCGTGTCGGGCGCCGAGCGGCGCGGCGTCAAGACCGGCGCGACGCGCGTCGCGGCGCGGGTGTCCGACCTGTTCGGCGCGTTGTCCGCGATCTGCGGCAAGGTCGAGCTGGTCTACGAGGGCGAGCGGGAGGGCGTCACGACCGTCTCGATGCACCTCGTGGGGCGCGCCGTGAAGGCGGTCTTCGACGACCGGTGCCCGGCGCCCTACGCGGACGGGGCGGGGCCCGCGGCGCGCGCCCGCCCCGCGCGCGGCAAGCGTCCCCAAGGTGCGCCCGCTCCCGGCGGCCCGGACGACGACGCGACCCCGCCCGCCTACGCGCCGATCCTCCAGGCGTTCCGGGCCGGCGCCGCCGTCGACGTCTCCGACGCGGCGGAGACCGGCCGGGCGCTCTCCGACCTGCGCGCGATCCCCGGGCTCGAGGAGGTCGCGCGGTCGTCCCTCGACGCCGGCGACGACGAGACGCTGCTCGCCGCCATGGAGCTCGTGCTCGAGGGGCTGCACCAGAGCTCGCTGCTCTCGCGCCACGAGCTCGTCGACGGCCGGACCTACCGCGACCCGTTCGACGACATGGTCCGCAGCCTCGAGGACTGAGGCGTGCCCGACTTCCGCTACGTGCGCT
Organism: bacterium; assembly: GCA_030428785.1. GTDB lineage: Bacteria > Planctomycetota > B15-G4 > B15-G4 > B15-G4 > JAUIEF01. Next base: position 2,867 of record JAUIEF010000179.1, read on the forward strand.
TCGACCCGCGGCTCGCGTCGCTGCGCGAGCTCGTCGACGACCTGCGGCGGCTCTTCAACGAGCTGCTCGTGCGCACGGACGGCGACGTCGAGGAGGCGCTGCGGTACCTGGAGAACATCGCCGAGCGGCACGGGCTCTTCGACGAGCGGTTCGGCATGGACGACTTCCGCCGGCTGCTCGAGCAGGAGCGCACCGTGGCGACCGACCGGGACGGACGCCTGCGTCTCACGCCGAAGGGCGAGCGCGTCATCCGCCGCGAGTCGCTCGACGCGATCTTCTCCTCGTTGCGCTCCGACACGCGGGGCGACCACCGCGCGCCGTCGGCCGGCGAGGGTCGCGAACGGCTCCCGGAGACGCGCGCCTACGCGTTCGGCGACCCGATCAGCCTCGTGGACGGGCCGGGCACCATCGGCAACGCGATCCGGCGCGCCGGCATCGACGAGCTCTCCGTCACCGAGGAGGACCTCCAGGTCTTCGAGACGGAGCACCTGACCTCCTGCGCGACGGTCGTGCTCGTCGACATCAGCCACAGCATGGTGCTCTACGGCGAGGACCGCATCACGCCGGCGAAGAAGGTCGCCATGGCGCTGGCCGAACTCATCACGACCGAGTACCCGAAGGACGCGCTGCACGTCGTGCTCTTCGGGGACGACGCGCGCGAGGTCCCGATCGACGAGCTGCCGTACATCTCGGTGGGCCCGTACCACACGAACACGCGCGGCGGTCTCCGGCTCGCCCAGGAGATCCTGCGGACCCGTCGGCAGGTGAACCGGCAGATCTTCATGATCACGGACGGCAAGCCGTCGGCGCTCACCGAGCGGGACGGCACCGTCTACAAGAACCCCTTCGGCCTCGACGAGCGCATCGTCAACAAGACGCTCGACGAGGCGGCCAACTGCCGGCGGCTCGGCATCCCCGTGACGACGTTCATGCTCACCGACGACCCGGTGCTCGTGGACTTCGTCGACCGCTTCACGCAGGTGAACCGCGGCCGCGCGTACTTCTCCGAACCGAGCCGGCTCGGCGACTTCGTGCTCGTCGACTTCCTGCGGAACCGTCGGCGTCGCGTGCGGTAGAGCGCGCGGCGCCGCGCGCTCACCGCACGATCATGATCTCGTCGAGCGGCTTGCGGGAGAGCGCGGCCTCGGGCACGCGGCAGTCGTCGGCGGGGTAGCCGACGGGCACGAGCAGGAACGGGCGCTCGTTGTCCGGGCGCCCGAGCACCTTGCTCAGGAACGCCATGGGGCTCGGCGTGTGCGTGAGCGTCGCGAGCCCGGCGTGGTGCGCGGCGGCGAGCAGCATGCCGGCGGCGAGGCCGACGGACTCCGTGGGGTAGTACACCTGCCGACCGTCGTCCTCGCGGATCAGCTTGAACACGACGATGAGCCAGGGCGCGACCTCGAGGAAGCCCTTGTCGGGGTCGGTGCCGAGCGGCGAGAGGTCCTCGAGCCACTCCTCGTTCGCGCGGTGCGCGTAGAACGCGCGCTCCTCCTCCTCGGCGGCGAGGCGCACCTGGCGCTTCACCTCGGGGTCTTGCACGCACACGAAGCGCCACGGCTGCTTGTTCGCGCCGCTCGGCGCGGTCCCCGCGGTGCGCACGATCCACTCGATGGTCTCGCGCGAGACGGGGCGGTCGGAGAACTCGCGCACGGTGCGACGCCGTCGCATGACGTCGTGGAAGGCGCGCGCCGCCTCCTCGGGCGGCAGGCCGGGGTCGTGGCGGTCGGTCAACGGGACGAAGACGGGCTCGTTCATCCCGTCAGGATACGGACGAGCCGCCGTCAGGGCTGCCTCGACGTGCCCGGGACGTAGTCCGACACGAAGGACTCCTCGAGCGAGGCCTCCAGCGGGCCGAGGAGCAGGCGCAGCGCCCGGAGCCCGCCCGCCTCGGAGCGCTCCCGGTGGGCGTCCTTCACCTCGCCCGCCTCGAGGGCCGTGGTCCGTCCGTCCGAGACGTCGACGAGCTCGAGGCGCGCCGTCGCCCGGTACCAGTGGAGGCCGCGCTCCTCGCTGCTGTAGCGGCTGGAGGCCGTGCCGCGGAGCACGATGTCGACGTCGTCGCCGACGGCCGCTCCCAGCGCGGAGCCGGTCGCGTCGAGGATCGGGTCGCGGCCGGCGGACAGCGAACGGACGTCGAAGCCGAAGAGCGAGAGGTGCGCGGCGAGCGCCGGCTCGACGACCGGCGTGCAGACGGGGGCGCCCTCGTACTCCTCGTCGATCACCACGAGCACGGCGGTGCCCGCGGCCGTGGGGAGGTGGTAGGTGAAGCTCGCGGCGGGCACGTGCGTGTCGGCGAGGTCGGGCGCCACGTCCCGGAAGCCGGGCCGGACCGTGATCTCGTTGGCGGCGAGCCCCGTCGGGCGGAGGTCCGTGACGCGGCAGGTGACCTCCCCGGACGCGTCGGTGGTCGCCGCGGACGGGAGGAGAACGGCGGCGCCGGGGCGGGCCGTCGCGAACGACACCGGCACGTCGACGAGCGGCCGGACGGCGCCGGCGTCGTCGCGGTATTCGAGCCGGACGCGGAGCGGCTCGCCGAGCTCGCCGCGCACCGTGCCGCGCTGCCCGTCACCGGAGAGCGCCCGCACCGCGACGCCCGAGACGAGCTCCGAGAGCCGCGTCGACGCGTCGGCGAGCATGAGCGACGCCTGCTCGAAGGCGGCGCGCGCCCGGCCGCCGTCGGGCGAGGGCCGCGCGACGACGTTCGCCTTCACCGCGTCGCCGTACGCCTCCGACAGGGCGCGCCACGCCTCGAGGGTGTGGTGGATCGCCCGCCCCGGGTCCTCGGCCGCGACGTCGTCGGCGTGCGAGAGGAACGTGTGCCCCTCGTCGAGCGCGCGCTCGACGCCGGGCAGCCAGCGGTCGAGGAGCAGGTCGCGCCGCACGCGCACGAGCACGTAGACCTCGCGACGGACGGGGTGCACCCAGCGCTCGACGACCTCCACGCCCGGCAGGTCCTCCTGGTGCGAGCGGACCCGGATGCGCTCGCGGATCTCGTCGGTCCAGAAGGAGCCCTCGTCTCCCTGCCGGCTCGTCGCGTCCATCTCGATCGTGTTCTCGACCGACACGAGGACCGACGACACGATCTGCTCCACCGCCCGCTGCCGCGCGAGCTCGCGCACGCCCGGCCCTTCTCCGGAGGCGATGCCCACGGCGCACAGGACGTCGCGGCGGGAGCAGCCCGGGTGCTCCGTCGGCGCGTCGACCCAGGCGGGGAGGGCGCCGGCGCCCGTCGACAGGCAGGCCGGCAGGGCCAGCAGGAGAAGAGAGAGGAGTGCGGACTTCATGACGGGTTCCTCGGTGCGGCCGGCCCCTGGATCGTTGCACGAGCGCGGCGTCAGGGGAAAGCGCGCTCGGCGGCGCACAGACGGCGGTGTCGACGCCGGATCGACGGGCGTCGTGTGCTTCGGAGGGGTTGCCCCCTTTTGGCGGCTCGCTGCGTTTGGCAGGCTGAAAACAGCATCGGCGCGACGAGCGCCGCGGATCGCCGGGCGGACGCAGCGAGCAAGCCCCCCAGTCCGAGCGGTTCGCCACCTGGACCGTGCGGTTGAACAAAAGGACGAAGACCATGGCACGAAACCTCCCGAACGGCCTCCTCCTCGCGGCCCTCATGACCGCCGTCGTCGCGGTCGGATGCTCCAGCCCCCAGTCCCAGGGCCTCGCGAACTCCCGCAACTCCCCCGAGTGGATCTCCCGCCCCAACCGGATCGACGGCGAAGGCAGCGAGCGCGTGATCTTCGCCGTGGGCATCTCGAACTCGAACCCGAACCGGGCGCTCCAGCAGAGCCAGGCCCGGACGCGCGCCCGGACCGAGCTCGCCCGCACCGTCAACGTCCTCGTCCAGAGCATGGTCAAGGACTACATGGCGACCAACCGCGACTACTACGAGTCGATGGACACCTCCTCCTCGACCGAGTACACGCAGGACATCTCGCGCCAGGTGACCGACCAGATGATCTCGGGCGCGAAGCAGTGGGACGAGTACCACGACCCGATCGACCAGACCTACTTCGTGCTCTACCGCATGGACCTGGACGACGTCATCCTCTCCTACCGCGACCAGATGAACGCCGCGTTCCGGCGCGAGGTCACCCGCAAGCGGATCAAGGCCGACGCGGACGAGTTCGAGGCCGACCTCGACGAGCAGCTCGACAAGCTCAACGGGATGACGGCGGATCAGATCGACGCGCTCCTCGGCGGTGGCTGATCCCCGAGCCCACGATCGTCGGGACCCCCGCGGCCCGGCCGGTGCGACCCACCGGTCGGGCCGCTGTCGTTGGAGCCGCGTGGATGGGACGTGACGTCCCGGCCGGCCTTCTCGTCGTCATGAACCCGCACGGCGGCGGCGGACGTGCGGTGCGCGTGCTCGCGGACGTCGAGCCGGTCCTGCGACGCGCCGGGCTGGAGCTGGAGGTCGTCGAGACCCGTGCGCCGGGCCACGCGCGCGAGCTGGTGCGCGACGCGGAGCTCGCGGAGGGCCGCGCCGTGTGCGCGCTCGGCGGCGACGGCACGGTCCACGAGGTGGTGAACGGTCTCATGGATCGCGAGGGCGAGCGCCCGGACCTCGCCGTGCTCCCCGGCGGCTCGGGCAACGCGCTCATGCACGACCTCGCGGCGACGGACGCGCGCGAGGCGGCCCGCCGCATCCTGCAGGGACGACGCCGCCCGCTCGACCTCGTGCGCCTGAGCCACCCGGGCGGCGTCCTCCACGCCTTCAACATCGTCGGCTGGGGGCTCGTGGCGGACGTGGGGCGTCGCGCCGAGCGCCTGCGTCGCCTCGGTCCGGGTCGGTACACGGTGGCGAGCGTGCTCGAGCTGCTGCGGGGCGCCGCGCGACCGGCGCGCATCCGGCTGCCCGACGCGACGCTGTCGGGGCGCTTCCACCTCGTCTTCGTGGGGAACACGCGCCACACCGGGACCGGCATGCGACTCACGCCCGACGCGCGCATCGACGACGGTTTGCTCGACGTGCTCGTCGTCCGGGAGGGGTCCCGGCTCGCGCTCGCCCGTCTCTTCGCCGGCATCGGGAGCGCGCGACACCTCTCCTCTCCGCTCGTGGCGGTCCGCCGGGTGCCGTGGTTCCGGATCGAGGCGGAGGACGGCGGCCCCCTGAACGTCGACGGCGAGCTCGCGGCGGGCGTGCCCTGCGAGGCGGAGGTCGTCCCGAGCGCCCTGACGCTCCTCGTCTAGGACGGTCCGGAGCGCCCGTGTCACGCGCGACCGCCCGAGCCGTCAGAGGCCGCATGGAGCACACGAGACGAGGGACGGCCGACACCTTGCGGGCGTCGGGTCGCACGCCGTTCGGCTGGGTGGAGGTGGCCGTCGAGGGGGACGAGGTCACGGGACTCGCGTTCGTCGAGGACGCGACGGCGGGGCCGCCGCCACGCGGGGCCCGCGGGGCGCTCGCGCGCGAGGCGATCGCCCAGGTGCGCGACTACGTTCGCGGGCGCCGGGACGAGCTCGACCTCCCCGTGGCCCTCACCGGGACGCCCTTCCAGCACGAGGTCTGGGACGAGGTCGCGCGGATCCCGCGCGGCGCGACGATCACGTACGCGGAGCTCGCGAGGCGGGTGGGTCGCACGGGGTCGTTCCGCGCCGTGGGGGCGGCGAACGGCAGCAACCCGGTCGCGCTCGTCGTGCCGTGCCACCGGGTGGTCGGCTCGGACGGCGGGCTCACCGGCTACGGCGGGGGCGTCGACGTCAAGGAGCGGCTCCTGCGTCTCGAGGGCGTGGAGGTCCGCGACGGTCGGTGCCCGGACGGCGACACGCGGCGGACCTGAGGCGCCGATCCAGGGAGTCGGTCGGCCGTCGGTCGCGCCGGGGGCGCGGCCCGCCTTGCCCGACCGCGCGGATCCCGGTTTGATGGGCGGCGGCTCCCGTCGGCCGCGGGCGCCGCTCGCCGTGCCTCGCCGCCCAAGACCAGACCTCCCCGGACCCTCAGCCCATGAAGACGCTCGTCCTCCTCCGCCACGGCCAGAGTGAGTGGAACAAGGAGAACCGGTTCACCGGCTGGCACGACGTGGACCTGAGCGCGCAGGGCGTCGAGGAGGCGAAGGCGGCCGGCCGGCTCCTGCGCGAGGAGGGCTTCGACTTCGACGTCGCGCACACCTCGGTGCTCAAGCGCGCGATCCGCACCCTGTGGCTCGCGCTCGACGAGATGGACCGCATGTGGCTGCCGGTCCACCGGGCGTGGCGCCTCAACGAGCGGCACTACGGCGCGCTGCAGGGGCTCAACAAGGCCGAGACCGCCGCGAAGCACGGTGACGACCAGGTGCTCGTCTGGCGCCGGTCGTACGACGTCCCGCCGCCCGCGCTCGAGACCTCCGACGAGCGCTGGCCCGGGCACGACCGTCGCTACGCCGGACTGGCTCCCGAGGACGTGCCGGTCACGGAGTGCCTCAAGGACACGGTGGAGCGCTTCCTCCCGTACTGGAACGACGTCATCGCGCCGGCGGTCCGGAGCGGCCAGCGCGTCCTCATCGCGGCCCACGGCAACAGTCTCCGCGCACTGGTGAAGCATCTCGACGGCATCTCGGACGAGGACATCGTCGGTGTCAACATCCCGACGGGCATCCCGCTCGTGTACGAGCTGGACGACGATCTCAAGCCGACGGGCAGCCGTTACCTGGGCGACCCGGAGGCCGCCAAGCGCGCGGCGGAGGCCGTGGCGAACCAGGCGCGGGGCTGAGCTCCGCCCTCGTCTCCGGCGGGCCGGGCCCCTGGTCGGATTGCGCTCGACGCCGGTGATCCGTCAGGATCTCGGCCTGGGCATCCGAGGCGCGGTCCGTCGGTCGGACCGGAGCGTCCCGGACCGACGCATCCACCCGGAAGGGAACCGGTCATGAACCTCCTCTACTCTCCGCTCGTCGCCGTGCTCTCGTGGTTGCCGCAGGACGCCGCGCCCGAGGAGGGCGGGGACTCGGCCGTCTCCACCCCGACCGATGTCCTCGAGGAGAGCGGCAAGTTCATCGAGAAGGCGCAGGCCTGGCTCACCGACCCCGAGGGCGGCATCAAGTTCGGGATCAACCTGCTTGTCTTCCTCGCGATCCTGCTCGTGGCGAAGATCCTCGGCAACGTGCTCGGCAAGGTCATCGGCCGGGCGATGTCCGGCAGCCGCATGAAGTCGAGCGACCTGCTGCGCGAGTTCTTCGTCAACACGACGCGCAAGGTCGTCTTCCTGCTCGGTCTCGTCATGGGCCTGGGGCAGCTCGGCATCGACATCGGCCCGCTCCTCGCCGGCGTCGGCGTCGTCGGCTTCGTGATCGGCTTCGCGCTGCAGGAGACGCTCGCGAACTTCGCGGCCGGCATCATGATCCTGCTCTACCGGCCGTACGACATCGGGGACGTCGTCGAGGTGGCCGGGCAGACCGGCAAGGTCGACGCCATGAGCCTCGTCTCGACCGTGCTCCTCACGCCGGACAACCAGCGCCTCACGATCCCGAACGGCTCCATCTGGGGCGGCGTCATCCGCAACGTGACGGCCCAGCCGACGCGCCGCGTCGACATGACCTTCGGCATCGGCTACGGCGACGACATGGACAAGGCCGCCGCGATCATCGAAGAGGTCGTGAAGCAGCACGACCTGGTCCTCGAGGACCCGGCTCCGGTCATCAAGATCAGCGAGCTGGCGGACTCGTCGGTGAACCTCGTCTGTCGCCCGTGGAGCAAGACCGCGGACTACTGGACCGTGAAGTTCGACGTCACGAAGCGCGTGAAGGAGCGGTTCGACGCCGAGGGCATCTCGATCCCGTTCCCGCAGCGCGACGTGCACCTCTTCAAGGCCGACTGAGGCGACCGTGGCCCCGGGAGCGTCGCTGGCGGAGGAGTCCGAGCTCTCGCGCCTCGTGGGGCGCGAGTGGCTCGAGCTCACGGGCATCGCCGACGGCTTCGAGGAGCGCATCCACGAGGCCGACGAGATGTTCCTCACGGCGCGTCGCGCCGAGCAGGCGAACGTCGGCCGCTCCCGCCTCCAGTACTACCGCGACGGGCACGAGGTCGTGGCGTCGCTGAACAACCTGCTCGACGCGACGGGGCGGTCGTTCCGTTCGTGCGGCCGGATCCTCGAGATGGCCTGCGGCTTCGGCAGGGTCACGCGCCACCTCGTGCGCGAGATCCCGCCGGAGTGCATCACGGCGGTGGAGATCATCGAGCCGGCGGTGGACTTCGTCGCCGACACGTTCGGCGTCGACGCACGCCGCTCGTGCACGGACCCCGTCGACTTCGACCTCGGCGAGGAGTTCGATCTGATCGTCGTGAGCTCGCTCTTCTCGCACCTGCCGCGCGCGCGGTTCGGCGAGTGGCTCGAGGCGCTCTACGCGGCGCTCACCCCGCGCGGGATGCTCGTGTTCTCGACGCACGGCGCGGGTGTGCTGCCCGAGGTGCCGAAGGACCCGTCGGGCTTCACGTTCATCCCGCAGAGCGAGAGCCTCGGCCTCGACGGCGAGGAGTACGGATCGACATTCGTGGATCAGGGCGTCGTCGACGTGATCGCGCGCGAGCACGGCGTGGCGCACCTCGTGTCGCTGGAGCGCGAGCTGTGGATGCTGCAGGACGTGCACGTCGCGAGCAAGCAGCCCGTGCGCGGCATCGAGCGCTGGCGGCACGTCTCGTTCGTGCAGGGCGTCGTCGACCGGATGATCGTCCGCGACGGCGCGTTCCACGTCGACGGCTGGGCGGCGGACACGCGACCCGAGGTCCCGATGAGCGGCGTGAAGCTGCTCCTCGACGGCCGCGAGGTCGCCATGATCCCGGTGGGCAACCAGCGCATCGATGTCGCGCGCGTGAAGGGGCGCCCCGACTGGCTGCAGAGCGGCTGGGCGCTCGAGGGGCGCGTGCCGGAGGTCGAGCCCGGCCGGCACCTCCTGGCGGCTCAGGGCATCTCGGCGACGGGCGCGTCCGGCGTGCTCGACATCGTCGCCGTCGACCTCTGACGGCCGTCGCCCTGCCGCGCGTCGGTGACCGTGCGCGCTCCCGCGGGAGCCGGCACCCGG
>JAUIEF010000180.1 GCA_030428785.1 bacterium
TGGCGCCGCTGTGCCCGGGCATTGAACAGATGGTGTGGCTGGGGAGCGAGGACGGAGTGCCCACACCGCCGGCCATGCTGCCTTTTTCCGGGCTCGCCGAGTCCCCGCGGTGCGACGCGTTCGAGGCCAGGGCGAGAGCCTGCGCCGAGGTCCACGGCGGCGTGCCCGGCCCGCCGCACGTCCCGCGCGTCGAGCACGTCGCGCCACGCGCGCGGGACGGCGCGGCTCGCGTGCTCGCAGGTCACGACGGGCCGCCACGCCCGGCGGCGTCCCGTCACGTGAAGAGCTCGCCCGCGAGCAGGCAGTCCGCGAGACGGCCGTAGACCTCGCGCAGCCGGTCGCGGTCGGGCGTGTCGCCGACGGCGCGCAGGATGCGGCGCGCGAGCGTGCCGTTGTCGAGCACGTGGTCCACGACGTCGCGCGCGTTGCGCGTCGCGGCGTCGTCGCCGCGGAGCGTCTCGTCGGCGAGGTGCGCCCAGAGCTCGTCTGCGGTCACCTCCGCGAGCGGGAGCCCGAACATCTCGAGGTACGCGACGTCGTCGACGACGGCCTCCTCGCCGTCGCGGATCGTGTCGCCCAGGATCGCGGCGAGGCGTCGCTCGCTCCAGGTGCGCTGCTCGGCCCAGTCCTCCCAGCGCTCGTCGACGAGCGCGCGGACCACGGCGACGACGAGCGTGCACAGCCCGAGGTCGGCGCGCGGGCACTCCTGCGTGTCGAGCAGGCGGATCTCGATCGCGTCGCGGTCGAAACGCGCGATGGCGCCGCGCGCGTTGATCCACTCGTGGCGCAGGACGCCCTCGGGGTCGTGGGGCTGCATGTCCTTGTGCACGGACGCGAGGAGGCCCTGCTGGTACTCGCGCTTCGTCCAGACACGCTCCGGGACGACGTGCCCGGCGACGGACGGCACGCGCGCGCAGTTGCGGCGGTACTGGTCGAGGCGCGTGTCGACCAGGCCGGTCGGCGCGCCGTCGGCCACGGGCGTGCTCGCGGCGAGCGCGGGGAGCAGCGGGAGCACGAGGCGGATGGCGGCGTGCAGCCGGCCGAACTCCTCGTCGCCGGAGAACGGCAGGTTGAGGTGCACGCTCTGGAGGTTCGCCCAGCCGTGTCCGCGGCAGTCGAAGATGCGGTGGAAGGTCTCGTAGATCGGGCTCGCCGCGCCGGGCCAGAGCTTCAGCTCCGCGTGCGGGTCCATCCACGGGTGCATGCCCGTCGGCAGCAGGCGCGCGCCGAAGCGCGACGCGAGCTCGTCCGCGCGCCGCACGTCGGCGGCGAAGCGCTCCGGCAGCGGGCCGAGGTCGGGTGCCGGTCCGTTCGTCTTGAACTCGAGCACGTGGAGCGCGAGCTCGTTGGACCAGGCGGTGTCGCCCAGCTCGACCTCCTCGGTGGGCTCGCCGGCGACGGCCTCCAGCACGCGGTCGCAGACGGGGGCGACGTCGAGCGAGTCGCGGTCGACGAGCATGTGCTCGATCTCGATGCCGAAACCCTGGAAGAGGTGGAGCGGGGGCATGGTTCCGTGTCGCGTGCGCGGTCAGCGCGGGGAGGGAGTGCCGGCGGACGACGTGCCGTCGGGCGGGGCGGGCGCGTCGCCGGGAGCGCGCTCGCGCTTCTGCGCGACGATGCGCTCGAGGAAGACGGCGACGAGGCGCCGGTAGAGCTCGGGGCCGAGGCAGGTGTCCTCGTAGCCGGCCTCGAGGTTCGGGTTGTCGTTGACCTCGATGACCCAGGCCTTGGTGTCGGAGGCCTTGACGTCGACGCCGTACAGGCTGTCGCCGATGAGGTTCGCGGCGCGCACGGCGGCGCGCATGACGTGCGGCGGCACCTCGTCGAGCGGCACGGCCTGCACCTTGCCGTAGCGCTCGCGCCCGTCCGCGCTGCGCTGGACGATCTGCCAGTGGCCCTTCGCCATGTGGTAGCGGCAGGCGTAGAGCGGCTGCCGGTCGAGCACGCCGATGCGCCAGTCGAAGTCCGTGGACACGAACTCCTGCGCGATGACGAGCTCGCTGCTCGCGAGCAGCTCGTCCAGCCGCGACGCGAGCTCCTCGCGCGTCTCGGCGCGGCTCACGCCCAGGCTGAACGCGCTGTCCGGCTGCTTGAGGACGCAGGGGACGCCGAGGGTCTCCCCGACCCGCCCGGCGTTCGCCTTGCTCACGAGCAGCGTCCGCGGGTGCGCGACGCCGTGGCGCTCGAGGAGCTCCGCGAGGAACACCTTGTTGGTCGCGCGCACGATGGACGCCGGGTCGTCGATGACGACGAGCCCCAGGCTCTCCGCGCGGCGCGCGAAGTCGTAGGTGTAGTGGTCGACGCCCGTCGTCGTGCGGATGAAGAGCGCGTCGTACTCGGCGAGGCGGCCGTAGTCGTCCTTCGTGATGATCGTCGTGCCGATGTCGACCTCGGCGGCGGCCTTGCGCAACCGGGCGAGCGCGCGGTCGTCGGACGGCGGCGACTCCTCCTCGGGGTCGACGAGCACGGCGAGCTCGTAGCGCGGCGTCGTCTTGCGGCGCACCGAGAAGCGGCGGCCGGCGAAGTAGTCGCGCGCCGCGGCGAGGACGAAGCCGCGGTGGTTCGCCGGGATGGTCTCCGCGGAGATCGGCTGCAGCGACGCGAGCGCCCAGCGGTCCTTGCGCCGCTCGAACTTCGCGCGCAGGAACGGCACCTGGAAGAGGTCGTAGAGCCGCCGGGCGAGGCGCCCGTGCCGCTCGGCGAGGTTCTTCCCGAAGTACACGCTCAGCACGAAGGAGTCGCCCCGGATCGGCGCGAGCGACTTCTGCACGAGCTGCTCCATGTCCTCGGAGAGCGTGCGCACGAGCGCCCGGCTGCGGATGTCGCGCAGCGTCGCGACGCTCGGGATGGGGCGGTGGCCGCGCGCCGCGGCGAGCAGCGACACGTACCAGCCCATGCCCTGGTAGCGGTAGGAGCTGCAGAGGTTGAACACGGTGACGCCGCGCCCCGGCCAGGACGCGGCCTGGGTCAGGTACTCGCGCGCCTCGACGAGCTCGACACCGCGGAACCGCAGGGGCCACTCGGCCCGGTCATCGACGACGACGAGGATCTTCACGGGGCCGGATCACGAGGAGGTTGGCGTCGTACGTCAGGATGCCGAGGTGGATCGCGCTGATGACGCGGTGGATGTCGACGTCGTAGTGGTGCTTCCCCGCGAGCGGGTTCGGCAGGTACGGGTCGGCGATGCGCACGCTGCGGTCGGCGGGCTTGTAGCCGGCGAGGACCACGAAGTGCCCGGACGGCTCGCCGCGGATGTCGTCGTAGTGGCAGTCGTCGCCGTACTCGCGCGGGCTGCGGTAGAGCCAGGTCGCGGAGAGCCCGGCGAGGATCGGCGTCTCGCGCTTGAGGATGCCGCGCACGAGCTCCGGCGTGAACGGGTGCATCTCGATGACGCCGCCGCGCGCGAGGAAGTCGATGTACGCGTCGATGGCGCCGCGCAGCTTGCGCGACGTCTTGACCTTGCGCTGGCGGTGCAACTTGTCGACGAGGTCCGCGCTCGCGACGGGCGCGCCCGTCTCCTCGTCGAACCAGGACGGGTCGAAGACCTGGAGGTTCAGCGTGTGGATCGTCGCGTCGAAGCCGCGGCCCAGCGCGTGGCGCCCGAGCTCGACGGCGAGCGTGCCGCCGCCCTCGAGCGCCGGGACCTCGGCGATGACCTCGTCGAGCGGGACGTCCAGGCCGTGGAAGCCGTAGACGGCCTGGAGGCAGGTGGGGCCGCAGGTCGTCAGCGTCGGCTGCGGGAGGATGTCGAGGTGGAGGCGCATGGGCCGTTCGTCGCCGGGGCCGTTCGCTCCCGGCGGTCGACCGGACACCCTCCGGCCGCCGTCCGGTCCCCGGACTGCGCGGGAGCATGCACGCGTCGAGCGCCCGCGCACAGACCCCGCGGAACTTTTTTCGCGTGGCTCAGGTCGAACCGTCGGGCTCGCGCAGCGTCCCCATGCAGTGGTTGAGGAGGTCGGTGAGCGTGAGGATGCCCACGAGGCCGCCGTCGTGCACGACGGGCAGCGCGGAGACCTTGGCGGTCGCCATGAGGACGGCGGCGTCGGGCGTCGCGTCCTGCGGCCCGACGGTGAGGACCTCGCCGGCCATGACGTCCGCGACGGTCTGCTCGTGCGCGCGCCCGGCGCGCTCGGACCGCACGAGGTCGCGCGAGGAGACGATGCCCGCGAGGCGCCGCCCGTCCGCGACGACCGGCAGGTGCCGCGCGTGGATCCCGCGGCAGGTGCCGATCGCCTCCGCGACGGTCGTGTCCGGCGAGACGGCGAGCGGGTTCTCGGTCATGAGGTCGGCCACCGGCGGGTGGTCGGCCGGGTCGACGAGCCCGCCGTCGCGGCACGCGCGCGAGAACGCGACGAGCATGTCCATCTCGCTCAGGATCCCGACGAGCGCGCCGTCGGAGAGCACGGGCAGGCAGCCGATGCGCTCCACGGTGAAGTCGACGGCCGCCGTGACGACCGTGTCCTCCGGCGCGACGGTCGTGATGTCGCGGTGCATGACGTCGGCCACGGTGCGGAGCGGCGCGCCGCCCGCGCCGGCGAGCTCCGGCGCGACCTCCTCCTCGACGGGCACGAGGTCGCGGTCCGAGACGACGCCCACGAGGCGGCCGCCCTCGACGACCGGCGCGTGGCGGATGTCCTCCGCCTCGAGCAGGTGTCGTGCCTGGAGGACGGGGAGGTCCGGCGAGACGGTGATCGGGTCCCGGGACATGATCTGTGCGACGTCCATGACGGGCTCCTCGGGGGTGCGGGACCGGTCGGGCCCCGACAGGAGACCCATCGTCGCCGACCCCGGGGTGGAGGCAGGTGGGGAGTCGGCGAAGGCCGGTGCGACAAGGTGCGTAGGCGGGCCTTCGCCCGGGGCGGCGCGCGATCCCGGCCGGGCTGCCCGCGCCGAGGGCCCGGGCCCCGCCGTCGCCGCGGGGAGGCGGTATGCTCGGCGCCTCACCACCCGGAGAGCTCCCACGATGCGACCGCTGCCGACCCGCTCCGCCGTCCTCGCCCTCGGCGCGCTGCTCCTGCTCCCGCAGGTCCTCGCCGCGCAGACGACCCACGTCGTGACGACCGCGGGGTTCAGCTTCGTGCCGTCGGAGCTCACGATCCGCGAGGGTGACACGGTGCGCTGGACGAACCTCCAGCCGGGCAGCCACAACGTCGCCGAGGTGGACTGCCCGCCGACCGGCGCCTCGCCCTGGAACGGCGGCTTCTTCTCCGGCTTCGGCGGCGACGTGGACACCTTCGAGCTCGTCTTCCCCGCGCCGGGCGAGGCCTGCTACGTGTGCCAGCCGCACCAGACGTTCGGGATGAGCGGCCGCATCACGATCGAGCCCGTGTGGACGGACCTGGGCGGCGGCTCGCCGGGCGTCGCGGGCGTGCCGGCGCTCACCGCCGACGGCCCGCTCACCGCGGGCTCGACGCTCTCGATCGGCCTCGCCGACGCGGCGCCGAGCGCGCCCATGGTCTTCTGGCTCGCCTTCGCCCCCGTGCCCTTCGCGGCGCTCGGCGGCGTCGTCCACGCGTTCCCGTACAACCTCCAGGTCCTGCGGACGAGCAGCCCGGCGGGGACCTTCGCCCAGAGCGTGCCCTGGCCGGCGGGCGTGCCGGTCGGCACGGAGCTCACGCTCCAGTTCCTCGTGGGCGACGCCTCGGTCCCGGCGGGCATCGTGCTCTCGAACGCCGTCTTCGCGACGACGCCCTGACGGGCCGGCGCGGGCCGCGCCCGCCGCCCCGGGGGGAGACGCCCGGGGGTCGGTCTTGCTAGAACGCGCCCCCCCGAAGCGAGGACCGGACCATGGCCGAGGCAGGTCAGCAGGACGCGCCGGGCGGCGCGGACGAGACGGGCGCGACCGCGGGCGGCAGCCATCTGCCGTCGCTCCACCCGATGGAGTGGGCGATCTTCGCGGTGCTCGCGGCGCTGCTCGCGGCCGCGAACATCTACACGACGCTGCTCATCGGCTGGGGCGACACGGGCTCGATCATCGCCGTGCTGCTCTCGGTGGTGCTGCTGCACGTCGTGCGGCCGGGCAAGCCGAGCGTGCACACGCTGAACCTCGGCCAGACGATGGTCTCCGCCGGCGGCAGCATCGGGTTCGCCGTGGCGTCCTACGCGGCCGTGCGCATCATCCGGCCCGAGTTCGCGCCCAGCGAGCCCGTGCTCATCGTGCTCTTCGCGGCCATGGGCGTGCTCGGCGCGATGATCGGCACGACGGTGCGCAAGAACATGGTGCGGTACTTCTTCCCGTCGGGGACCGCCTGCGCCGTCATCCAGAGGGTCATCACGACGCCCGTCGCTCCGGGCGAGCGCAACCGGCCGGTGTTCCTGCTCAAGGTGTGGGGCGGCATCGCGTCGCTGCTCACGATCCCGGTGAAGCTCACGAGCACGCCGGGCGGTCACGGCTGGCTGCACGACGTCACGATCGGCACGCGCGGCGTCGGCATCGGCGTCGACCCGCTCTACTACGGCATCGGGCTCGTCGTCGGCCCGCGCGTCGGCATCGGCATGCTGCTCGGCGCGCTCTCCGTGCCGTTCCTCTTCGAGGACATGCTCGAGGGGACCGCGCACGCCGACGCGGTGGGGGACTGGGTCAAGTGGGCGGCGATCGCCGTGCTCACGCTGCCGACCTTCGCGACGATCGTCTTCGCGTACATGTTCCGTCAGCCGCCCGTCGTGCCGCCGGGGTTCACGCCGGGCGCGACGACCTACACGCCGCCGGCGAGCCGCGCGCTGCTCTACGGCGTCGCCGCGATCGTCACGTCGGTCGCCATCGGCTGGGCCGGGCAGCAGGTCTTCGACATGCCGTGGTGGGTCGCGGCGATCGCCATCGGCGTCGCGTTCCCGCTCTGCGTCGTGAACGGGCGCGTCGCCGGCGACACGGACATCAACCCCGTGCGGCTCGTCGCGATCGTCATGCTGTCGGGGTTCTTCTGGCTCATCACGGACCGCTTCGCGCCGGGCTCGGCGGAGGGCTCCATCGCGATGCTCGGCATGGCCGTCGTGGGCGGCACGCTCGCGGCCGTGGCCGTCGACATGATGCAGGACTACCGCACGGGCTACCTCGTCGACGCGGACCCCGTGCACCAGACGTCCGTGCAGTTCGTCGGCTCCGTCATCGGCGCCGTCGCGGCCATCCCCGTGCTCGGCATGCTCGTCGGCAAGCTCGGCATCGGCGAGGGGAGCTCGCTGCCGGCGCCGGGCGCGCAGGTGTGGGCCGCCATGGCCGAGGCGATGATGGGCGGGTTCGAGCCGACCGAGGCGCTCATCCAGCTCATCATCTGGGTGTCGATCCTCGGCAGCGGCTACGCGTTCCTCACGGTGTGGCCGGTGACCGCGCGCTGGATGCCGAGCATCTTCGGCATCGGCATCGGGATGCTCGTCGGCATCCCCACGAGCTTCGGCATCTTCCTCGGCGGCGTGCTCAAGGTCGTCGTCACCGCGTTCTACACGGGCGGCCGCGCGCCCGGCCCCGAGCGCGACGAGGCGCTGGAGCTCGCGGGCAACGACACGATGCTCGCCGGCGCGTCCGTCTTCGCGGTGGGTGCCATCCTCAGCATCCTGCTCATCTTCCTCACCGAGCTGCTCGCGAAGTTCGACGTGCCCGTCTACATGGCGCACTGACGCGCGCGCAGGTCACCCCGCGCGACCGTCGCCGTCACCCCGACCGCCGACGCCCTCGGGTGCGGGCCGCCCCGGGCGGTCCACGGTGAGCCGCACGCGATTCACCGCGCCGACCCGTTCGTAGGACCAGTCGGCGACGAGCGACCGCACGAGGTGCAGGCCGAGTCCGCCCTCGGCGCGCTCGGCGAGCGGGCGCCCGACGTCGGTCAGCGGCGCGTCCCGCACCGGGTCGAAGGGCGCGCCCTCGTCCTCGACGACGAGGTGCACGTGCCCGTCGTCGACACGCACGGTGACGCGCACGGTGTCGTCGTCGCGGCGCTCCGCCGTCCCGCCGTGCCGGACCGCGTTCGAGACGATCTCCTCGAGCACGAGCTGCGCGACGTGGAGCGCCCGCCCGCCGACGCCCCGTCGCTCCAGGAAGACCGCGGCCTCCTCGACGAGGGGCGCGACGCGGGCGGGGTCGGCGGGCGTGGTCCAGCGCTCCTCAGCGGGCCGGCTGGCCATCGGCCGCCTCGTCACGACCACGACGCTGCACCGCGCGCAGCGCGTCGCGGATCGCGAGCGCGAAGAGGTCGAGGCGCGCCACCTCGGCGATGCGGTCGCGGAGGTCGAGCATCTCGTCCATGTCGAGCAGCGCGTCGAACACCGCGCACGCGTCGGCCAGCGCGACGATCGCGACGTCGCGCGGGCCGGGGATGCGATCGCTCCGCAGCAGGTCGAGGATCCGCGCCCGCACCTCCTGCTGCTCCGCGCCGTCGACGACCGGGTAGCGGCGCTTCCCGCCGAGCCACGAGACGAGACCGTTCTTCTCGCCGAGGATGCCGTGCGCGACGAGTCGCTCGAGCGCCGCGCGTCGCATCGCGGGCGCCGCGGCGACGAGCGCCCGGAGCGAGGGCGAGGTCTCGTGCGGCGGCGTGAGCGAGCCGAGCGCCTGGAGCGCGGGGTCGAGGACCTCGTCGCCCATGGCCGACGCGTCGAGCACCTGGACGGTGCTCAGGTCGCCGTCGACGCGTCCGCGGTGACTGAGCTCCAGGAGCGCGGCGCCGGCGAGCGCGTGCTCGAGCGCGTGGTCCGGGAGGTCGAGGAAGCCGCCCTCCTCCTCGAGCACGAGCAGCAGGACCTCCTCGGGCAGCGTGAGCGCCGCGCGACGGCCGAGCGCCTCGACGGCGTCCTCGCGGTCCCCGTGCACCGTGAAGAATTCGAGGACGCCCGTGAGCTCGCAGACCTCGCGGACCTGCGGCGCGACCGCGGCGAGCGCGACGCGTCCGCCCAGGGCCTGCGCCTGCTTCGCGGCGGCCAGGAGCGCGCCGATGCCGACGCTGCTCACGTACTCCACACGCGACAGGTCGATCACGAGCCGCTGCACGCCCTCGCCGAGGACGCGCTGCGTGGCGGCCTTGAGCTCGGGGGCGGTCGCGACGTCGATGCGCTCGCCCGGCTGGAGGACGGTGACGCCCCCGATCTTCTCCTCGACGATCCGCACGGTCAGGCTCCGGTGTGGGACGGGTGATGGACCGGGCGATCGCATCAAGGGGGCGCGTGGATCCCGTGCGTCCGGCGTGAAGATCTCGCGAGGGCGGCGGGTGACAGCGCGGGGCGCGGTCCGGAGAATCGCGCGGCATGGACCGCCCCGACCCCCGAGCGACGCGCCGCCGCGAGCTGCTCCCCGTGGTGGCGGGGGCGTTCGCCGAGCTGGGCTACCGTCGCGCGTCGACGGCGGAGCTCGCGGAGCGCTGCGGCGTGCGCGTGAACATCCTCTACCGGCTCTGGCCCGACAAGAAGGCGATGTTCCTCGACACGATCGACCACGTGTTCGAGAGCTCGCGCGAGACCTGGGAGTCGCTGCTCGCCGACGGCGTCGACGAGCGCGGCGCCGCGCACCGGCTGCTCGGTCACGAGGCCGAGCACCTCGGCGAGCACGGGCTCTACCGCGTCCTGTTCGCGGGCCTGGGCGAGACGGACGACCCGGAGATCCGCGACGCGCTCGCGCGCACCTTCGGCCGCTTCGTCGGCTACCTGCGCGAGCTCGTGGGGCGGCACCGCGCGGGTGGTGATCGTGCGACGCTCGAACGCGCGGCGTGGGCGCTCGTGGGGCTCGGCACCGCCTGCAACATCGGTCGCGAGCTCGGGCTGCTCGACGGCGCGCAACGCGCCGAGCTCATGGGCGACGTCGGCGACGCGCTGCTCGACGGCTGACGGCGGCCCGGGCGCCTCGGCGCGGCACGCGCGACGCGCACCGTCGGCCCCGTCACTCCTTGGGCGGGCGTCGGTACTCGGCCCAGTCGCGCTGCATCTCGAGGAACGCGAGCGACGCCGACCACGTGAGCAGGCTGAGCCCCACGAGCGCCTCCGTGCCGGCGAGGATGCGCATCGGGCCTTCGGGCTCGATGTCGCCGAAGCCCACGGTGGTGAACGTCGTCACCGAGAAGTAGACGAGGTCCAGCGCGCCCTCGTCGAGCGCCCCCGTGAAGCCGCCCAGCTCCGGCCAGCCGGACAGCACCCAGTACACGAGGCCGAAGATCCACACCTCGACGACGAGCGCCGTGAGCAGCACGAGCATGAGCCCGACGATGCGCTGGCGGCGACGGAGGTGGACGCGCGGGAGCAGGCGCGACGCCCAGTTCATCGCCTCGTAGTGCACGACGACGCAGAGCAGCGAGACGAGCGCGGAGAGTCCGAGCACGACGAGGTGCGGGGCCGTGATGCCGAAGGCGGGGCGGTCCCCGATCGAGGGTGCGGCGGCCGCGAGGAACGCGAGGAGCTCCGTCATCCTCCCGCGAGCTCCGCGAGGTCCTCGTCGAGGGCGACGCGCTCGCGCACGAGGCCGGGGTCCGCGACGCGCGCCTTCCGGAGCGCCTCCCGCGCGGGACCGTCGACCCCGAGCGCGTGGAGCGCGGCGGCCGTCTCGAGGTGCGCGGCGGCCTCGTCCGGCGCGATGACGAGCCACTCCTCCGCGAGGCCCAGGGCGGCGCCCGGGTCGCCGTCGCGACGGAGCGCCCGCGCGAGGTTCGCGGCGAGCTCCCGCGCGGTGGGGTCGTGCCGGTCGGCGCGCAGGGCGCGGACCGCGGCGGCGCGACAGCGGACGAGGTCGCCCTGCTCGAAGCGCCCCTCCGCGATCTCGACCCAGGGCCGCGCCTCGTGCGGGAAGCGCGCGGCGGCCCGCTCGAGCGGCGGCGCCCAGTCGGCTCGCCCGAGGGCGCGCCGCATGCGGCCGAGCGTGAGGAGGTCCTCGAGGCGCGGGTCGGGCAGGGCGGCGAGCTGTTCGGCGAGCGCCGTCGCCGGCTCCGCGGCGCCGAGGCCCACGTGCACCTGCAGGAGCAGGCTCGACGCGTCGCGCGCTCCGGGGAGCTCCTCGAGGACCGCGGCGAGCAGCGGGCCGGCGCGCGCGAGCTGCCCCGACGCGACGAGCTCGCGCGCGAGGTGGAGCTGCTCGATCTCGTCGACGTGATCCTTGGGGTCGCCGCCTGTGAACGGCGCGGTCGAGGGCGCGGTGACGTAGCCGAGCGCGGCGAGGTCGTCGAGGAGCGCCGGGTCCTCCGAGGCGCCCGGCGTCCCGCCGGCCAGGAGCACGTCGCGCTGACCGCGGGCGAGCGCGCCCTCGAGCGCGGACGCGAGCTCGCGGACGAGCGTGCGGGCGCGCTCGCTCGTCGCGTCGTCGGCGGGGGCGTCCGGGTCGAGCACGTTGCGCGACTCGGCGGGGTCGTCCGGGAGCAGGTAGAGCTCGGGCCGCGGGGCGAGGACGTAGCGCCCGCGGTCGTCCGCGGTCGTGTGCAGCGGCGCGAGCCCGTACGCGAGGCGCGGCTCGATCGCCTCGGCATAGGCGGCGTGACCCGCGGGCGGGGGGCCGTCGTCGCGGACCCGCGCCGCGAGCGAGCGGCCGTCGACGTCCGGCAGCGCGTCGACGCCCGCGAGCTCGAGGAGCGTCGGCGCGACGTCGACCAGGCTCACGGTGCCGGAGAGCCGTCGCCCGGACGCGAGCGACGGGTGGTGGAGCAGCAGCGGGACGTGCAGCGTCGCGTCGTAGGCGAAGAACCCGTGCGAGGACTCACCGTGCTCGCCGAGGGCCTCGCCGTGGTCCGCGGTGACGGCGACGAGCACGCCGTCGCCGCCCGGCCGGCGCCGCACGGCGTCGAGCAGGCGGCCGACCTGCTCGTCGACGAACGCGATCTCGCCGTCGTAGGGGTCCTCGGCGCGCGAGCGG
>JAUIEF010000181.1 GCA_030428785.1 bacterium
CACGTGGAACCAGAACTTGAGCAGCAGCACGCCGTCCGCCACGAGCGCGCGCTCGAACGCCTCGACGTGCCGCAGACGCCGCTCGGACTCCGCCGCGTCGATCTCGCCGAGCACGCGGTCCCGCACGACCGAGGTCGACCAGCTCCCCAGGACCGCCGACATGCGACCCGCCGCCGGGAGGTCGTTCCAGTACCGGTGCAGGAACGGGTACCGGCGCTCCGCCTCGCGCGGCGGCCCGTAGGCGGCGACGTCGATCCGACGCGCGTCGAGCCACTCCCCGAGCCCGTCGAGGATCCGCTGGCAGCCCGGCGCGTCGTCGCCGTCCACCACGACGACCACCGAGAACGGCGCCTGCCCGAGATCGAACTGCGCGTTCAGGAGCGCGGTGCGCAGCTCGGGGAGCGCCGCCTCGAACGCCTTCCGAGGGATCCGGCTGCCGCGTTCCGCCGCCTCGAGCACGGGCCCGTCAGCGCCGCGGACGCAGCTCGCGCAGCTTCTCCTCCTCGATGAAGAAGCGCTGCCCGTCGCGCGTGTCGCGCAGACCGCGCAGGCCCGCCGACGGCACGTCCGCCCGCACGAGACAACGCGTCGACACCGAGAGCGCGACGAACTGGTCGCGGTCCACGAAGGTCACGTCCGGCTGCGCCGCGAGCCGCCTCCGCTGCTCGACCTCGCTCGACTGCACAGGCCGCGCTTCGGCGGCGCCCGTCGCTGACGTGCTCACGGTGTGATCCTCACCGGGTCTTCATGTGCCGGACACCCGCCCCCTGCTTGCCGTCGCATTCCATCCGCTGGCGGGCGACACGAGACGGCGAGCCTAGACGGTCTGCCGTGCCTTGCCAAGACGTTGACAATCCCGACAGGTCGGGGGACGGAATTCGCGGGCTCTCGCGCGGTTCGGGGGGCGCTCGCGACGGGTGGGGAGCGGACACACGGCGCGCGGGGAGTCGGTGGCGTTCCGCTCGGGCGGACGCGGCGGGCCGGACGCGCGGGGGGGCGGTGGTGGCGCCGACCGTGAGGTGACACATGGGCCCCGTGCTCAAACAAGTCCTCGGGCCTTCGGCCCTGCGGGAGATAACTGCGCGCGGGGCCCATGTGTCACCTCACGTCGCATCTGGAACCACTGTCACGGCGCGTCCGGCCCGTCGCGTTCTTCCTCGCTGCACTCCAAGCGTCACGCGCACGGAAGAGGTTCCGCGCGGCACGGGGATGCAACGGACGTCATCAGGTGGGAGACGCCTCTGCGTATCGTCCGTGCATCGCGCGTTCCGCGCTCGCACTCGTCGGTGGACAGGGTGTTGCAGGTTGCCAGGGTGGTGGTTGGGGGGAGATGCTGGGCGTCTTCGTTGCTCGTGGTCCCTCGGAGATCGTCATGAGGTTCGTCCGTCTGCGTTGCGCTTCGGTGGGTTGCCTGCTCCTGCTCCTCGTGGCGTGCTCGTCGACGACGCCGCGTATGGACGCGAACGACGGGACGGCGCCTCCCGTCGGCGAGTGGTCGCTCGTCGCGTTCCTCGAGCACGACGCACGACCGACCGTCACGCCCACGCTCGCCGTGCACTCCGACGGCACGCTCGCCGGCGACGCGGGGTGCAACCGCTACACCGGACGCTGGGCGCCCTCGCCGACGCTCGGCCCGCTCGCCGCCACACGCCGCATGTGCCCGTCCGAGGTCATGGCCGTCGAGGACCGCTTCCTCGCCGCCCTCTCCCGCGTCGCGGGCTGGCGCGCCGACGGCGACCGGCTCTGGCTCACGGATGCCTCGGGGCGGGACCTGCTCGCCTTCGCGCGTTGAGTCGGTGGCGTTCCGCTCAGGCGGACGCGGCGGGCCGGACGCGCTGGAGATGGGTCGGTGGCGCCGACCGTGAAGGCATACCTGCGGCCCGTGCTCAAACAGGTCCTCGGGCCTGCGGCCCTGCGGGAGATAACTGCGCGCGGGCCGCAGGTATGCCTTCACGTCGCATCCGGAACGATCGCCACGGCGCGTCCGGCCCGTCGCGTCCTTCCTCGCTGCACTCCAGGCGTCGCGGTTTCGGACCGCGTTCCGCGCGGCACGGGGGACCGACGATGTCACGGCAGCGGAGACGCCCGCGCGTCCCGGCCGTGCATCGCGCGTTCCGCGCTCGCACTCGTCGGTGGACTTCCGACGGCTCCGCGACGACGAGACGTCTGTCAGCGTCACGGGCGGCATTCGTGCCGCCCGCGGACTCCCGTCACGTCGGGAGCGAAGCGATCCGACAGCACGTGGAGCGTGACGAGCCGGGCTGTTCTCTCGCGCGTCCTCTGCGCGGCGTTGGTCCCCCCCGACCCGCTCGCACGGATCGGTGCGGCCCGTGCGCCGACCCATTGACGCGTTCCCACTCGCGTCACGATGGGAGCGCAGCGAGGGAGGTCGCGTCGGGACGGACGCGCCGTGGAAGTCGTTCCGGATGCGACGTGAGGGCATGTCTGCGGCCCACGCGCAGTTATCTCCCGCAGGGCCGAAGGCCCGAGGACTTGTTTGAGCATGGGCCGCAGACATGCCCTCACGGTCGGCTCCACCACCGCCCCCCAGCGCGTCCGTCCCGCCGCGACCGACCGAGCGGAGCGCCACCGACGTCACGCGTCCTTGGACTTCCCCGTCAAGCCGAGCGCCCACGTCACCCCGAACCCCGCAAGCAGCACGAGCAACGCCGTGAGCCCCTGCCCGGCGCTCGGTGTGAACGCCTCGGACTCGTCGCTCATGAGCTTGATGTCCGCGGCGCTGCGTCCGCCGTAGGTCGCCTCGATGCGGGCGAGGTCGTCGGCGTCGAAGGCGATGCCCGACTCCTCGGCGACGGTCGCGGGGTCCTCGCCCTGGACGATCGCGGTGATCGCCTTGCGGGTGGGGCGGTCGAGGAGCTCGGGGTGGATCGGGTCCTCGAACGGGTAGAGGTTGAGGACGGAGCCGAGCAGCAGGCCCATGAGGACGCCGTGGACCGGCGCGGAGAAGCGGGCCAGCAGCCACTGGAGCAGGTTGCTCAGGCCGCCGATGCCGACGGCCGCGCCGACGCCGACGGGGACGAGGACCGCGAGGCTCGCGGCCGGGTCGTCGAGGAGCGCGCTCACGCTGACGCTGCCGATGACCGTCTCGTAGAGGCCGAGGATGAGCAGGACGTAGGCGCCGCTGATGCCGGGCAGCACCATGCTCGTCGCGGCGAGCAGGCCGGCGAGGGCGAGCCAGGGCGTCGTGTCGGGGAGGCGCGTCGAGAAGAGCTCGAGGAACTGCGCGAGCATGAGCCCGAAGCCGGCGAGGAACCCGACGACGACGCCGACGCGCAGCGGCCGCAGGAACTTCCAGAGCAGGGGCGCGCCGCCGAGGGTCATGCCGATGAAGAGGCTGTACATGATCCAGCGGTGGTCGCGGACGAGCGACGCGGCGAGGCCGGAGCAGCCGAGGATCGCGCCCGCGGCGCCGAGCGCGACGAGACCCACGAACACGAGGCTCGTGCGACGCAGCTTGAGGCGCGAGAGGTCCGCGACGGCGTCGATGAAGTGCTCGTAGAGCCCGACGGCCAGGATCATCGTGCCGCCGCTGATGCCGGGGACGAGGTTCGCGAGGCCCATGAGCACGCCGCCGAAGACGACGCGGGGCGGGGCGGGCGGCGGGGTCGGGGCGGCGTGTGCGGAGCCGTCGGCGGGGGGCGCGTCCATGCGCCGCATCATGCCGCGGGGGAGGCCGGACTCAAGCGCCGTCCCCGGGAGCGGGCGCCGCATCGTCGGCGGGCACGCGTCCGGCGAACGCGCGGTACACGAGGACGAACCAGGTCGTCGCGAGAGCCAGGCCGGGCACGAGCCACCACAGGGCGGTGCGGAGCCCGTCGGGATCGCTCGCGGCGCCCGGCGTCGAGAGTCCGCGCGCGGGGTCGGTCGTCGCCGGGAGCAGGAAGGGGAAGAGCCCCCACGCCGCCGAGAGGAGCAGCCCCGCGACGAACGCGCACGACGAGAGGAACGCCGCGCCGTCGAGACGCCGGGCGACGGCGCGGCGGACGCCCACGAGGCCGGCGAGCGCGAGCGCCGGGAACGCCCAGCCGACGCCCGGCGCCGCCATGCGACCGGCGACGTGCGGCTGGACGAGGAAGGTCGCGGCGCTCAACGCGACGGCGCCGGCGGCGGCCGCCCACCAGGTGCGTCCCGCCCAGCGCCGCGCGCGGTCGTGCACGGGGCCGCTCGTGCGCGCGAGGAGCCAGCAGGCGCCGTGCAGCGCGAGGACCGCGAGCGCGGTGACGCCGCCGAGCAGCGTGTACGGGTCGAGGACGCCGACCTGCTCGTGGCCCGCGCCGGGCACCGGGAGCGCGAAGTCCGTCCAGAGGGGCGCGAAGAACCGGCCCTCCTCGTCGAGCGGGACGCCGCGGACGACGTTCGCGAGCGCGGCGCCGAGCACGACGACGAGCGCCGCGCTGCTCAGCGAGAAGACGACGTCCCAGAACGGACGCCAGAGCGGGCTGTCGAGGTGCCCGCGGAGCTCGATCGCGACGCCGCGTCCGATGAGGAGCCAGAGCGTGAGGACGAGCGGCAGGTAGAAGCCGCTGAACGCCGTCGCGTAGACGACCGGGAACCCGAGGACGAGCAGGGCGCCCGACGCGATGAGCCAGACCTCGTTGCCGTCCCAGACGGGACCGATGGACTTCAGGACCTGCCGGCGTTCGCCGTCGGTGCGACCCACGAGCAGGTGCAGCGCGCCGGCGCCCAGGTCGAAGCCGTCGAGGACGACGTAGACGGTGAGCGTCGCGGCGAGGAGCGCGAACCAGAAGGTCTCCATCAGTGCGCCGCCTCCCCCGGGCCGTGGTGCACCTCGCGTCCGGCGAGGAACAGGAACAGCAGGCCGAGCAGCGCGTACAGCCCGAGGAACCCGATGAGCGTGAAGAGCGTGTTGCCGGCGGAGACCTGCGGGCTGTGCGCGTCCGCCGTGCGCAGCAGCCCGTGGACGACCCACGGCTGCCGTCCGAGCTCGGCGGTCATCCAGCCCGCGGTGTTCGCGATGAACGGGAACGGGAGCGCGAGCATGAGCGCCCAGAGGACGCCGCGCGCGCGGAACAGGCGCCCGCGACGGAGCAGCACGGCGGCGAGCGCCATGAGCGCGAGGAAGATCGAGCCGAGCCCCGCCATGACGTGGTACGCGTAGTAGAGCAGCGGGACCTGGTCGGGCCACGTCTCGCGCGGGAAGTCGGTGAGGCCGCGGACCTCGGCGGTGAAGCTCTTCCAGGTGAGGAAGCTCAGCATCGCGGGGACGTGGATCGGGTTGTCGAGCGACAGCGTCTCCATGTCCGGCTGCCCGATGAGCGCGATGGGCGCCGCGGTCCGCGTCTCGAAGAGGCCCTCCATGGCGGCGAAGGCCGCGGGCTGGTGCACGGACATCATGTGCGCCTGCGAGGCGCCGGTCGGCTGGATGGCGGCGAGGCAGGCGACCGTGCCCGTCGCCACGGCGAGCGTCAGGCCGCGCCGGGCCTCCTCCGCGTGGCGGCCGGCGAGCAGCCAGTAGGCGCAGATCGACGCCGTCGCGAAGCAGCCGGTGATGAGCGCGCCGACCATCGTGTGCGCGTACTGCCGCAGGCCCCACGGGTTCGTGAGCAGCGCGGAGAGATCGGTGAGCGCGAGGACGCCGTCCGGGCGGACCGTGTAGCCGACGGGGTGCTGCATCCAGGCGTTCGTCATGACGATGAAGAAGCCGGAGAGCCACGAGCCGACGAAGAGCCCCGCGGTCGCGACGAGCCGGACGCGCGGGCCGAATCGCTCGCCGCCGTACAGGAAGACTCCGAGGAGCGCGGACTCGAGGAAGAACGCGAAGACGCCCTCGAGCGCGAGCGTCTGCCCGATGACGCCGCCCGTCGCCGCCGAGAATCGCGACCAGTTCGTGCCGAACTGGAACTCGAGCGGGATGCCCGTGACGACGCCCATCGCGAACGCGAGCGCGAAGATCCGGCCGAAGACGCGGCTCAGGCGCGCCCAGGCCTCGTGCCCCGTACGCCGGTGGAGCACCTCGAACGCCACGAGCAGCGGCGCGAGCCCCATCGTGAGCTGGGGGAAGAGGTAGTGGTACGCGACGGTGATCGCGAACTGGAGGCGGTGGAGCGTCAGGGCGTCGTCGGCCACGGCCGCGATCATGCGCGCGCGGCACGGGGGCGGTCAAAGGAGCGCCGGCTCGCTGGTCGGCCGCGCGCGCGGCGCGGTATCCTGCCGCTCCCATCGTTCCGCGGAGGAGACCCATGAGCAGCACCCTCGACGTGCCCCTGGCCGGCGACCTCGACGCCCGCACCCGCAAGTTCCTGGACCGCGCGCCGCACGCGCTCGTCATCGACGGGGAGCTCGTGCCGGCCGCCTCGGGGAAGACGTTCGACGTGCTCGACCCGTCGACGGGCGGCGTGCTCTGCTCCGTCGCGCACGGCGCGGCCGAGGACGTGGACCGCGCCGTGAAGGCCGCGCGCGCGGCCTTCGAGACGGGCCCCTGGCGCACGATGAGCGCGCGCGAGCGCGGCCGCCTCGTGTACCGCCTCGCCGACGCGATCGAGGAGGAGCTCGAGGTCTTCGCGCAGCTCGAGAGCCTCGACAACGGCAAGCCCGTGGGCGTCGCGCGCGCCGCCGACGTGACGCTCACCATCGAGCACTTCCGGTACTACGCCGGCTGGGCCGACAAGATCGAGGGCGAGACGATCGCCGTCGCGCCCCCGTACACGCCGGGCGCGCGGTACCTCAACTACACGCTGCGCGAGCCCGTGGGCGTCGTCGGGCAGATCATCCCGTGGAATTTCCCGCTGCTCATGGCGGCGTGGAAGCTCGGCGCGGCGCTCGTGACGGGCAACTGCATCGTGCTCAAGCCCGCCGAGCAGACGCCGCTCTCGGCGATCCGGCTCGTGGAGCTCATCCAGGAGGTGGGCTTCCCGCCGGGCGTCGTGAACCTCGTGACGGGCTTCGGCGACGCGGGCGCCGCGCTGAGCAACCACCTCGACGTCGACAAGGTCGCCTTCACCGGCAGCACGGAGGTGGGGCACGAGATCGTCAAGGCGTCGGCCGGCAACCTCAAGCGCGTGACGCTCGAGCTGGGCGGCAAGTCCCCGAACGTCGTCTTCGCGGACGCCGACCTCGAGGGCGCCGCGGCCGGCGCCTTCAACGGCATCTTCTTCAACCACGGTCAGTGCTGCTGCGCGGGCTCGCGGCTGTACGTCGAGCGCGGCGCCTACGACGAGGTCGTCGAGCGCGTGCACGGCATGGCGAAGGCCATCAAGCTCGGCCCGGGCATGGCGGCCGACACGCAGATGGGTCCGCTCGTGAGCCGGGAGCAGAAGGACCGCGTGACGGGCTTCGTGACGTCGGGCACCGAGGCCGGCGGCACGGCGCTCGCCGGTCCGGAGCTGCCGGGCGGCGCGCACGCGGGCGGCTACTTCGTGCAGCCCACGATCTTCACGGACGTCGACCACTCGATGGACGTCGTGCGCGAGGAGATCTTCGGCCCCGTCGTGTGCGCGATGCCCTTCGACGACGTCGACGACCTGGCCGCCAAGGCGAACGACACGGCCTACGGTCTCGCCGCCGGCATCTGGACCAGGGACATCTCCAAGGCGCACCGGCTGGCGGCCGCCATCCGCGCCGGGACGGTGTGGATCAACTGCTACAACATGTTCGACGCGGCGTCGCCGTTCGGCGGGTACAAGCAGAGCGGCTACGGGCGGGAGATGGGCAAGCACGCGCTCGAGAACTACACGCAGACGAAGAGCGTCTGGGTGAACCTCTGATCGCGACCGCGAGCACACCGCGGGGAGGCGGCGCGCGGACGTCGGTCGCGCACCGTCTCCTCCCGTGCGCGGTCGCGCTGCTCGTCGCGGCGTGCGCGCACCTGACGCGCACCGCGCCCGTCGCGGTCGACGGGCGGGACCGCGTCGTCGTCCCCATGGACCACGGCAGCGGGCACGTCGTCGTGGACGTGTTCCTCGGCGACCGCGGACCGTACCTGTTCCAGGTCGACACGTACGCGAGCATCGGCGCCTGCCTGGACGACGACCTGGCGCGCGAGCTGGCCCTGCCCGTGAGCGGGACGACGCAGAACAGCGACGGCCACCGCACGGTGGAGCGCGACCTCGTGGACATCCCCGAGCTGCGGCTCGGCGACGCCGTGTTCCGCGACGTGCGCACGCTCGTGGACGACTACGACTGGATCGGCACGCGCGGCGGACGGCGCGTGCGCGGCCTGCTGGGCTTCCCGCTCTTCCGGGACCGCCTGCTCACCTTCGACTACCCCGGCTCGCGGCTCGTGCTGGAGCGCGGGGCGCTCGAGGCCGACGACCCCGACGTCGTGCCGTACCGCGCGACGACCGGCTCGCCGGACGTCCCGCTGACGATCGGCGACCGGTCGATCCACGCCGGCGTCGACACGGGCCACGGCGGCGCGCTCATCGTGCCCCGCTCCCTCGGCGACGAGCTCACGTTCGCCTCGGAGCTCCGGCCGGTCGGCACGGCGCGGACGGCCTACGGCACGCGGGAGATCCTCGGCGCGCCCCTCGCGGAGCCGCTCGTCCTCGCGCGGGCGCGCTTCCTCGACGTCCCGGTGCACGTCTGGTCCGGCGGCGAGCGCGCGCTCCTCGGTCACGGGCTGTTGTCCGGCCTCGTCGTGACGTTCGACCAGACGCGGCGCCTCGCGCGCTTCGTCGCGTCGTCCGCGGACGGGGAGGCGACGGAGCGGCGATGACCCTCGAGGTCCGCGGGCTGAGCCGGGGGCCGCTGGGCCCCGTGGACCTCGCGCTCGCGGCCGGGTCGTGCACCGCGCTGCAGGGACCGTCGGGCGCCGGGAAGACGCTCCTCCTGCGCGCGCTGGCCGACCTCGACCCGGCGCAGGGGACCGTCACGCTCGCCGGCGAGGAGCGCGCCGCGATCGACGGCCCGACGTGGCGGCGGCGCGTGGGCTACCTCCCGGCCGAGCCCGGGTGGTGGGCGGACCGCGTCGGCGCGCACCTCGACGCGGACGCGGCGTCGCTCGCGGCGCTGCGGCTCGCGCCCGCGCTCGTGGAGCGCCCCGTGGCCGAGCTCTCGACCGGCGAGCGCCAGCGGCTCGCGCTCCTGCGCGCGCTGGCGACGAGGCCCGAGGTCCTGCTCCTCGACGAGCCGACGTCGGCGCTCGACGAGGAGGCGGCGCGCGCCGTCGAGGCGCTCGTCGGCGCCCGGCGGGCGCACGGGCTCGCCGTGCTCTGGGTCACGCACGACGACGCGCAGGCTCGGCGGGTGGCCGACCGCGTGCTGCGGCTCGAGGCGGGGCGGCTCGTCGAGGGCGAGGGCGACGACGAGGGCGCGCCGAATGCGCCCGACGACGGAGCGCCGCGCGACGGAGCGCCCGCGCCGTGACGATCCCCGTCACCGACCGCGACCTCGTCGTCGCCGCCTCGCTGCTGCTCATCCACGGCGGGCTGTCGCTCGGCCTCGGGCTGGGCGTCGGGCGGCAGGTGCTCGTCGCCGCGCTGCGCATGGTCGTGCAGCTCCTGCTCGTCGGGCTCGTGCTCGTCTGGCTCTTCGAGTCGGTGTCGCCGCTCACGACGGGCCTCGCCGCGCTCGTCATGATCCTCTTCGCGGGGCGCGAGGTGTCGGCGCGACAGGAGCGGCGCCTCGGGGGCGCGTGGGGCTACGGGCTCGGGACGGGCGCCATGCTCTTCGCGACGGTCACGGTGACGGTGTTCGCGCTCGGCACGGCGCTGCGCCCCGACCCGTGGTACGACCCGCGCTACGCGATCCCGCTGCTCGGCATGGTGCTCGGCAACACGATGAACGGCATCAGCCTCGGGCTGCACGCGCTGTCGACGGGCCTGCACCGCGAGCGTGCGGCGGTCGAGGCACGCCTGTGCCTCGGCGCGACGCGCTGGGAGGCGACGCGCTCCGTCGTGCGCGGCGCGCTGCGCACGGGCCTCATGCCCATCGTGAACTCCATGGCGGCGACGGGCCTCGTCGCGTTGCCCGGCATGATGACGGGCCAGATCCTGGCGGGCGCCGACCCGGACACCGCGGTCCGCTACCAGATGCTCGTCATGTTCCTCATCGCGGGCGGCACGGCGCTCGGCTCGGTCGTCGCGGTCTACGGCGGCGTGCTGCGGCTCACGGACGAGCGCCATCGCCTGCGGCTCGATCGGCTCCGGGCGCCGCGCTGAGCACCGTCCGCTGCCCCGCGAGCCAGCCGCGCACGACGAGACGCGTCCGTCCGTCGGGCGGCGCCGCGCCCTCGAACGGCACGCGCTGTCCCGTGCGCACGAAGACCGCGTGCCCGTCCTCGAAGCGCACGTCCGCCTCGACGGCGATCCCCGCGACGCCCACGTTGTTGCGGACGACGCCGTCGGCGAGCGCGACGAAGTCGAACCGCTGCGGCTCGACGACGCGCACGCGCGCGATCTGCAGGTCCAGGTCGATCTGCGGCGTGGAGCCGAACCGGCCCCGGAAGAGCCGCTCGAGACCGAGCAGCTCCTCGTTTCAGGTTCAGCCCTGGAGGTCGACCTGGAGGAACGCGAAGTCGCCGGGTTGCGGCGAGACCGCCGCGCCGGGCGCGGCGCAGGCGGCGGCGAGCAGGAGGACGGCGAGGATCACGAGGCGCATGGGGGGCTCCCGGGGGGACGGCGCGAGGTTAGCAGGCGAGCTCCGGCGATCAGAACCGGTAGCCGAACCGGAACGCGACCGTCGTGCCCGCGCCGAGGTCCGTGCCGTGCACGCGCTGGCTGAGCGGCCGCTCGACCTCGAGCTGGAAATCGAGCGTCGGCCGCGGCCGGAAGGCCCAGTTCACGGCGAGGCTCGTGACCTCGCCGCCGGACGCCTGCCGCACGTTCGAGTTCGCGAGCGGCGGTCCGGGCGTGAAGCCGTCGGCGACGTGCACGCGCTCCGTGCGCTCGTGCCGGAGCGCGAGGTCGGCGCGCATGAACGGCCCCGGGTACGGCTCGAGCCAGAAGCGGTTGCCGACGGAGAGCTCGGCGAAGAGCTCGTCGGGCGTCTCGTAGGTGCCGCCGCCGCCGCCCTTCGTCGCGAGCGCGACGGCGTTGAAGCGCCACCGGCCCGGCTCGTAGGTGGCCGCGACGCCGAGCATCGGGTTCCAGCTCCCGCTGCCGGGCTGGAGGTCCGCGGGGAGGAGCAGCGCCCCGTCTCCCGCGGCGTCGTCACCGGTCGGCGCCTCGACGCCGGCGAGCAGCGAGACGTTGAGCGCCTCGTGCGGCGCGTCCCAGCGGTGGAACCTCCACTTCACGAGCCCGACGACGTCGCCCGGGCCCTGCGCGTCGAGGTGCACCGACGGGCCGCCCTGCGGGCGCAGGCGCAGACGCCGGTGCACGCGCGGGAGGAGCACGCTGAGCTGGAGGTCGTGGCGGAGCCCGTGGTGCACGGCGAGGCTCGTGTCGCGGACGACGGCCTCGCGGTCCAGCGGGTCGGGGGTCGAGTGGCTGCCGTCGAGGAAGTCGTCGCGCTCGACGGTGAGCGTGCCGAGCGTCACGAGCCAGCCGCCGTCGTAGAGCGTCTCGCCGTCGAGGACGTCGAGCGTCGTGTCCTGCGCCGCGACGCGCGCGGCCGCGAGCAGGACGAGCAGCAGCGCGGTCGGGAGCCGGCCCGCGCGCGGGCCGGCCGCGTCGCGGGGCGTGGATGGCGCGGCGCGGAGGGTCACACGCCGGAGGAGACGCGCCGCGAGGAGGTCGTGCCCGTGCGGGATCCGGCGCCGGCGCTCCGGGCGCCGCCGCGCGCGCCGCCGGATCCGCCGCCCTTCTTGCCGCGCGACGCGCCGCGCGCGCCGCCGCGGGGTCCGGCGCCGCGCCCGCCGGCGCCC
>JAUIEF010000182.1 GCA_030428785.1 bacterium
GTGGTCGGCGAGGTAGGCGGTGATGCCCTCGGCGACGGCGTCTCCCCCGTCCACCCCGAGCGTCCGACCACCGTTCCGCCCACCATGAGCGTCTACGCCCACCTCGACGCCGAGCACCTCGACCGGGAGCGAGCACGCCTCGACGGTCAGGCCGGCGCCTGGTGGTCCGCCGAGCGCGCGATGCTCGGCCAGCGCCTGCTCAAGGACCGCGTCGTGCTCGTCACGAAGCCCGTCGACCGCGACCTCATGGCGGTCATCGTGGCGCAGCTCCTCGTCCTGGACGCCGAGTCGCACGACCCGATCACCATGTACATCAACTGCCCCGGCGGCGACGCCGACTCGGGCTTCGGGATCTACGACGCGATGAAGTACATCGAGTCGCCGGTCACGACGGTGTGCATGGGGCTCGCCGCGAGCGCGGCCATCATCATCTTCCTCGGCGGCGCGAAGGGCCGGCGCTTCACGCTGCCGCACAGCCGCTTCCTCATCCACCAGCCGAGCAGCCGCGCGCAGGGCCAGGCCTCCGACCTGGAGATCACGGCCAACGAGATCATGAAGACGCGCGACAAGTACAACCAGATCATCTCGGACGAGACGGGCGTCAAGGCGGACGCCCTCGTCAAGGACGCGCACCGCGACTTCTGGCTCAGCGCGGACGAGGCGGTGAAGTACACGCTCGCCGACAAGATGGTCACGGCGAAGAGCGAGCTGGGCTGACCGCGCGCGTCAGCGCCGCCGGGCGAGCACGTCCTTCAGGCGCTTGACCTCGTTGATCTGCTGGAAGATGGACGCGCCGTCGAAGGGCGGCGCGTCCTCGACGATCGCGCGCAGCGCGTCGATGGCGTCGCGCTGCACGACGTTGTGCGCGTCGTCGAGGGCCGAGGCGAGGCCCCGGATCGCCGCCGCGTCGCCCACGGCGGCGAGCAGCGCCACGGCCGACTGGCGGTCGAGGGCCGCGCCCTCCGGGTCCGTCTTCTCGCGCTTCGGGTCGCTCGTCAGGCGGGCGACGAGCGCGTCGTGGTCGCCGTGCTCGGCCAGCCCGGCGAGGGCCTCGCGCAGCCGCTCGCCCTGGTCGAGGAGCTTCTCGCGCTCGTCGTCGTCGAGCTCGGGGCCGTCGCGGCGCGACCCGTCGTCCGCGAGGTCGCGCTCGAGCCGGAAGATGTCGCGGTAGACGTCCGCGAGCGCGCCGAGGCCGGCCTCGCTGCCGAGCCGCGCGAGCGCGACGGCGGCCTCGAGCCGCACGTCCCGGTCCTCGTCGTCGAGCCGCTCCTCGAGCTCCGGCGCGAGGTGCGCGAGCCCGAGCTCGCCGGCCTTGCGCGCGGCGAAGCGGCGGAGCGCGACCTCGTCCGCACCGACGGACGCCTCGACGACGTCCCAGTCCCGCATGTCCGCGAGCGCGAGGAGGCAGCGCGCGACGCTGTCCTGCTTCTCGGGGCTCGTCGTCGCGGCCTCCGCGACGAGGTGCGGGATCGCGCCGCGCCCGAATTCGAGGACGTCGGCCTCCGCCGCGCGCCGCGCCTTCGTCTTCCCCGAGGTGAACTTCTTGATCGCCCGACCCATCTTCTGCACGTCGCGGGCCTCGAGCTCCGGCGGGGCCTCGGGCGCGGGGAGCTCGTCGTCGGGGAGCGCGAGGGCCGCGGGAGGGCCGGCCGTCGGGGCGGGGGCCGGCGCCGGTCGCGCGAGCGCCGGGGCGGCCGCGAGCAGGAGGAGCGCGAGGAGGCCCGGGCGGGCCGCGGACGGGGTCGCCCTCGGGGGCGTCGTTGTGACGGCTCTCATGAACGGGGAGTATAGGGATCCGCCATGGACGTGACCGTGATCGTCGTCGCGCTGCTGCTCGGCCTCGCGCCCCTCGTGGCGGGGCTCGCGGACCTCGTGACCTCGCCCGCGGCGCTCGCCGAGCTGTTCTCGGCGCGGGTCCTCACGCTCTGGGGGCACACCGTGCTCCTCGGGCTCGTGACGTCGGCCTGCGCGCTGCTCGTGGGCGCGCCCGTGGGCTGGTGCGTCGCGCGCTGCCGGGGGACGGGGCTCGTCGGCGCGCTCCTGCCGCTGCCGCTCATCCTGCCG
Organism: bacterium; assembly: GCA_030428785.1. Classification (GTDB taxonomy): domain Bacteria; phylum Planctomycetota; class B15-G4; order B15-G4; family B15-G4; genus JAUIEF01. Next base: position 2,065 of record JAUIEF010000182.1, read on the forward strand.
CCGTGGGTCGTGGGCGTCGCGTGGACCGAGGCGGCGCCGCTCTCCGGCTTCTGGGGCGCGGTCTTCCTGCTCACCGCGTCGCTCTGGCCGCTCGTCGCGCTCTTCTCGCTGCGCGGCTTCCGCGCGACGGCGCGCCCGGGCGAGGCGGCGGCGCTGCTCGTCGACCGGCGCTCGGCCTGGCGGCGGGTCGAGCTCCCGCTCGCGCTCCCGTCGATCCTCTCCGGGACGCTGCTCGTCTTCGTCTTCGCGACGACGGACTTCGGCGTCGTCGACTTCCTCTCCTTCAGCACGCCGGAGCCGTTCGTCGTGCTGTCGTCGGAGATCTTCCAGAAGTGGGCGCGCGTGCAGAGCGGCGGCGGCGCGGCGGCGGTGTCGCTGCCGGCCGTCGTGTCGTCGCTCGTCGCGCTCGCGGGCGTGCTCGCGCTCGAGCGCCGCCACGTCGGACGCTTCCGCGGGGCCACGCCGCCCGCGGCCGACCCCGCCGCGCTCGGCCCCGCGCGCGCCGCGGCGCTCGTCGCGCTCTTCGCGCTCATGGCCGTGCCGCTCGTCGTGCTCGCGGGCTGGGCAAGCCGGGCCGACGCGCCGCTCGAGCCCATCGGGGCGCACCGCGACAAGATCCTCATGTCGCTCGGGGTCGCCGCGGCGACGGGGCTGCTCATCGCGCTGCTCGGCGTGCGGCTCGCGCGGCTCACGCTGCGGTGGGGGCGGCGCCGCGGCGGGCGGCTGCTCGCGCTGCTCGTCGTGCCGCTCGCCGCGCCGGCCGTGACCTTCGCGGTGGGGGAGATCCGCCTCTGGAACCACCCGTGGAACCCGGCGTCGGACCTCGTCTACCCGTCGCCCGTGTTGCTCGTCATGGCGCTCGTCGGTCGCATGCTGCCGCTGGGCGTGCTCGCGGCGCGCGCGGTGCTCGTGCGGCAGGACGAGCTGCCGCTGCAGGCGGCGCGGCTCACGGGGCGCTCGCCGCTCCAGCGCTTCCTGCGCATCGAGCTGCCGATGATGGCGCCCGCGACGGGGCTCGCGTTCTCGCTCGGGTTCCTGCTCGCGCTGCGCGACCTCGACACGGTGGTGCTCGTGCCCGCGGGGGCCGGCACGCTCGCGCACGTCATCTTCAGCATGGTGCACATCGGGTCGGACGCGGTGACCGCCGCGCTGTGCCTCATGCTCGTCGTGCTCGTGCTCGTTCCGGCCGCGGTGGCACGCCTGCTAGGGGTGCCCGGCGTCGATTGCGAGGCCCCGGGGCGCGTGCCATAGTGGGCGCCCGTCCCACCGCCAGGAACCCCGCATGTCGCACGCCCTGCGCAGCATCGCGTTCGTCGCGGAGCTGATCCACCCGCCCGTGAAGCACGAGCCCAAGGGGCTCCAGCAGCTTCACGCCGAGCTCTTCGACAGCGAGGACTGCGCGTACCGCGACTTCCGCGTGGTGCCGGGCGGCGCGCAGTTCAGCAACTCGCCGGCGGGGGGCATGCCGGGCACTCCGGTGTCGGTCGCGAACGTGCTCGCGGACCGCATCCAGGTCCGCGAGGAGCAGACCGGCTGCAGCAAGGAGGACTTCGAGGCGCGGCTCGGGACCTTCGCGGAGAACGCGCTCTCCGTCCTGCCGATGAACCTCTTCATGGTGCAGCAGTTCGCGGTGCGCTCCGTGATCAACCCGCACACGAACGACGACGCGCGGGCGTTCATGCTGCAGACCGTCTTCGGCTACGACGAGACGCTGCTCTCGGTGTTCCCCGCCGAGCCGAGCCTCGCCGGGCTCCGCTTCACGTTCCCGCCGGACGAGGGCAGCCAGGCGGTCTTCAACGTGCGCCTCGAGTCCTACAGCCAGGACAACCGGAGCCTGTTCGTGGAGAACGTCGGCACCTTCGGGCGGCCCGTGACGCACGGCGACCTCGCGGAGCTGCCGGTGCGCTTCTCGAACACCTACGACTTCCTCCAGGACCGCGTCATCTCGTTCGTGTCCCAGTTCGACGACGAGGGGACCTGATGCGGCGGGGCGCCCTCGTCCTCATCGCGGTCCTCGCGGCGTGCGGGGGGGACTCGGGCGACGCCGGGGCCGACCAGCCGCCGCGCGCGCCCTTCCCCGGCGCGAACCTGCTCGTGATCTCGCTCGACACGCTGCGCAGCGACGCGCTCTCCGTCTACGGCGGGCCCGCGTCCATCAGCCCCAACCTCCAGCGCTTCGCGGAGCAGTCCGTCGTCTTCGAGCACGCGCGGGCGCAGGCGCCGCAGACCGCGCCGAGCCACATGTCGATCTTCACGTCGCTGCTGCCGAGCATGCACGGCGTGCAGAACGTGCAGCACAGCGGCGGCGGACCGCTCATCCAGGCCGTGCCCGACGCGGTGCCGACGCTCGCGGAGGTGCTGAGCGCGGCCGGCTACGCCTGCGTCGGGCTCACCGACGGCGGCAACCTCAACAAGGCGCACGGCTTCCCGCGCGGCTTCGACGAGTACACGGTCGACCTCTCCGGCGCCGAGGCGCAGGTGCTCGACGGCCTCACGCACGTCGACGGGCTGCAGGCGGGAGGCCGCCCGTGGTTCCTCTTCTGGCACACCTACGAGATCCACGCGCCCTACGTCTCGCCGCGCGAGTACATGGAGCGCTGGGCGCCCGCGGAGTACGAGGGGCCGATGGCGGGCCGCGTCGACAAGCTCGAGGGCCTCGAGTTCCGGCAGCGCTTCGCCGCCATGCGCACGCTCTTCTGGGCGGACAAGGAGACCTTCGGCTGGCCCGAGTCGGCGTACCTCCACGCGCTCTACAAGGCCGGCGTCCAGTACACCGACGAGCAGATGGGCCTGCTCCTCGACGGGCTCGAGCAGCGCGGCGTCTTCGACGACACGGTCGTCGTCGTGCTCGCCGACCACGGCGAGGAGTTCTTCGAGCACGGGCAGTGGCAGCACGACCAGGTCTACGAGGAGTGCCTGCGCGTGCCGCTCATGGTGCGCCTGCCGGGCGGCGTCGGCGGCGGGACGCGCATCGCGACGCCCGTCCCGCTGCTCGACGTCATGCCCACCGCGCTCGCGCTGCTCGGCGTCGACACGGAGACGCTCGAGCTGCCGGGCCCGCTGCGCATGCAGGGCCGCAGCCTCGTGCCGTCGCTGCTCGAGGGCAAGGAACCCGAGGCGCGGCCGATCGTGAGCGAATACCGCGCCGACCGCGAGGGCGGCCCGCTCTACGACTGGCAGGTCGCCATCCACAACGAGGGCCTCAAGTACATCGTCGACGAGCACCGGAGCCGCGACGGCGAGCGCCAGTTCCTCTACGACCTCCGGGCCGACCCGGACGAGCGCACCAACCTCGGATCGGACCAGCCCGACGCCGTCGCGCGCTTCCGCAAGCTGCGCGAGCACTTCCACGGCGAGCTCGAGGCCTTCGCGAACCTCGAGCGTCTCGACGCGGGCGAGACCCTCGACTGCGAGCAGCTCCGCGCGCTCGTCGAGCTGGGATACATCGGCGCGGACGTGCTGGACGATTGCGACTAGGCGGCGCGCGACCGCGGCGGGTCGTCGCCGGTCGGGTGCTCGCGGGGATCCTGCTGGCGGCGCTCACCGCGTGCCGCGACACCGCGCCCGTCCCGACCGTCGCGCGGCCCGCGGACGTCGCCGCCCAGCGCACCCTCGGCGAGCGGGCCACCGTGCTCCTCTTCCTCGCCGTCGACTGCCCGATCGCCAACAGCTACGCGCCCGAGCTGCGCCGCATCCGGGACGACTACGCCGCCCGCGGCGTGGCGTTCCGTCGCGTGTACCCCGGCCCCGGCGTCACGGCGGCCGACCTCGACGCCCACGGCCGCGACTTCGCGCTCGGCATGCCGCCCGTGCTCGACCCCGAGGGCCTGCTCGCGCGCGACGTCGGCGCCGCCGTCACCCCCGAGGCCGCCGTCTGCGGCCCGGACGGCGAGCTGCTCTACCGCGGCCGCATCGACGACCTCTACGTGGACTACGGCAAGCGCCGTCGCGAACCGAGCCGCCGCGACCTGCGCCTCGCGCTCGACCAGGTGCTCGGCGGGCGGCCGGTGGAGGTGCCGCGCACGACCGCCGTGGGCTGCCTGCTCGGCGTGCCGGAGCCCACCGGCGAGCCGTCGCCGACCTTCGCCGACACGATCGCGTCGCTCGTGCACACGCACTGCACGCCGTGCCACCGTGACGGAGGGAGTGGGCCGTTCCCGCTCGTGACCCACGCGCAGGTCGCGGCACGCGCCGAGCAGATCGGACGCGTGACGCGCAGCCGCTACATGCCGCCGTGGAAGCCGGCGCCGGGCTTCGGCGCGTTCGTCGGCGAACGGCGCATGCCCGACGCGGACCTCGACGCGCTCCAGCGCTGGATCGCCGCCGGCGCGCCGGAGGGCGACCCGGACCGCGTCTCGCCGCCGCCGACCTTCCCCGGCGCGTGGGCGCTCGGCGAGCCGGACGTCGTGCTCGAGCTCGACGCGCCCTACGAGGTCCCGGAGGAGGGCATCGACGTCTGGCGCTGCTTCGTCCTGCCCACCGGGCTCGACGACGGGCGCCGCGTCTCCGCCGTGGAGATCCTCCCGACCGCGCCGCGCGTCGTGCACCACGTGCTGCTCTACCCGGACGTCACGGGCGCGGCGCGCGCGGCCGACGCCGCCGACCCCGCCCCCGGCTACGCGGGCATGTTCTCCGCCGGCTTCTCCGCGCACGAGGAGATCGCGGGCTGGGTGCGCGGCGTCACGCCGCGCCGCCTTCCGGACGGCCTGTCGTGGTCGCTCCCCGCGGGCGCGGACGTGGTCCTCGACGCACACTTCCAGCCGAGCGGCCGCCCGGAGTCCGTCTCGTTCCGCGTGGGGCTGCACCTCACCGACGAGCCGCCCGCGCGCGAGCTCGCCTTCGTGCGCCTCGGCGCCGCCGCGATCAACATCCTCCCGGGCACCGCGGACTACACCGTCCGCGACGCCTTCGTGCTCCCGGTCGACGTCCGCGCCGTGGGCATCGTCCCGCACGCGCACTTCGTCTGCGCCGACGTCCGCTGCGAGGCCGTCACGCCCGACGGTCGCCGCGTCCCGCTCGTCCACATCCCCGACTGGGACTTCGACTGGCACGACCTCTACCGCTACGCCGATCCCGTGCCGCTCCCCGCCGGGACCCGCGTCGAGATGACCATGCGCTTCGACAACTCGGCGGACAACCCGCGCAACCCCGTGCACCCGCCGCGACGCGTGCTCGGCGGCCCCGGCGCGCTCGAGGAGATGTCCGCCGTGTGGATCCAGGTCACCGTCGACGACACGGCCGACGCCGATGCGCTCCGCCGTGCGATGGACGCCGCGCGCGAGGCACCGGCGATCCGCGAGGACCTGCGGCTCTCCACGCTCTGGGCGCACCTCGCCGACGCGCACGACACGGACGGCGACGGCACGCTCGACCCCGCGGAGGAACGCGCCGTCGAACGGTTCCTGGCGGGCTTCGACGACCGCGAGGCCGTGCGCTCACGGGTCATCGACGCGGACGGCGACGGTGTGCTGTCGTCCGACGAACGTCGGCTGCTCGAACGGTTCCGGGCGTTCGGTCGCGACGGGCGCTGACGTGCGCGACGGGTCGGTGGCGTTCCGCTCGCGCGGACGCGGCGGGCCGGACGCGCTGGGGGGGCGGTGGTGGCGCCGACCGTGAGGGCATGTCTGCGGCCCATGCTCAAACAAGTCCTCGGGCCTTCGGCCCTGCGGGAGATAACTGCGCGCGGGGCCCATGTGTCACCTCACGTCGCATCCGGAACGGTTGCCACGGCGCGTCCGGCCCGACGCGTCCTTCCTCGCTGCACTCCAACCGAAGCGCGCACGGAGAGGGTCCCGCGCGGCACGGGGGACCGACGACGTCACGAGCGTGGAGACGCCCCCCGGTCCCGGCCGTGCATCGCGCGTTCCGCGCTCGCACTCCTCGGCGGACTTCAGGCGGCTCGCCGACTGGCGGGAGTTCGTCGGCGTCGCGAACGCCGGGCGTGACGCCCGCGATATGACGTCACGTCGGGAGCGAAGCGATCCGACATCACGTGGAGCGTGATGAGCCGAGAGGCTCTCCGCGTCGGTTCCCGGCCTCCCACCCGCCCGACGTCCTCGATCCCTCCGCACGGGGCGGTGTCGGTCGTTGCGTCGACGCGTCCGACGCGTCTCACGCGCGTGACGATGTGAGCGCAGCGAAGGAGGCCGCGTCGGGACGGACGCGCCGTGGAAGTCGTTCCGGATGCGACGTGAGGGCATGTCTGCGGCCCACGCGCAGTGATCTCCCGCAGGGCCGCAGGCCCGAGGACCTGTTTGAGCATGGGCCGCAGACATGCCCTCACGGTCGGCGCCACCACCCCCTCCCCAGCGCGTCCGTCCCGCCGCGACCGACCGAGCGGAGCGCCACCGACCCCACGCGTCGCTACGGGAGGAACGCCTTCGCCTCCTTGAGCTTCCGAGGCAGGTACTCCTCGATGACGTAGTTCAGTCCCCACTTCGCGAGCGCCTGCTGCTCGGCGCGGACCTTCATCTTGAGGAGCTGGTTGAGCGCCTTCTCCCAGGGCTTGGACTGCTGGAAGAAGGGGTCGTTCTTGAGGGCGTCCTTCGCGCGCTTGATGTCGACGTCGAGCAGCGGGTGGGTGGGCAGCTCGTAGTCGAGGATGTCCTGCGGCGTGACGCCCAGGTAGCGCGCGTGGGGGACGCAGAAGAAGCGGTTGAGGTGGGCCGTGTTGCCGGAGCCCACCTTGAGCGTGCGGTAGATGTTGCTGATGCCGTACGGGTCGCAGTCGACGAAGGCGTAGACCGGGATCTTCTTGGCCTCGGAGAGGCGCCGGACGAAGCGCCGCGTCGCGCGGGTGGGCACGCCGCCCATGGACACGATGATGCAGTTCGCCGTGTTCCAGAAGCCGTGGACCTGCAGGCGCTGGAACATGCCGCCCGTCTCGATGGCGAGCACGAACTTCGCCTTCGTCTCGAACTCGAGGTGCTCGACGGAGTGGGGGATCGTGTAGGCGCCGCTGCCGAACTTCGTGCAGTCGATGCGCAGCGACTCGCCCGAGACCGGGTCGCGGTCGATGACCACGAGGTTGCCGGCCACCGCGCCGCCGTGCTCCTCGGGGTAGAAGCGGAGCTGCTCGCGCGACACGCCGTGCAGGCTGAACATGGACTCGATGTCGTCCATGACCGTGTCGGACTCGGGCTGCTCCTTGAAGCGCGCCTCGTTCCAGTTCTTGGAGACGTAGTACGCCTCTCGCTTGGTGGCGAAGGTGTCCTGCTCGATCATCTCCTTGGAGATGTGGAGCATCTTGAGCGTCTGCGCGAACGCCTTGACGGTGTTCACGGTGAGCGTGCGCACCTTGCGCGCCTTGCCGATCTCCAGGTAGCCGACCTTCGGGTCGTAGCGGACGTTGGAGAGCGCGCGGACCGGGCTCTTCAGCTCGGGGGCGTTCTTCTTCAGGATCTTGTCGTAGACGACCTTCGCCGTGTCGTCGATGCACTCGATGGTGCGCTTGTCGGTGGCGTCCGTGACGGTGCGGCGCGTCGGCTTCTTCGAGCGGACGGGCGCCTTCTTCGGGCCGTGCTGGGCCGTCGTGCGCGCGGCCTTCGGGGCGGCCTTGGACGCCGCCTTGCGCGTCGTCTTCTTCGCGGCGGCCTTCTTGGCGGTCGACTTGCGGCCGGTGGACTTCTTGGCGGGCACGGGGCGGGGTCCGGTGGAGGGGCGGTGTCGGGAGGGCGTCGGGCGGCGCGGGGCGGGCTGGCGGCGGGCGCCGGCCGTAGCGCGCGGCGCCCCGGGGGCGTCAGGCCTGGGCGCGGCGCTCCACGACGAGGGTGCGGGTGCAGGTCACGTCGAACGGGCGGTGGGCGAGGGGCGCGGCCTCGGCCCAGGGCGAGCCGTCGAGGTAGGCGCCGTCGTCGGTGCGCTCGTTGAGGATGTAGGTCACGGTCGCGTGCGCCGGGAGGCCCTCGGCCTGGAGCCGCTCGCGGATCCAGATCATGGCGTGGTCGGTCACCTCGCGGACGGTGAGGCGGGCCCACGCGGGGCGGGCGAGCAGCCGGCCGGCGACGCGCAGCTCGACGGAGACGTCGCGCGCCGCGTCCTCGGGCGCGTCGTCACCCGGCTCGACGCGCAGGCGGAAGCGCATGATCTCGCCGTGGTAGTGCTCGCCGTCCACCACGGGCCAGAGCCGCCGCTCGAGGCCCAACGTGCAGCTGTAACGCACCATCGCCCGACCCTCCGGTGTGTCCTCGTGATGCACCGCGCGCCCGACCGCGCAGCGGGCCTCACAGCTTACGCGACCGTTCCAGGGTGTCACGGAGTTCCGCGACGACCCGGTCCGTCTGCTTCTCGTCCAGCGTGAGGATGTCGCGCAGCGCCTCCCCGATGTGGGGGATGTACTTGTCGATGTACTGGCGCTTCTTGAGCTCGTCGGCCACGCGCTGGCGACGCCGCAGGTAGCGCTGCATCTTGCGCCCGCACTCCTGGAGCGCGAGCCGGAGCTCCTTGAGGATCTCGGGGTAGCTCGCCACCGCCTCCTTGCTCTCGGAGGTGAACGGCACCCAGGCCGAGGCGATGTGCACCATGAAGATGACCGGCCCGACGGGCAGGCTGCCGCGGGGCTGCTGGAGGCCGTACGCCTTCCAGTCCACGGACGTCACCGACTTGGTGATCGCGCAGGCGCCCGGCGAGTACTGCAACGGCACGCGGTTCGCGAAGCGCATGACGCGCACCGGGTTGTCCGCGTTGAGGCTGCCGCCGAGCGCGACGCCCACCTCGACCTGGAACGGGTTGCCGCGGTAGACGGCCGGCGGCCGCGAGCGGCTCACGAAGAACTCCGCCTCGCCGATCTCCTTCTCGAGGCCCTTCTGGATGAGCTCCTCGCCGATGGGCGACAGGCAGTTCGTCGGCGGGTTGCGGATCTTGACCTTGGGGATCGCCTTGTGGAGCGCCTCGGCCGACTTGTGCTCGAGCGACTTCACGCGGGCGGAGGTGTCGAGCTTCGCCGTCTCGCAGATGTCCTTGGCGATCGCGGCGGAGACGCGGCTGAAGTCCTTCTGGAGGAACGCGCCCAGCTGCGTGGACGACGTGCTCTTCATCATCTTCATGAGCAGGCCGAGCTCGACCCCGTGGGGGTGCGGCTTGATCTCGGCCGGCGGGTCCGGGAGCTTCTTCGTCGCGCGCTCGAAGACGACGGGCTCGTCGATGTCCGGCGGGTAATACGCGATGGAGACGTGCGGGTTGCTGATGGCGGTCTGCGCGACGTACTCGTCCACGCTGCCGCGGCCCTTGCTGTACCGGCCCTCGAGGACGATGGACACCTCGGTGCCGTGGTCGCGGTCCCACGGGATGACGCTGTGCTTCGTGCGGACCGGCCGGTTCTTCGTCGTGTCGATGCGGACGCCGATCTCGATGGCGTCGTGCCGCTTGCCGATGCGGCTGCGGATGATCGTCGGGCGGCCGGTCGTCATCTGGCCGTACATGCCGGCGGCCGAGATGCCGATGCCCTGCTGACCGCGGCTCTGGCGCAGCCGGTGGAACTTGCTGCCGTAGAGCAGCTGCGCGAAGACCGACTCGATCTGCTCCTCGACGATGCCCGGGCCGTTGTCGGAGACGGTGACCGTGAAGCGGTCCTCCTCGTTCTTGACCGGCTTCACCATGACGGCGATGTCCGGCAGGATGCCCGCCTCCTCGCAGGCGTCGAGCGCGTTGTCGACGGCCTCCTTCACGGTGGTGAGCAGCGCCTTGCGCT
>JAUIEF010000183.1 GCA_030428785.1 bacterium
CGGCGCCGCGCTCGACGCCGTGGCGGACGACCCGCTCGTCGACCGCGCACGCGTCCTCGTGCTGCGCGGCCGGCTCGCCGCGGCGGCCGGTGACCACGCCGCGGCGGCCGTCGCCTACGAGGACGCGTCGTCCCTCGACCCGTGGGACCCGGGCGCGTTGTTCGGCCTCGGGCAGGCGCTCCTGCGCACGGACCGCCGCGACGAGGGCCTCGCGCTCCTCGAGCGCCACCGCGAGCTCGTGCCGCGGCTCGACGCGCTCGACTTCGCGCGCCGCGCCGTGGACCTCGCGCCGCGCTCGGGCTCCGCGCACGCGCAGGTCGGCGACGCCGAGCGGGCGCTCGGCCGGGCGGACCGCGCGCGCGCTGCGTACGAGCACGCGCTCCGGCTCGCGGCCGCGGACGAGGTCGTGCCGGTCGTGCTGCGCCTCGCGCGCCTGCTCGAGGAGGACCTCGACGCGACGGACGACGCCGTGGCGCTGCTCGACGCCGTGCACGACTCCCCCGCCGGCGACGTCCGCCTCGCGGTGCGCGCCGGCGACGTCCTCCTGCGCGCGGGGCGCGGCGCGGAGGCCGTGACGCGCTACGAGCGGGCGCTCGCGGACCGGCCGGGCGACGCGCAGATCGCGCAGCGGCTCGCGGCGGCGCGCGCCGCCGCGGAGGACGGCCGATGACCCGACGCACGGCGCGCGCCGTCGCGCTGCTGCTCGTCGCGGCCTGCGGGGAGACGGCGGCGCCGACCGACGCGTCCCCCGGCGCCGCGACATCCGCGCGACCGCCGGCCGCCGACGCGTCCGGGGCGGCCACCACACCCGCCGGCGACCCGCCGGCGGACGACCGCCTCGCGCCGACGCCCGGCGCGGATGCCGGGCCCCCGCCGCGCGGCGACGGCTGGTTCACCGACGTCACGGCCTGGTCCGGGATCGCCTTCGTCCACGACGCGGGCGTCTCGCCGGAGCGGCAGCTCCCCGAGACGATGGGCGCGGGCGCCGCGCTCGCGGACCTGGACCGCGACGGCGACCTCGACGTCTACCTCGTGCAGTCGGGCTCGCTGCCGATCCCGGGTCGGACGCGCGCGCGGCGTCCCGTGAACCGGCTCTTCGCGAACGCCGGCGACGGGCGCTTCGCCGACGTCACGGACGCGTCCGGCGCCGCCGCGCACGACGGCTACGGCATGGGCGTCGCGGTCGGCGACGTCGACGGCGACGGGCTCGACGACCTGCTCGTGACGAACGTCGGGCCCGACGTGCTGCTGCGCAACGAGGGCGCGCTGCGCTTCTCCGACGCGACCGCCGGCACCGACCTCGCGGACCCGCGCTGGACGGGCAGCGCCGCCTTCCACGACGCGGACGGCGACGGCGACCTCGACCTCTCCGTGGCGGCGTACGTCGGCATCGACCTGACCGACCCCGAGTGGTGCGGCCGGCGCGAGGAGGGCTGGCGGAGCTACTGCCACCCGGACGCCTACGAGGGCCTGCAGGACCGGCACTACCGGAACGACGGGCGCGGCGGCTTCACGGACGTCACGGCGGAGGCCGGGCTCGTGACGCGGCCGGGTCACCACGGCAAGGGCCTCGGCATGCTCGCCGCGGACCTCGACGACGACGGCGACGTCGACCTCTACGTCGCGAACGACAGCGTCGAGAACCGGATGTGGCTCGGGCTCGGCGACGGGCGCTTCGAGGACGGCACGCTGCTCTCCGCCACGGGCGTCAACGGGCGCGGCCTCACGGAGGCCGGCATGGGCGTCGCGGCCGGCGACGTGGACGGCGACGGCGACGCGGACCTCTTCGTCACGAACTTCGACGACGAGTCGAACACGCTCTACCGCAACGACGGCGGCGGCCTGTTCACCGACGTCACGGCGAGCGCGGGGCTCGACGCGCCGAGCCGCCTCCCCGTCGGCTTCGGCACGGTGCTCGCCGACCTCGACGCCGACGGCGACCTCGACTGCGCCGTGACCAACGGCCACATCATCGACAACATCCACCTCTACCACGACGGCAAGACGCACGCGCAGCGCGCGCTGCTCTTCGAGAACGACGGGCGCGGCCGCTTCACGGACGTCTCCGTGTCGGCCGGCGCGCTCACCGCCGACGCCGTCGTGGGGCGCGGCCTCTACGACGGCGACCTCGACGGCGACGGCGACCGGGACCTCCTGCTCACGGTCTGCGACGGACCGGCACGCGTGCTCCGCAACGACGGCCCGCCCGGGCGCGCGGCGGGCGGGAGCGTCGTCCTCGACGGGCTGCCCCGCGGGGCCCGGGTCGAGGCCGTGCGCGACGACGGCCTCCGCCTCGTGCGCGTGGCGGGCCCCCAGCCGTCCTACTTCGGGCAGACCTCCGGCCGCGTCCACCTCGGCCTCGGCGACGCCGCGCTCGCCTCCCTCGCCGTCCGGCTCCCCAACGGGGGACGCCTCGAGCACGTCTTCGGACCGTCCCTCGCCCGCGGCCGCCTCCTCCTGACGCCGACGGGCGACTTGCAAGTCGTCGGGACCGGCGGAACCATGCACGGCTCGTCGACGCCCCCCGCCGACACCTCCTCCCCGACCTCCCGCACCGGAGCCGACCGATGATCCTGACCGCCCTGCTCGCCTGCGCCCTGCTCCTGCCGGCGGGCCGGCCCCTCGCCGGAGACGGCCCCGTCGCCCGCATCGGCGACGAGGAGCTCTCCCGCGAGGACTTCGGCCTGTGGCTCGTCGACCGCGTCGGGCTCGACCACGCGGAGGACTGGGTCGTCACGATCCTCGCGCGGCGCGAGGCGGAGGAGCGCGGCCTCCTGCCCACGGACGAGGAGGTGCGCGAGGCGCACGACGCCCAGGTCCGGCTCATCCTCAAGGAGTACTACCACGGCGACCGGAGCCTCTACGAGAAGGACATCGTGCTCCGGGGCGAGGACCCGGCGAAGCACGAGGCGCGGCGCCTGCAGGAGGTCCGCGACGACCTCACGCTCGCGGCGCTCGCGGCCGAGGAGCGCGTCGTCACGGACGAGCAGGTCGAGCGCCGCATGACCGACCTCTTCGGACCGCTTCGCGAGCGCACGACGCTCGACGTCGTGTTCTTCAGCATGTACGCCGACGTCCCGGAGGGCACGCGCCCGAACATGACCGCGCTGCGCGAGGAGGCCCTGGCGCACGCCGAGGCCGCGATCGCGAAGCTCCGCAACGGCGCGGCGTTCCGCGAGGTCGTGGCGACCGGCGACCGCGTCGACTCGCCCTTCGTGACCGCGGAGGGCCGCATCGACACCTACCGACGGCAGCTGCTCGGCAAGGAGGTCGAGGCCGCCGTCGCGCAGCTCGACGAGCCGGGCGACCTCTCGCCGCCGATCTCGGTCTTCGACGGGTACTACGTCATCCAGCTCGTGGGGCGCGAGGCCGTCGAGCACGAGGACGCCGTCGACGCGGTGCGCGCGATGCTCCTCGAGACGCCGCCGAACAGCGGCGAGCTCGCGGCGACGCGTCAGCGTCTGCTCGACCGCGTCGACGTCGAGATGATCCTCGACTGAGCGGGCGGCGCGCCCCGCCGGGGCCGCGCGTCAGCGCGACTCCTCGTACCAGTCGCGCCAGGCCCGGATCGCGCGGCTCCGCTCGGGGCCGGAACCCTTGTGGTCGAAGCCCGGGTCGTAGCCCGTGAGGCTCACGAGCGTCTCCGCCCCGGCCTTGCGGATCGCGGCGTGCCCGTCCTCGAGCACGTCGAAGAGCGCCGGCACGGCCTCCTCGTACACGAGCGTCTCGAGCGCGTGCATGACGTGCAGGCGCACGAACATGTCCTCGTCGTCGAGCATGCCCACGAGGTCCGGCGCGAGCTCGTGCAGGCGGCCGGACTCGACGCGGTCCACGGCCTCGAAGCGCAGGTCGGGCGCCGGGTCGAGGAGCTGACGACGCAGCGCGTCGATCTCCGCGACGCGCGCGGGGTCGACGGCGGTCGTGCGCGGCGCGGCGACCATCGCCGTGGGCTCGACCTCGTCGAGCGTCATGACGGAGTCGCCGGAGGACACCGCCCCCATCGACAGGAGCGCCTGGTGCGCCGCGACGGAGTCGGAGAGCGCGTCGACGCGGACGGCGAGCGCCTCGGTCCGGTTCGCGTTGAGCTGCACCTTCTCGATGTGCTTGCTCATCTCCGCGAGGTTGCGCGCCAGCCGGTCGAGCTCGTCGGCCGTGCGCTCCTGGGCGCGCACCTGGTCGGAGTCCGCGGCGCGCAGCGCCTCGAGGTCGGCCCGTTGCGAGGTGAGCGCGCGCTCGGCCTGGTCGGCGTCGGCCGTGAGCTGGAGCACGCGGGCGTCGAGACGCTCGACCCGCAGCTCGAGGTCGGAGAGCGGGTCGCGCTCCTCGAGCTCGACGTCGAGCGGGGTCGTGTCGGTCAGGAGCGGCCAGTCGCGCCACACGGTCCAGCCGAGGAGGAGCAGGACGAGCACCGCGAGGAGCGGGCTGCGACGGGCGGGCCGCGCCTCCGTCGGGGCGGCCGTGGACTGTCCGGCGGCCCCCGGCGGGATGCAGTTCGAGCAGAAGAGCTTGCCCTTGATCGTGGTGATGCGGCCCGATTGCACGTCGACGAGCGGGACGCTCTCGTTGCAGCCGTCGCAGAAGTAGATCTTCATGTCACCTCGCTCTCGGGACCGATCGGGCCGCCCGCCCCCTGGCGAGCCCACCCGACCCCCTCTAGAATGGTGAGTCGGTCGGACCGGGGCGACTCCTCGGCGACCGGCGCCGCGACGCCCTCCTCGCGGGGAGCGCCGCGCGCCGCCGGGGAGGCGCCGGACCGGTCCGTGCCGTCCACGTCCTGACTGTATCGCGTCCGACCCGGACCTTCACGGGGAGACGCACCCCGGTCGACGCCCATGACTCACGGCCCTCCAGAAACCCGCCGCCCCGCGCTCCGACGGACGCTCGACCGCTCCGCGCTGCTCTTCGAGGCCGAGGTCCTCGATCAGCTCGTGACGCGCGAGCCCGAGAACGTCGCCTACCTGGCCGCGCTGGGGCAGGTGTGCAGCAAGCTCAAGCACCACGCGCGGGGGCTCGTCGTCGACCGGCGGCTCGTCACCGTGAAGCCCGACGACCCCACCTTCCGCTACAACCTCGCGTGCTCGCTCGTGCTCACCGGCGACCTGGACGGCGCGTGCGCCGAGCTGCTGCGTGCGATCGACCTCGGCTACCGCGACTTCGACCACCTCATGGTCGACGAGGACCTCCTGGAGCTCCGCGGGGACCCGCGCTTCGGCATCGTCGAGGACCGCATCGCCGAGGTCGGCGTCTGAGGCGCGCGGGCGGTCGGGCCGGACGGTCATGCCCGACCGGACGTGAGCGCGCCGTCGACCGGACGTCCCGTCAGGTCCACCACGCGCCGAGCAGCGCGGCGACGAGCGCGAGCGGACCGAGGAGCGTGAGCACGACGGCCCACGTGAGCGGCGCGCGCGCGTCGCGCACGTCCGGCTCGTCGCCCGCCGCGGGCGCGACGCCCGGCGCCGGCGGGTCGCGCTCGGCGCCGCACGCGGGGCAGAAGCAGAGCGTGTGCAGCATGTCCGCGCCGCAGGCGCCGCACGCGCGCGTCTCCGTGCCGAGCGCCGGGTACTCGGCGATCGAGTCGACGTGGCCGCACGACGGACAGGTCCGCTCCTCGAACGCGACGATCTCGTTGCACTCGGGGCAGATGCGGACGCGCTCGTCGGCGCCGCCCGGCTCGCGGTCGTCGGCGGTCATGTCGGGAGGCCTCCTGCGGCGGCGCGCGGCGCGGTCGTGGATGCGGGGGCGTCCGTCGCCCGCTCGGCGAGCAGCCGCCCGCCGCCGAGGACCCGGTCGCCCTCGTAGAAGACGGCGTACTGGCCCGGTGTGACGGCGCGGCTCGGCGCATCGAACAGCACGTCGACGACGCAGCCCTCATCGGGCGCGACGAGCGCGGGCTCGGGCTCGTGGTGGTGCCGGAGCTGCACGAGCGCGCGCCGCGGCCCGACGAGGGGCTCGTGCCAGACGACGTCGCCCACGCGACAGGACGGCCGCGCGAGCTCCTCGGCCGCGCCCACCGTGACCCGCCCCGTCGCGGCGTCGATGTCCGTCACGAAGGCGGGCCGGCCGAGCGCGACGCCCAGCCCCCGCCGCTGCCCGACGGTGAACGCCCCGACCCCCTCGTGCCGCGCGAGCTCGCGCCCCTCGCCGTCGACGACCGCGCCCGGCGCGCCGAGGCCGCCGGACCGCTCGCGCACGACCGCGCGGTAGTCGCCGCCCGGCACGAAGCAGATGTCCGCCGAGTCCGGCTTGTCCGCCACGGGGAGCCCGAAGCGGCGCGCCGCCTCCCGGACGGCGGGCTTGGACAGCGCGCCCACGGGGAAGCGGGCGCGCCGGCGCTGGTCCTCGCGCAGCCCGTGGAGCAGGTAGCTCTGGTCCTTGGCGCGGTCGACGGCGCGCAGGAGGCGGCCGTCCTCGAGGCGCGCGTAATGTCCCGTCGCGACGCCGTCACACCGGAGGTCGTCCGCGAGGTCGAGCAGCTCGCCGAACTTCAGGTTGTTGTTGCAGAGCACGCACGGGTTCGGCGTGCGGCCCTCGGCGTAGTCGCGGCAGAACGCGTCGATGAGCGCCGCGAACGGCCGGCTGAGGTCCTGCACGTAGAAGGGGATGTCGAGATGGTCCGCGATCCGCCGGGCGTCCCGGGCGTCGGAGAGCGAGCAGCACGAGCGGCTGCCCGCGGCGGCCCGCCCGGAGATGCCGTTGCGCATGAAGACGCCCACGAGCTCGTGGCCCTGCTCGGCGAGCAGCGCGGCCGTGACGGCGGAGTCCACGCCGCCGCTGAGGGCCACGAGCGTGCGCGGGGAGCGGGTCATCACGGTCTCCGGATCGACACCGGCTCCTCGGATGGTCCCGGGGGAGCCGGAGGACTATCATGCCGGATCGGCCGGGGCGCGTCCCGCGCGTCGCTCACGACGCCGACCGTCGGCTCGCGCGCACCGCGCCGCGCCGGCCCACCTCGCCTCCCGCACCACGACCCGCCGTCGCTCCGCGACCGGCCCTCGCCCCCGCCCCCTTCCGGCCCCGTCGCCATGCTCGCCGCCCTCCCGACCCTCCTCGCCGTCCAGGACTCCGCTCCGGCGGAGCAGGGCAAGCCCGACATCTTCCTGATGCTCGCGGTGATCCTGGCCATCTTCTGGTTCGTCGCGATCCTGCCCGAGCGCAAGGCGCGCAAGAAGAAGCAGGCGATGATGGACGAGATGAAGAAGAACGACCGCATCCTCCTGTCGTCGGGCATGTACGCGACGATCGCCGCCATCGGCGAGAGCGACGTCACGGTGAAGTTCGACGACGGTCCGACGCGGGTCAAGGTGCTCAAGTCGTCGATCGCCTCCGTCCTCGACAAGGACGACGGCGGCGACGGCAAGCGCTGACCGCCGATGGGCGGCGACTCCCACGAGCGCGGGCGCCGGGCCGAGGAGGCCGCGCAGCGCGCGCTCCAGTCGGCGGGCTTCCGCATCATCGAGACCAACTACCGGGTCACCGGTTCCGAGCTGGACGTCGTGTGCCGGGACGACCAGGGCGTCGTCTTCGCCGAGGTCCGCGGGCGCGGGCCGGGCGACGTGGCGCCCTCGGCGACCGTGGACGGCCGCAAGTTCCGGCGGCTGCTCCGCGGCGCGCGCTCCTGGCTCGGACGGCGCGGACAGGCGTCGGCCGACTGGCGCTTCGTCGTCGTGGAGGTCGGCCTCGACGCCGACGGCCGGCCCGTCTCCACCGAGATCATCGAGGACCCCTTCGTGCACCTTCCGGAGTTCCACCGTGGCGACACCTGACCGGACAGAGAACGCCCCCTCCGCGCGCCGCGTCGCGGCCCTGCTCGTCGCGGCGGCCGCGCTCCTCGCGCCGCAGTCCGCGCGCGCCCAGGCCCACCGCCCGGGCTGGGTCCCCGACGGCGAGCCCTGGCGCCCGGCGACGCGCGCCGTCGAGCCGGCCGTCCACGTGCCGCCCGCGCCGCCGTCCGAGTTCGCCGCGCGCCGCGCCGCGCTCGCCGCGGCCGTCGGCGGCCCGTCCGCCATCTGGGTCGAGGCCCGCGGCTTCGACGAGCTCGACCCGTTCTTCCAGGACGACGACTTCCTCTACCTTTCGGGCTCCGACATCCCGGACATCGCGCTGCTGCTCGTCGTCGACGCCGACGGCGGCCTCGCGGAGGACGTCCTCTTCCTCCCCGCCGAGGACCCGAACTTCGAGCTCTGGAACGGCGACCGCCTCGCGCCCGGACCGGAGGCGACGGCGGCCACGGGCTTCGGCGCGACGGAGCAGCTCCCCGCCGACGCCGAGGCGTGGACGGCGCGCCTCGCCGCCACGAGCGCGCCCGTGGTCCACGTGCTCTCGTCGCCGGAGTGGGCCGCGCCGGAGGGCACGGAGCTCGCCGTGTCGGGCCGGCGCGACCCGGAGAGCCTGCGCGGCAAGCTCTCCGCCCTGCGCCTCGTGAAGTCCGACCACGAGATCGCGTGTCTCCAGGCCGCCATCGACATCACCTGCGCCGCGATCCGCGACGCCTGGCTCGAGGTCCGGCCGGGGGCCTTCGAGTACCAGCCCCAGGGCGCGCTCGAGGGGGCCTACCTGCGGCTCGGCAGCGAGCGGCCGGGCTTCGCCTCGATCTTCGGGTCGGGCCCGAACTCCGTGACGCTCCACTACAACAGCAACCGCCGGCGGATGGAGGCCGGCGACCTCCTGGTCATCGACGTCGGGGCCAAGTACCGGGGCTACTGCGCGGACGTCAGCCGGACGGTGCCGGTCTCCGGGACCTTCACGGAGCGCCAGCGGGAGGTCTACGAGATCGTCCTCGCGGCCCAGACGGCCGCCGCGGAGGCGGCCCGCCCCGGGATGACCATCAAGGACCTCGACGACATCGCCCGAAAGGTCATCGAGGACGCCGGATTCGAGCGGAGGCACTTCCCCCACTCGGTCGGGCACTGGATCGGACTGGACGTCCACGACGTGGGCGGACGCGTGGCCATCGAGGTCGGCAGCTTGTTCACCATCGAGCCGGGCATCTACATCGCCGAGGAGGAGCTGGGCGTCCGCATCGAGGACGACTACCTCATGACGGCGGACGGCGCGGTGAAGCTCTCGGTGGGCGTCCCCAGCGACCCCGACGAACTCCTGGAGCTGCTCGCCGGCAGGCCGTGACGTGAAGCGCAGGACGTCCATCTCCCTGTTCGTCCTCGTGGAGGCCCTGGTCCTCCTCGTGGTGCTCGCCCTCGTGGCGCACGGCTCGCTCGTGGAGCGGCTGTTCGCCGAGTCCACCGGGCACCTGCCCGAGATCGCGCCGGACGAGCCCTGGTTCATCCTCCTGCGCACGCTGCTCCTCGTGCTCGTCATCCAGGCGAGCTTCGCGCTGCGCGACCTCTTCCGCTGGAACGTCATCGTGCGCCCGCGGCTCGTCGTCGTGCGGCTCGTCGAGGCGATCATCACGGCGGTCGTCGTCGCGCCGCTGCTGCACTACGTGCTCGGCGTCGTCGACCGGGGGCTCGGGCTCGACGGCGTGTTCCGCCGGCTCGAGATCCACCCGCTGCTCATCGTCGCGTGCTCGGGCGTCGCGTTCCTCGTCGCCTACGGCCTGCGCCTCCGGTTCCCGCGCTGGATCAAGGGCGCCGGGCTCGCGGAGCGCGTCGCGCTCGTGGGCCGCGGCCCCATGGTCGACCTGTGCCTCGAGGAGGTCGCGCGGCAGCACGACCCGAGCATCGACCTGGCGGGCGTGTTCGACGACCCGGCGACCGCGCCGCGCGGACGGACGATCCTCGGACCGGTCGAGAGCATCGACGACGTCGTCCGCGAGCGGGAGATCCAGCGGCTCGTCGTCGACCGCGGCACGTCCGTGCCGAACGACATCCTGCTGCACCTGCGGCTGCGCGACGTGCACATCATCGACACGGCGTCGTTCTACGAGCGGCTCACCGGGCGCCTGTCGCCGGAGAGCTTCCGCGACGACGACCTCTTCCTCGAGTCGTCGGTGACGAACGTCCTCTACCGCGTGGCGAGCCGCATCCTCGACATCGCGGTGGCGACCGTCGGCCTCATCCTCGCGGCGCCCCTGCTGCTCGCCACCGCGCTCGCGGTCAAGCTCGAGTCGCCGGGGCCGGTGTTCTACAGCCAGGAGCGCGTGGGCGGGAACGGGCGGCCGTTCAACATCCACAAGTTCCGCTCGATGCGGCAGGACGCCGAACGCGACGGGCCGGTGTGGGCGCAGGCGGGCGACAGCCGCGTGACGCGCGTGGGCAAGTGGCTGCGCAAGCTGCGCATCGACGAGATCCCGCAGCTCTGGTCCGTGATCCGCAACGACATGGCGCTCGTCGGACCGCGCCCCGAGCGCGAGTTCTTCATCCAGGAGCTCGAGCGCGAGATCCCGCACTACGGGCAGCGCCACCTGGTCAAGCCGGGCGTGACGGGCTGGGCGCAGACGAACTACAGCTACGGCGCGAGCGTCGACGACGCGTTCGTGAAGCTGCAGTTCGACCTGTACTACATCAAGCACCGCACGCTGGCGCTCGACATCGCGATCCTCCTGCGCACGATCAAGGTCGTCGTGCTGCAGAAGGGCGCCGTCTGATCGAGGTCGGGCCGGCCGCGCCGGCGACTCACATCTCGATCGCCCGCGCGATCTCGCGCACGACCTCCGGCGGCAGCCGGTGGAGCTGCTGGACGAGGCAGCGGTCCGGCTCGAGGCCCAACGACGCGACCGACGCGTCGTCGGCCCAGGTCCCCTCGTCGAGCACCGCGACGAAGTCCCGGAGCAGCGCGGCGTAGCCCAGCGCGTGCTCGCCCACGCGGCCCTCGGCCGGGAGGTACGCGACGGCGTGCGCGAGCGGGATGCGCGGGTCGGTCGCCTCGCGCAGCGCCTCGAGCTGCGCGCGGCGCTCGACCTCGGCGCGGACGGCGCCGGGGAGCAGGCCCGCCGAGAACACGGCGCCGACCCGGTCGAGCAGCCCGCCCGCCAGGAAGTCGCGCACGTCGACGATGTGCCGGCCCTCGTGGAGCGACAACGCCTCGAGCTCGAGCTCCGCGTAGCGGTCGCCGACGTCCGCGAGCACGGCGGCGGTGATGAGGCGCGCGGTGTCGAGGGGCTCGCTCAGGTCGCGCCGCTGGAGGTGCCCGGCCGCCGGCCAGGGACGCGGCGCCGTCGGCGGGACGCGCCCGGGGTCGAGGTTCCCCACCTGGTCGAGGTCGAGGAACACGAAGCGGTCGAGCCCCGCGCCCGCGAAGCGCGCGCCGCGGCTCGCCGCGAAGCCGGGCACGCGGAGGTTCACGACCTGCGCCTCCTCGTACGTGCCGCCGGGCGGGTCGGGCAGCGTCACGGTGCGCGACGCGACGCGGTCGTACCACGTGAGCTCGGGCGTCGTGCCGAGCGCCTTGCAGTGCTCGACCGTCGGCTTGCGCACCGAGATACCCTCCAGAAAGGTCATCAGTGCCGCCGGCCGGTCGCACAGCATCCCAAGCGACCGACCCTCTCGGTCGTGTAGCGGCAGCGGACAGGTGACACCCTTGCCGAACAGGTGCTCCATCAAGCCGAGGAAGAATGGCAGATCGTTCGGATCGACGCGCTTTTCGTAGAGCGTCAGGATGTAACTGCCGCGATCTGTATGGACGATGTAATTGGTGTTCTCGACGCCCTCGGCGATGCCCTTGAAGGAGAGC
>JAUIEF010000006.1 GCA_030428785.1 bacterium
CGACGACACGCCGGCCGACGACGTCGCCGCGGACGACCCGGTCGGCGCCGACGACGCCGCGCCCGACACGACGACGGCGGACGCCGGCGACAGCGCGCCCGCGCCGGCCGCGGCGCCGGCCGCCGCGCCGGCTCCCGCCCCCGCCCCGCAGACGAGCGCCGAGATCGCCAAGGAGCCGCTCCCGACGCTCATCGAGTTCGAGGCGCTGCCGCCGACGCTCGGCAGCAACGAGGCGGACCTCGCCGAGTGGACGGCGCTCCTCAAGGAGCTCTACATCGACTACGGCGGCGCGACCGGTCGTCGTCGCAAGGCGCTCCTGGGCGAGGCCCGCGATCTCGACCCGGTGTTCTCCGTGCCCGCGTACCTCAACGCGCTCAACGGCACGGACATCGGCGACGAGAGCATGGTCCTCGCGGTCTACAAGCTCGTCGACGACTGGCAGAAGAAGGTCGGCTACAAGCCGACGTTCTCCTACCCGGCCGACACGACGCGCATGGACATGAAGACGCAGAACCTCCGCGTCCAGGTGCTCAACGGCTGGCGCGACTGGTGGGTGAACAGCCGCGCGGCGGGGCAGGACCAGTCGAAGCTCGACGACTACCGGCTCGACGTCGAGGAGGCGCTGCGGAGCCGCGGCGGCGACGACGAGGGCTGAGCGGGCCGCGGTCCTCCGACCGGCTCAGGTCTTGGCCGGCGGGATCTCCCCGGGCATGCCGTCCGTGACCTCCTCGACGGCGACGCCGCGCTTCTTCAGGTAGTCGACGGCCTTCTCGATCTCGGCCTCGTTGCCCTCGAGGTCGAGGTACACGAGCCCGATGTCGTCGCTGATCGTGGCGCCGCGGATGTTGGGCACCACGCCGAAGTCCCGACCCAGGTTGTAGAGCAGGGGCTCGTGGATCAGGTCCTTGGGGAAGGTGCAGTGGATGAGGCGGTTGTGGCCCATGTCCGTTCCTTCCGACGACGCGAGACGGGAGGAGGAGCGACACGCCGCCGCCCCTCCTCCCGCATCCTATCGCCGCCGGGAGCCGGACGCTACCGCGCCCGGGAACCGGCGATCACTGCGCCACGTCGAGCACGATCGGGTTCGAGGCGGGGTGCGGCGACGCGACCCCGGCCGTCTGGACGTAGAGGTCCACGGCCACCGCGCCCGCGGGGATCGTGAACGGGATCGAGGCCCGACCGAGCGCGTCGGTCACCACCGTGCGGAACGGCGCGAGCTCGAGCGAGGCCGCGAAGAGCGCGTCGGCGCCGAGCACGAGCCCGCCCCACCCGGAGAGCACGACCTGCGCCGGTCCGAGGGAGCCGCTCAGGAGGACGACGTGCGCGGACGACGGGGCCGCGCCGCGCAGCTCGAGGCTCCCGGTCGCGCCGGCGGCCGGGTCCGCGACGGTCGTCGTGAGCCCGGGCCAGGTGCGCGGCGAGACGCTGAGCGCGTCGAACTCCGTCGACGCGCCGAACGCCCACGCGGCCTCGTCGAGCACGAGCGTGCCGCCCCCCGCCGTGCTGAAGACCGACGCGTCGTGCGGCGTCGGGCTCTGCACGGTGAACAGCACGTCGCCGGTCCCCGGGTCGCGGCTCACGGACTTCACCTCGCCCGTGGTCGTCGACGAGCCGAGCGCCTGGCTCACGAAGGCGTCGATCTCCGACTCGAGGTGCAGGACGTCGGCGCTGCCGGCGCCGGGCAGCCAGACGAGGATGTCGCCGTCCGAGAGCACGCCGGGGGAGTCGCCCGAGAGGAAGGACGACGCCTCGTCCTCCGCGAACGAGAAGAGCACGCGGCCGTCGGGGTCGAGGTGGAACGCGTCGACGTCGACGTTGCCGTCCGTCGCGCCCGCCGCCGCGATGAAGTCGGCCTCCGCGAGGAACAGGGTGAAGCCCGTCGCGCCGCCGCGCAGCACGTCGCCGTCGAGGAAGCCGTCCTCGTCGCTCACGAGCGAGAGGTAGAGGCCGTCCTGGATCGGCCAGGCGCCGTCGTCGTGCACGGCGTCGACGTCGCCGAACACGCCGTGCGAGCCGTTGGCGCCGACGGGCTCGAGCAGCGCCGCCGCGGTCTCGGCGGGCGCGTGCACCCAGGTCGAGCCGTTCACGTGGCGCACGACGAGGTCCTCGTCGCGCACCGGGTCGCCGGCGAGCAGCGAG
Source organism: bacterium (assembly GCA_030428785.1). Taxonomy (GTDB): domain Bacteria; phylum Planctomycetota; class B15-G4; order B15-G4; family B15-G4; genus JAUIEF01. The sequence goes on from JAUIEF010000006.1 coordinate 2,140, forward strand.
TCGGACGCCGTGCTCGCCGTGACGTGGAACTGCGCGGGGACGCCGGGCGCCGCGGCGAGCGCGGCGAGCAGGGCGAGGAAGGCCGGCGCGCGCCGGCGGTGCGGGATCGATGCGGACATGACGGGACTCCGGGTCGTCGGAACGAGGGACGCGCCGCGTCGCGCCCGGACTCCCCGGGCGGCGCGCGACGCCGATGCCCGTCCGTCGAACGCCCGCCGCGCGCGTTACCCGCGCCCCGCGACTACTCCGGGAGCGCGAGCCGCAGCGGCAGCACCGCGTCGAGGCGGCGCTCGCCGAGCACCGTCATGAGCAGGCGGTCCACGCCCATGGCCATGCCGACGGTCGGTCCGGGCGGCGCGCGGCGCAGCGCGTCGAGCAGCCCCCGGTCGACGGGCGGCGGCGTGTCGTCGCGCAGCGGCGTGTCGTCGCGCAGCGCCCGCTCGGCCTCCCAGCGCCGGGCCAGCTCGTCGGCGTCCCAGAGCTCGACCCAGCCGTTCGCGAGCTCGACCCCCGCGAGGTAGGCCTCGACACGGAGCGCCCGCCGCGGGTCGTCCGGGTCGAGCACGCCGAGCGCCGCGAGCTCCGCCGGCCAGCCCGTGAGGAAGGTCCAGCCGGGCTCCCCGGCGAGCGCCGGCTCGATGCGCTCGACGAGCACGCGGCCCACGAGGTTCGCCGTCTCGTCCTGCGGGCGCAGGCGGAGACCGCTCGCGGCGGCCGCGCGGACGAAGCCCTCGCGGTCCCCGTCGAGGAGCGGCTCGAGGGAGACGCCGGCCCAGCGCTCGAACGCCTCGGCGAGCTCGACCACGCGGCCCTCCCCGGGCGCGGGGCGGTCGAGCGCCGCGGCGAGCGCGCGGCCGAGCGCCCGGCAGCGGTCGACGAGCACGGCCGTCGCGGCGCCCGGCTCGTACCACTCGAGGAGCGTGAACTGCGGCTGGTGCAGGTCGCCGAGCTCCTCGCGGCCGCCGCGGAAGGCGGGGCCCAGCGCGAAGAGCCGCTCGGGCCCGCCGTCGCAGAGCAGGTGCTTGAGCGCGAGCTCCGGCGAGGTCTGGAGGTGGAGCGGTCCGGGGAGGCCCGCGACCTCGACGCGCGGCGGGTGCAGCCACGGCTCCTGACCCGCGACGGGCAGCAGCACGGGGACGTCCGCCTCGAGGAAGCCGTCGTCCCGGAGCTGCGCGCGCAGGGTCGCGAGCGCGGTCGACCGGCGCTCGAGCACCGCGCGGTGGTCGTCCGCCCGCGCGAGCCGGAGCGGCTCGCTCACTCCCCGCGGCCCACGGGCGCGCCGCCCGCGTCCCAGCCGGCGCCGCAGCCCGTGTCCTCCTTGTAGACGCGCACCGTGCGGCGCTCCGGCGGGAGCTTGAGCTGGTGCTTCGTCACGAGGCGCTCGGCCCGGCGATGGAGGTCCGGCCGCGCGTCGACCGTCCGGCCCGCGACCTCGAGCTTGTCCTGGTTCATGCTGTTGAGGGCGCGCGCGAGGAGCTCGGGGTCCTCGAGGAGCTCGACGGCCTCGTCGTCGGCGGCGAGCGCCGAGCGCGACCACCCCACCGCCGCGGCCGCGAAGAGCCCCGCGCCGACGAGCACGCCGCCCCACGCGACGAGCGCCGGCGCGACCTCGTCGAGGCCCACGAGGGCCACCGCCGCCGCGATCCCGGACACGAGCAGCGTCCTGCGCACCTGGCCGAGCCGCCGCTGCTGGAGCAGCGTCACGACGAGCAGCGCGCGGCCCTCGGGCGGCGCGACGCGTTCGACGACGCGCTCGTTGACGAGCAGCTCGCGGCCGCGCACGCGGAACCACCAGCCGCGGCGCGGGTCCGGCGGCGCGAGGCGCGCGGTGAGGTCCGGGAAGCCCGCCTCCCCGGCGGCGCGCTCGAGCGGCGCGAGGTCGAGCGCCGCCGCGGCGGGCGCGTCGGCGGCGGCCTGCGCGGCGCCGCTCACGGGTAGATGCGGTGCAGCATCCGCGGGAACGGGATGCACTCGCGGATGTGGTGGGTGCCGCAGAGCCACGCGACGGTGCGCTCGAGGCCGAGGCCGAACCCGCCGTGCGGCACGGTGCCGTAGCGGCGGAGGTCGAGGTACCACTCGAAGGCCTCCTGCGGCAGCTCGTGCAGCTTGATCTGGTCGAGCAGGAACTGGAGGTCGTCGGCGCGCTCGCTGCCGCCGATGATCTCGCCGTAGCCCTCCGGCGCGAGGACGTCGACGCACAGCGCGACGCGGTCGTCCTCGGGGTCGCGCTTCATGTAGAAGGCCTTGACCTGCGCCGGGAAGCGGTGCACGAGGAGCGGCTTGTCGTAGAGCTTGGTGAGCACGGCCTCGTCGGGCGCGCCGAAGTCGCCGCCCCACTCGAACGGGTGCCCGTTGTCGTTGAGGAGCTGCACGGCCTCGTCGTAGCTGATGCGCGGGAACGGCCGCGTCATGGCGAGCAGCGCGTCGCAGTCCCGGCCGAGCAGCTCGAGGTCGGCGCGGCAGTCGGCGACGACGTCGCGGATGATGCCGACGAGGAAGTCCTCGGCGAGGTCCATGACGTCGTCGAGCTTCGCGTACGCGACCTCGGGCTCGACCATCCAGAACTCGGTGAGGTGCCGCCGCGTCTTGGACTTCTCGGCGCGGAACGTCGGCCCGAAGGTGTAGACCTTGCCGAGCGCCATGGCGGCCGCCTCCGCGTAGAGCTGGCTGCTCTGCGTGAGGTACGCGCTCTCGCCGAAGTAGTCCACCTCGAAGAGGGTCGTCGTGCCCTCGCAGGCCGCGGGCGTGAAGATCGGCCCGTCGACGTTCACGAAGCCGCGCCCGTCGAAGAAGTCGCGGATGGCCTTGATGACGCGCGAGCGCACGCGCATCGTCGCGGCCTGCTTGCTGCTGCGCAGCCAGAGGTGGCGGTGCTGCAGGAGGAAGTCCGTGCTGTCGCCGTCGACGCCCTTGGTGATCGGGTAGGGCTCGGCGACGCCCACGATGCGCACGGCGGTCACGCCGAGCTCGACGCCGCCGGGGCTGCGCTCGTCCGCCTTGACCGTGCCGTCGACCTCGAGCGAGGACTCCTGCGGCAGCGTGTCGAGCTCCTTGAAGAGCTCGTCGTCGACGGCGCCCTTCCGGAGCACGGCCTGCACGACGCCGCTCCCGTCGCGCACCTGGAGGAAGTGCAGCTTGCCCGACGAGCGGCGGTTGGCGAGCCAGCCCTGGACGGTGACGACGGCGCCGACGTGCTCGGCGAGGTCACGCACGCGCGCCGTGACGGGCGCGCCGCTCTCGGAGGGGTGCTCGGTGGTGGACATGGGTCTCGTCGGGGTCGGGTCGGGCGGGTGCGTTCGGTGGAGTCGGCGCGGCGGCTACGGGAACGCGGAGTACGCCGCGCGCACGGACTCGTCGACGACGAGCCCGTCCTTGAGGTTCACGTGTCCCTTGTGCATGACGCCGGAGCGGCGCGCCTCGAACACGACGCGCCCGGAGCGGCCCTGCAGCCGGGTGAGGTCGGAGAGCACGCGCACGTCCGTGTAGCCGTCGCTCGCGAGGTGCGTGCGCACGAGGTCGCCGAGCGAGGGCTCGTGCTCGGCGGCGGGCGCGGCGGGCGTCGCGACGCGCAGGTTCGCCTGGTCGCGGAGCTCCTGGAGGTCGTCGCGCAGCTCCCCCACCGCGTGCGCGAGGCGGCGGTTGGCGTCCGTCATCTCGGTGATCTTCGCCTGGAGCAGCGTGTTGAGCTCCTTGCGGTCGAACTCGCTCGCGAGGTCGCCGAGGCGTCGCTCGAGGTCGTCGAGCCGACCGAGCTTGCCGAGCGCCTCCTCGACGCGACCGATGCGCTTCGCGAGGAGCGACACGCCCAGCAGACCGAGCAGGCCGAGACCGAGGACGGCGATGAGGACCGGTTCCATGACTCGCCATGATTCCCCGCGGGCGCGGGCGCTTCAAGCGGAGGCGGCCTCTGGTACGATCCGCCGCTCTCCACGATCGGGGTGAGCGATGGACGGCAGGCTCTCGGCGGTGATCGGCGCGCTCGTGGGCCTCGTGCTCGCGGCGGCGCTGCTCGTGCCGGAGGCCGACCCCGACGTGCTCGTCGCCCAGGCGGTGCGCAACGGGCTCGAAGGCCAGCTCCCCGACAAGGACCTCGCCCCCGACGCGTGGGCGGACGTCGCGCCGCCCGGCGAGCGGCCGTTCTTCGTGGAGCTCGTCGAGCTGGCCGGCGCCGCCGAGGGGCGGCAGGCGGTGGAGGTCCTGCAGCTCGACGTGCAGGGCGACCCGACGCCCGCCCGGCTCACGGCGCTGCGGCGCGCCTTCTCGACGCGGCTCAGCGAGGTCGACAAGCGGCTGCGCGACGCCGGGCTCCCCGGTCTGCGCCTCGCCCCCGAGGACGCGCCGACGCGCGCCGGCGACCTCGTCGTCCTGCTCGCCGCGACGGACGTGGTCGGCGAGGTCTCGACGACCCTCGCGGCGGCGCGCGCCGTCGGCCCCCGGGGCTTCGAGACGGGCGACCCGTCCATGGTGCGCCTCACGGACCACCGCGCGCCGATCCCGGGCCGCGCCGCGCTCCTGCCGCCGCTCGTCGCGATCCTCGTCGCGCTCGTGTTCCGCAAGACGCTGCTCGCGCTCTTCACGGGCATCCTCGTGGGCGCGGTCGTCCTCGCGCACGGCGGCGGCCTCGGCTGGCTCGCCGCGCTCGGGCAGGGCTTCGTCGACGTCTTCGCGGACTTCTTCTGGCAGCAGCTCGTCGACACCTTCCGCATCGAGATCATCGGCTTCGTCGTGCTGCTCGTCGCGATGGTCGGCGTCATGAGCCGCAGCGGCGGCGTGACCGGGCTCATCCACCTGCTGCTCGGCTTCGCGCGCACGGTGCGCTCCACGCTCCTCGTGACCTGGGGCATGGGCCTGCTCATCTTCTTCGACGACTACGCGAACTGCCTGCTCGTGGGCAACACGATGCGGCCGCTCACGGACCGACTGCGCGTGTCGCGCGAGAAGCTCGCGTACATCGTCGACAGCACGGCGGCGCCGGTCGCGGGCGTCTCGCTGCTCTCCACGTGGATCGCGTACGAGGTCTCGACCTTCAGCGCGCACCTGCCGGCGGCCGGCATCCAGGAGGACGCGTACGAGATCTTCCTGCGCACGATCCCGTTCCGCTTCTACTGCCTCTTCACGCTGCTGTTCGTCGTCCTGACGATCGTCACGCGTCGCGACTTCGGGCCCATGCGCCGCGCGGAGGAGCGCGCGCGGACGACGGGCGCGCTCGTGCGGCCGGGCGGCACGCCCATGGTCTCCGACGAGGCGACGCGCATCGAGCCCCGCGCGGGCATGCCCGAGGTCTGGTGGCACGGCGCGCTCCCCATCGCGCTCGTGCTCGTCGCGACCATCGTCTCCATCTTCGTCGAGGGCGGCGGCCTCGACGTGCTCGCGTCGAGCCCGGGCTCGCTGTTCACGCTGCGCGGCGCGGACGGCGCCAAGGGCATCACGGACATCCTCTTCGACGGGAGCGGCGGCAAGCCGATCTTCCTCGGCGCGTTCGCGGGCTACGTGCTCGCGGTCTTCCTCACGGGCTCGAACACGACGCGCGCGGCGATGGCCGGCGGCGTCCTCTCCGGTTCGGTGCTCCAGGGGCCCGTCGGTCGCGTGCTCGGCGAGGTCGCGGGGTCGCTCGGGCCGCTCGGCGCGCTCGTGTCGGGCGCGCAGGACTACCTCGCCTACGCGCTCGCGTTCCTCATCGGCGCCGCGGTCATCGGCTGGGGCGCGCGCTCGCTGCCCGTGCTCGCGACGACGCGCCGCGTGCACCTCCCCGCGGATGACCTCCGCCGCGCGAGCCTCTCGAGCATCCGCGCGCTCTTCTTCGCCGTGCTCATCCTCTTCCAGGCCTGGATGATCGGCGAGGTCTGCGCGCGCATGGGCACGGCCGACTACCTCGTCGCGCTGCTGTCCGGCTCGGTCTCCGCGGTCATGCTCCCCGTGCTGCTCTTCGGCGCGGCCTGCCTCGTGGCCTTCGCGACGGGCTCCTCGTGGTCGACCATGGCGATCCTGCTGCCGAACGTCGTGGCGCTCGCCGCGAGCGTCGGCGAGGCGGAGGGCCTGGGCGCGCTCACGATGGTCGTGCTCTGCGTGGGCGCCGTGCTCGAGGGCTCGATCTTCGGCGACCACTGCTCGCCCATCTCCGACACGACCGTGCTGAGCTCCGTGTCCTCCGCGAGCGACCACGTCGACCACGTGCGCACGCAGGCGCCCTACGCGCTCACGACGGGCGCGCTCGCGATCGGGCTGGGCTACGTGCCGACGGTCGCGCTCGACTGGTGGAGCGGTGATGCTCGGGGTGCTCTACGTGTTCGGGCGGGTCGCGCCCGACGCGCCCGCCGGTCCGGACGACCCGTCGTCCGTCGGCGGGCGCCGCGCGCGGGCGCCGGGCGTCGGCGCGGCACCGACGACGGAGGCGGCCGTCTGAGCTCGGGACCCGTCGCCGCCTGGCGCGCCTTCTCGCCCGACGCGCGCCGCTTCCTCGGGGGCGCCGTGCTGCTCGAGCTGGGGCACGCGTTCCTGTGGGTGCTCCAGAACCTCTACGTGCGCTCCGTCGGGTACGGCGACGCGGAGGCCGGGCAGGTGCTCGCGGCGGGCGGGCTCGGCGTCGTGCTCTCGACGATCCCGGCGGCCTCGCTCTACGACCGGCTCGGCGCGCGGCGCAGCCTGCTGGTGAGCGCGTTCGCGGCGGCCGCCGCGCTCGCCGGGCTCGCGTGCGTCGAGAGCCTCCCGATGCTCATGGTGTTCGCCGCGCTCCAGTCGTCGGCGTTCACGCTGCACCGCGTCGTCGCGGCGCCGTTCCTCGTCGCGGCGAGCGAGCCGGCGGAGCGGACGAGCCTCTTCGGCGCGGAGACGGCGACGCACTCCATCGCGTCGATGATCGGGCTGTCCGTCGCGGGGCTCGTGGCCGGGCTGCTCCAGGGCGCGGTGCTCGGCGAGACGGCCGCGCTCCGCGCCGCGCTGCTGCTGGGCGCCGCGACGACGCTCTGCGCGGCGCCCTTCTACCGGCGCATCCGCCTCGAGACGCGGCCTCGCGCCGACGAGTCCGTCCGCGCGCGCCGCCGCATGTTCGCGGTCCTCGCGCCGCGGCACTGGGGCATGTGGTGGCGGCTCGCGCTCCCGCACGGTCTCGTGGGCCTCGGAGCGGGCCTCACGATCCCGTTCATCAACATCTACTTCACGGACCGCTTCGGCGTGCCCAAGGAGGAGCTGGGGTTCGTCATGGCGACCTCGCAGCTCACGATGACCGTCGGGATCCTCGCCATCCCGTGGACCGTGCGGCGCATCGGCCTGCTCCGCGCGACGATCCTCAGCGAGGCGCTCTCGCTGCCGTTCTTCCTGACGCTCGCGTTCACGACGGAGTTCCCCGTCGCGCTCACGGCCTTCGTGTTCCGCAGCGCGCTCATGAACCTGAGCCACCCGCTGTGGCGCAACCTCATGATGGAGATCACGCCGGGCGAGTGGCGCGCCGCGGTGAACGGCGTGACGATGCTCGCGTGGCACCTCGGTTGGGCGCTGTCCAACCAGCTCGGCGGCACGCTCATCGAGACGTCCGCGGGCTGGGTCGCGCCCGGCACCGACGGCTACGTCGTGCCCATGCTCGTGACGAGCAGCGTGTACCTCGCGGCGATCGTCGTCGAGGCCGCGTTCTTCTGGCACGTGCGGCACCTCGGGGTCGTGCCGCCGCCGGACCCCGCGGACCTCCCCGCCGCGTCGGACGAGGCGGGCCGCGACGCCGCCTGAGTCGCCCGGGTCAGTCCCCGCGGTCGGCGAGGCTGGCCGTCGCGAGCTTCCGGTTCATGAGCCTGAGCACGACGAGCACGACGGCGAACTGGAGCAGGCAGGTGCCGAGCCCGAACGTCGTCGACGGGTCGAGGTACTCGGCGAGGCGGTCACCCAGCGGGCGCGCGACGCCGTCGACCTCGGCGGGCACCCACGTCCACGCCTGGTAGGCCCACCACGCGAGCAGCCCCACCGCCTGGAGCGGCACGAGCCAGGTGAGCGCGACGCGGAACAGGAGGCCGCCGCCCGGCGCGTCGCCCTGCGGCGCCGCGACGAGCTCGTCGTGGAACCGGCGCGGGCCGTGTTGCAGCACCGCGAAGCCCGCGAGCGCGCCGGACACCATGAGCCCCACGCCCCACACCCAGTCCTGGTTGCCGAGCACCGTGAGCGAGTCGAAGCCCAGGTCCACCGCGGACGGCAACCCGAGCAGGAAGCCGACCACGAACGTCCACAGCGTGGCGCGCTTCCGCGGCACGCCGAGGTCGACGAGCGTGCGCACGGCGAGCTCCACCATCGCGATGAGCGAGGAGAGCGCCGCCGCGGCGAGCCCCGCGAAGAACACCGCGCCGAGCACGCCGCCGAAGGCCGGCATCTGCTGGTAGAGCACGGGCATCCACACGAAGGTCAGGCCCGTGCTCGCCGGCCCGCTCTCCGTGACGAGCGTCGACGGGTCCTGCCCGGCCAGCGGCGCGAGCGCGAACACGGCCGGGATGATGGCGAGCGCCGCGAGCAGCGACGCGCAGTTGTTGCCGACGCCCGTCGAGATGCACTCGCGTCCGGCGCGCATGTCGGAGCCGGCGTAGATCGCGTAGCAGACCATGAGGCCCCAGCCGGCGCCCGTGCTCCACGCCGACTGACTCAGCGCCTCGAGCCAGATCTTGTGGTCGTGGGTGAGGCGGTCCCAGTCGAAGGTCGTGAGGAACGCGACGCCGTCGCCCGCGCCCTCGAGCGTGAGCCCGCGCACCGCCGTGACGACGAGCACGATGAAGAGCGCCGGCACGAGCACCTTGCAGACGCGCTCGATGCCGCCGGTCACGCCGAGCGCCACGACCGAGCACGCGACGCCGATGGAGAGCAGGTGCACGCCCGCCGGACCCCACGTGTGCGTGAAGTCGACGAAGGTCGCCTCGGCGTTCCCGGGCGTGATCGCGGCCGCGCCGCCGCTGATCGCGAGCCACAGGTAGCGGAGCGTCCAGCCGCTCACGACCGAGTAGTAGAAGAGGATGGCGATGGTGCAGAAGGCGACGAAGCCGCCGCGCCACGCCGCCCGCTCGCCGAACACCGTCGCGAACGCCCCCACCGGACCCCGCTTGCTGCGCCGGCCGATCGCGAACTCGACCATGAGCAGCGGGATGGACCAGGTGAAGAGGAAGATCGCCCACGGGACGAGGAACGTCCCGCCGCCGTTCGCCGCGAGGATGCGCGGGAACCGCCAGAGGTTCCCCGTGCCGATGGCCATGCCGAGCGTCGCGAGGAGCAGCGCCCAGCGGCTGCTGAAGGTCTTGCTCAACGGCCGCCCTCCCCGAGCAGCTCGCGCACGGTGTCCGCGCGGTCGCCGTCGGGCTCGAGCTGGAGGAAGAGCCGGCCGAACTTCTCGCGTCGCGCGTCGCCGCCCATGCCGTCGAGACCCTGCATGCGGACGAGCGCGTAGGCCGCGTCGGCGCGTCGGGTCCCCGCGCTGCCCGTGCCGCGCTCGAGCGCGCTGTTCGCCGTGCGCCAGTGGTCGTCCGCGCGGAGCTGGAGGAAGAGCGCGAGGTGCGCCTTGCCCTTGGCCCACTCGAGGTCCACACGGGTCGTCGCGTCGGCGTCGCCGCCGACCAGGCCCTCGTCGGCGTGGTCCGAGGCCTCGTCGAAGCGCTCGAGCGCGAGGCAGGCCTCGGCGGCCGCGAGCCGCAGCCGCGGGTCGGCGCCGTGCTCCTTGAGCGCGCGCCCGGCCGTGAGGAGCGCGTCGGAGGCGTCGCCCGCGGCGAGGCTGTCCCGCGCGGCCGTGAGCGCGGCGTCGCGCGCCTCGGCGGCCGGGTCGCCGCAGGCGAGCGCGAGGGCGAGGGCCGCGCCGAGCGCGAGACGCGAGCGTGCGCGGCGGCTCCGGTCGTCGACGGGGGGCTGCTCCATGGCCGGTCCTCCTCCTCGTGCTCGTGCTGCCGGCGCCCGGCGGGGCGACTCGAGGCGGCCAGCATTTCGCCTCGGCGCGACGATGTCCACGGGAAAGAGGCCGCCGCGCCCGGCCCGGGAACCGGACCGCCCCACCCGATACCATGCGCGCCATGCCCCGCACCTTCCTCGTCGACGGATCCGCCCTCGCGTACCGCTCCTACTACGCGCGCGGCCCCGGTCCCGCCTACGCCTACGCGTCCTCGCTCCTCTCGCTCATCGAGAAGGAGGCGCCGGACTTCCTGCTCGTCGCGATGGACACGCCGAAGAAGACGTTCCGGCACGAGGCCTACGGCGAGTACAAGGCGACGCGCCAGAAGACGCCGCCCGAGCTCATCGCGCAGCTCCCGACCTTCGAGCGCATCGCCACGGCGCTCGGCATGCCGGTCTACGCGCTCGAGGGCTGGGAGGCGGACGACGTCATCGGCACGCTCGCGAAGCAGGCGTACGAGGCGGGGCACGAGGTCTACGTCGTGAGCGGCGACAAGGACTTCATGCAGTGCATCAACGAGCGCACGTTCCTCTACGTGCCGGCGGGGACCAACGCGGAGCCCAGCGTGCTCGGGGCCGAGGCGGTGAAGGAGAAGTTCCACTGCCGGCCCGACCAGGTGGTCGACGTGCTCGCGCTCATGGGCGACAGCTCGGACAACGTGCCGGGCGTGCCGCGCGTCGGGGAGAAGACGGCGCTCAAGCTCATCGACCAGTACGAGGGCCTCGACGACATCTACGAGAAGCTCGACGCGGTCAAGCCGGCGTCGCTCCAGGCGCGGCTGCGCGAGGGCAAGGAGAGCGCCTACCTCTCCCAGGACCTCGTGACGATCCGCCGCGACAGCCCGATCACGGTGGGCCTCGACGACCTGCGCTACGAGGGCCCGCACGCGGAGGAGGCCCGCGCGCTCTTCGTCGAGCTCGACTTCCCGTCCCTCATCAAGCGGCTCGGCGAGGACGGCGGCGGCGAGCAGGTCGAGCGCACGGACCACGTCGTGCGGACCGCGGAGGACTACGAGGCCTTCCTCGACGCGCTCCAGAGCGCCGAGCGGCTCGTGTTCGACCTCGAGACGACGTCGCTCACGGCGCTCGAGGCGGAGATCGTCGGGCTCGCGTTCGCGTTCCGGCCGCACGAGGCCTGGTACCTCCCGGCGAACCTCCCGGAGCCGATCTTCGGGCCGGGCGACCGCGGGCGCACCGCGCGCGAGCGCGCCGACGGCACGGGCGACGAGGAGGGCATGTTCGCGAAGCCGGGCGCCGCGACGACGGGCACCGGCCTCCCCGGCGACCCGCTCGTGCCGCCCGAGGGCTCGGACCTCCGTCGCTTCCTCGACGACCTGCGCCCGGTGCTCGAGGACGCGGGCGTCGCCGTCGCCGGCCAGAACCTCAAGTACGACCTGCTCGTGCTCGGGCGCTACGGCGTCGCGCCCGCCAACGTGGCCTTCGACACGATGCTCGCGTCCTACTGCCTCGACGCGCACCAGGCGCAGCACGGCCTCGACTTCCTGTCGCTCAAGCACCTGGGCGTCACGAAGATCCCGACGTCCGACCTGCTCGGGAAGGGCGCCAAGCAGATCGGCATGTGGGACGTGCCCGTCGACCGCTGCGGCGAGTACGCCTGCGAGGACGCCGACTGCACCTTCCGGCTCTACGAGCTCTTCGAGGAGCAGCTCGAGGGCTCCGAGGTCGAGGGCGTCTTCCGCGAGATCGAGATGCCCGTGCTCTCCGTGCTGCGGACGATGGAGACGCACGGCGTGCTCGTGGACCGCGACCTGCTCGCGCGCATCGGCGCCGAGATGGGCGAGCGCATCGAGGCGCTCAACAAGGAGATCCACGAGCTCGCCGGGGAGGAGTTCAACGTCGGGAGCCCGAAGCAGCTCGGCGAGGTGCTCTTCGACAAGCTGGCGATCCACGAGGAGCTGGGCGTCAAGCGCATCAAGAAGACCAAGACCGGGTACAGCACCGACGCGAGCGTGCTCGAGTCGCTCTCCGCCCACCCCATCGCGGCCAAGGTGCTCGAGTGGCGCCAGCTCACGAAGCTCAAGGGCACCTACGTCGACGCGCTCCCGGCGCTCGTCCACCCGTTCAGCGGGCGCATCCACACCTCGTACAACCAGGCCGTCGCGGCGACGGGCCGGCTGAGCTCCGCCGACCCGAACCTCCAGAACATCCCCGTGCGGACGGCGGAGGGACGGCGCATCCGGGAGGCCTTCGTCGCCGAGGAGGGCTGCGTGCTGCTCGCGGCCGACTACAGCCAGGTCGAGCTGCGGCTGCTCGCCCACCTCTCGGGCGACGAGGTGCTCCTCGAGGCCTTCCGCTCCGGCGAGGACATCCACCGGCGCACGGCGGCGCTCGTCTTCGGCGTGGAGCAGGACGAGGTCACCCCGGAGATGCGCTCACGCTCGAAGGCGATCAACTTCGGCATCATCTACGGGATGGGCGCCCAGCGGCTCTCGCGGGAGATCGGCGTGAGCCACAAGGAGGCGACGGCCTTCATCGAGCAGTACTTCGAGCGGCTGCCCAAGGTGAAGGAGTGGCTCGACGGGACGCGCGAGGCGGCCCGGGAGACGGGGTACGTCTCGACGCTCTCCGGGCGACGCCGGCGGCTCGACGGTCTCGAGGGCGCCGACCCGCGGACCTTCGCGGCGCTCATGAACGTCGCGGTGAACACCCCCATCCAGGGCACGGCGGCGGACCTCATCAAGCTCGCGATGATCCGGGTGCAGGCGGCCCTCGAGGAGCGGGGGCTCCCGGCCCGGATGACGCTCCAGGTGCACGACGAGCTGGTGTTCGAGGTCCCGGAGGGCGAGGTCGACGCGCTGCGCGAGCTCGTCGTCCCGCTCATGGAGCAGGCCATGCCGCTCGACGTCCCGCTCGTCGTCGACACGGGGGTCGGAAGCAACTGGCTCGAGGCGCACTGAGGGCCGGTTGTGCCCGATCTCTCGCTTTAAAGCGAGACTAAAACTGTATTCGGTGACTTGACGCCCTCGTCATCTCGCAGTATCAACAAGCCACAGGGCAAGACCGGAGCTGGAACGAGAGCCAGTTTCGCACCGCGATCGACAGGGCAAAGATCGCTCGCAGTTCGGGTGTCGAGAGAAGCAGGGTTCTCGTTCGGGCAACGTTCCGTCCTGGGGCAACTCCACAGACGCCGAGGATCCGACCGGGTCCTCGCTGGAAGAGGTCCGTCCCCACGGCACTGGGTCACGGAAACGGTTGCTCCGTCTCTCTCTGTCAAGTCTTTCGTCTTCGTGAGCCAGTACCGATGAAGTTCATCCGTTCCCTTTCCATCACCGGCGCCGCCTTCGGCCTGCTCGCCGGTTCCGCCGTCTCGCAGATGGCGTCCCACGGTCCCGTGAGCGCCGACTCGTTCGGCTTCCCCGAGACCTACACCGACCAGGCGGGCACCACGCTCGTCCAGGGCGTCGACATCACCGACCCGCTGCTCCTCGCGATCCTCGAGGCGCCGAATCTCCCGGACCCCACCGGCCCGCTCGACGTGGGCACCGGCAACTTCTTCGGTGAGTTCTTCTACTGGGCGGGAGACACGACGATCGGGACCGCTGGCGGCGACGCCCTGCTCGTCATGGCGCTCGAGGGCGTCTTCGACAACGCTGCCGAGGCGATCATCGAAGGCGACCAGCTCGTCTTCAGCCGTATCCGCATCCGCATCGACGTGGGCAACGACCCGGCGAACGCCGGCACGTACACGGTCATCCACCCCTTCGGCGAGGTCGAGTTCGAGGTCACGGCCGCCGACATCGCGGCCAACGGAGGCACGCGAGTCATCAACTACACCGACGACTGTCTGCACCTCAACATCCTCAACCCGTCCTGCGGCGTCGCGATGGGCAACCAGTTCACGAACGTCATGGACCCGAGCATCGCGTCGATCAGCCACTTCCTCGCCTGGGACGCGGACGCTCCGGCGGGCTACATCGGCGACCCCAACATCGGGCACACCGTGACGGGCTCGCCCACGGGCAACAACTTCTTCCGCGTGGAAGGCCCGAACATCGGTATCGGCGCCGTGGGCAGCGAGATCGCCGACGACGATGCGATCCAGACCTCGCTCTTCAGCGTGTCCGGCAAGCTGGCGCCCGAGGTGCTCAACGCCTGGGTCGACCTGGGCGGCGGCCTCACCGGCAGCGGCCTCCAGCCCGTCATGACGGGCACCGGCGACCTCACCCCGGGCTCCGAGTTCAGCGTCCAGGTCAGCACGGACTCCCCGCTCACCCCGGGCATCATGTTCTTCGGCACGCAGGCCGGGAACATCCCGTTCGCGGGCGGCATCGTGGTGCCCGATCCGACGACCGGCTTCCGCCGCAACCGCATCACGAACGCGGCGGGCACGGTCGGCTTCGGCGGCATCTTCCCGGCCATCGCGCCCGGCACGGAGCTGTACGTCCAGTACTGGCTCCAGGACGCCGGCGCCCCCGGCAACTTCGCGGGCAGCAACGCGATCCTGGGCACCGTCCCCTGATCGCGACCTCCTAGCGAGGACGCAGCCCCTCCCTTCTCGGGGCCCCCGTCCGGATCGCGTGCGTATCCTCCAGCTCCGCACGCCCCGGGCGGGGGCTCGTTTCTCCGAGGCGTCGCTCCCGTGCCCGGAGCGGCGCCTCGTCCATGTCCCACCACGACCGGCGCGCGTGCACCGCGCTCGCCGACGGGCTCTTCCCGGCCCGACCGTCACTCCCGCGACCACCCAGGGCAACACCATGTTCACCACCAGGACCACTCTCCGTACCTCGATCGCCGCCGCGACGCTCGCCGTGGCGGGGACCGCCGGCGCCCAGATGCACGCCATCGGGCCGCTCAACCAGCACACGTTCCCCGAGTCCTTCACGGACTTCGGCGGCACGACCGTCGTCGCGGGCATCGACCCCGCCGACGGGCTCCTCCCGTTCGGCCCGCTGCCGGACCCGCTCTCGCCGCCGGACGTCGGCAGCGGCAACTTCCCGCTCGAGGTCCTCTACTGGTCGGCGGGCGCGTCCATCCCGACCGGGGTCGGTGACGCCGAGCTCGAGATGGCCATCGTCGGCTTCTTCGCCAACGACGCGGTCATCGAGGGCGAGCAGACCGTCACCTCGACGATGCGCATCCGCGCCGACCTCCTGTCGGCCGGGACCTACACGGTCACGCACCCGTACGGCGTCGAGGAGTTCGAGGTCGTCGCCCCCGGCGACAAGGCCATCAACGAGACCTTCGACGCGTTCCTCACCGGCACGAACCAGTTCAACGCGCCGATGAACGCGGCCTTCGCGCCCATCGGGCCGACGCTCCTCGAGTGGGACACGACCCTGCCCGCCGCGCCGGCCGGCTACCTCGGCGACCCGGGCATCGACCACACCGTCGTCGGCAGCCCGCTCGGCACGAACGTGTTCCGCATCGAGGGCCCGAACGTGGGCGGCCTCGGCATCGACAGCATCGAGACGGACCTCTTCTCGATCGCGGGCAAGCTCGCCGCGCCGGCGCCCACCGCCTGGACGGACCTCGGCGGCGGTCTCGCGGGCACGGACGGCATCCTGCCGACCCTGCGCGGCACGGGCGACCTGTCCG
This sequence comes from bacterium, assembly GCA_030428785.1. GTDB lineage: Bacteria > Planctomycetota > B15-G4 > B15-G4 > B15-G4 > JAUIEF01. The sequence goes on from JAUIEF010000006.1 coordinate 17,596, forward strand.
CGAACACGCCGTTCAGCGTCGACCTCGCGGGCGCGCCGCGCGACTCGCTGGGCATCCTGTTCGTCGGCACGCAGGCGGGCAACTTCCCGTTCGCCGGCGGCATCGTCGTCCCGAACCCGTCGACCGGCTTCCGCCGTCAGCGCATCACGGACTTCGCGGGCGAGATCTCCTTCGGCGGGAACTTCCCGGCCATCGCGTCCGGCACGACGATCCTCGTCCAGTACTGGATCCGCGACCTCGGCGCGCCGCAGGGCTTCGCCGGCAGCAACACGGTCTCGGGACTCGTCCCCTGATCCGACCGTGACGCCCGGCGCCCTCCGCGGGTGCCGGGCGTCGCACGCTCGAACCCTTCCAGGCTCCCCCTCCGGGGGGACCTCCCTCCCGCCCCCTCCCGGTCGGTCGGTGCGCATCCCGCCGGCCGGGAGGGGGTTCTTCGTTCCCGGGCGGCGCCGGGCGCGACGACGTCGCGCGCCGGCGACGCGTCAGCCGTCAGCGCACGGGGTCGACGCGCGAGCGCGCGTCGCGCGTCCACGGACGGAGGAGCTCGTCGAGCGCGGCCTTCGCGTCGAAGGTCGCGTTGCCGAGCACGGCGCCCGCGACGCCGGCCGCCGGCACGACCGCCATCTCCGTGGTGAACCCGGGACCGCGTCCGCCGTGCGTGACGTGCGGCGGCGGACCGGCGTGCACGCGCCAGCCGAGCCCGCCCTCGCCGCGTCGACGCGCGCGCCCCGTCCGCGGGCGGTGCACGTGCTGGAGGACGTGCAGCGGGTCGTCCTCGTCGAGCGACGCCGCGAGGTGTCGACGCAGCAGCGGCGCGAGGTCGCCGACGGGACCCCACAGCCCGCCGTGCGGCGAGAACACCGGCCGCCGGCGACGCACGCGGTCCCACGGACCGGACGCGACGCCGTCGCGGAACCCGCCGACGGCGCGCACGAGCAGCCCCCACCGGGACCACCGGCGCACGTGACCCGTCGCCGTCGTCGCGGCGCCCGCCTCCGAGACGGACGCCGGCGGCACGAAGCCCGTGCGCGTCGCGCCGCCGGGACGGAGCACGCGCTCGACGAGGCCCTCGCGGAACGGACGGCCCGTCCACGCGGCGAGCGCCTGCCCCATGACCGCGTAGCCGAGGTTCGAGTACCGGAAGCCCGCGCCCGGCGGACGGGTGAGCCAGGCCCGCCGCGCGAGGACGCGCGCGAGCGTCTCCTCGGGGTCGGGCCACGGCTGCTCCTCGTCCACGAACCAGGCGGCCGCGTGGAGCTGCCGGTCGCCGAAGCCGGCGCCGTGGCTGGGCAGCTGCCCGAGCGTCACGGCCTCCCAGCGTCGGCGCTGCTCGCCCCGCGCGTCCGGCACGACGTCGGGCGCGACGTCCACGAGCCGCGTGTCGAGCGTCCACCCGCGCCGCCGCAGCTCGAGCAGCCAGTCCGTCGCCGTGAAGACCTTGGTGAGCGAGTACCACGCGAAGACCGTGTCGGCGTCGGCGGGGCGCCCCGTCGCGAGGTCCGCGACGCCGTCCGCCGCGACGTGCGTCCCGCCGTCGGCCGTCACGACGACCGCGGCGAGCGCCGGGACCCGCCGCCGCGCGCGCAGGCCGCGCAGGACGTCCGCCGTCACGCGGTCGTCGTCGCGCACCGCCGTCAGGCCGTGTGGACGACCTGCCCCATGACGAGCGTGAGCCGCGGCCAGCCCGTGAGCTCCATGCCCTCGTACGGCGTGAGCTTCGCCTTCGAGTGGTGCTCCGCGCCGCGCACGACCTTGCGCGACGTCGGGTCGACGAGCACGAGGTCCGCGTCGAAGCCCTCCTGCACGCGGCCCTTGCTCCGGAACCCGTGCACCGCGGCCGGCGTCGCCGCGCCGCGCGCGATGACCGTCCCGATGTCGAGCAGCCCGCGCTCGACGAGCGTCAGGCAGAGCGGCATGAAGATGTCGAGGCACGGGATGCCGGACGGCGCCTCGGCGAAGGGCCTGGCCTTCTCCTCGGCCGTGTGCGGCGCGTGGTCCGACGAGAGGCAGTCGATGTCGCCGGTGCGCAGGCCCTCGAGGAGCGCGTCCCGGTCCTCCGCGGTCTTGATGGACGGGTTCACGCGCAGCACGGAGCCCATGCGCGCCGTGTCCTCGTGCGTGAAGTAGAGGTAGTGCGGGCAGGTGCCGCCCGTCACGGGCCTGCCGGCCGCGCGCGCCTCGGCGACGAGCGCCGTCGCGCCGCCCGTCGACATGTGGAAGATGTGCACGCGCGTGCCGCACTCCTCGCCGAGCGCGAGCGCGTTGCGCGTCGCGATGATCTCCGCGTCGGCCGAGCGCGCGAGGTGCCACGCGGCCGCGCCCGCCGCGCCGTGCTCGCGGATGCCCGCGGCGATGGTCGGCCCGTCCTCCGCGTGCACGAAGAGCCAGTGCCCCGTCTCGGCGACCTCCGAGAACAGCCGCCGCAGACGGTCCTCGCCCGAGACGTCGATGCCGCCCGTGGACGGCCCGAGGAAGAGCTTGTAGCCGGCGACGAGGTCGGACATCTCGCCCACGTGGCCGATCGTCTCGGGCACGAGGCTCCCGTAGACGCCGACGTTCACCACGGACTTGGGCCGCACCTGGTCGAGCTTCTGCTCGACGGCGTGGCGGCTCGTCATGAGCGGCTGGTTGTTCTGGATCTCGAGCAGCGTCGTGATGCCGCCCGCCGCGGCGGCGCGCGTGCCGGTCGCGTAGCCCTCCTTGTGCTCGAGGCCCGGCTCGCGCAGGTGCACGTGGTCGTCGATGAAGCCGGGCAGGAGCCAGTGCCCGCGACCCTCGACGCGCTCGGCGTCGCGGTCCGGGCCGCCGTCGCGCGCGGGCGCGACCTCGACGACGGACTTGCCCTCGACGACGACGTCCCAGCGCTCGGACGGGTCGCGCTCCGGGAGCACGACGTCGAGGAGCGCGAGCGGTGTCACCGCGGTCGACGCGTCAGGCATCGGCGCGCAGGACCGCCACGGTGAGGTCGTCGTCGGCCGCGCCCTCGAGGCCGGCCCACGCCACGGCGTCCTTGATGAGCACGTCGGGCAGCTCGGCGGCGGGCAGGTCCTTGTGACGGAGGATCGACTCGCCCAGGCGCTCGCGACCGTACTGCTCGTCGCCGCGCCGCATCTCGAGGATGCCGTCCGTGAACATGACCACCGTGTCCCCCGCCTCGAGCGAGTACGGCCCGCGCTCGGTCCACTCGGCGTCCTCCTCGACGCCCAGCGCGAAGCCCGTGCGCTTGTAGTCCTCGAGCTCGCCGCTCGCCGCGTGGACGAGGATGGGGTTCGGGTGCCCGGCGTTCGAGTACGCGAACTCGCGCGTGTGCGGGTCGAGCACGCAGAGGAACATGGACATGAACATGTCGTCGCCCATGTCGCCCGACAGGTGGCTGTTGAGCTTGTGCAGGATCGCCGCCGGCGACTCCGCGTTCTGCGAGTAGGCGCGGAGGTACGCGCGCGCGCTCGACATGAAGAGCGCGGGGCCCGCGCCGTGGCCGGACACGTCGCCGACCGCCATGGCCAGGTGGTTGCTCTTCGTGCGGAAGAAGTCGTAGTAGTCGCCGCCCGCCTCGGTGGCGGGGATGACGCGGCCGGCCATCGTGAAGCCGGCGACCTCGAGGCTCGTCGCCGGGAAGAGGTTGCCCTGGATCTCGCGGACGAGCTCGAGATCGCTCTCCATCCGCTCGGCCTTGAGGCGCTCCTCCATGACCCGCCGGTTCGTCCAGACGATCGACAGCATGTCGGCGAAGGCCTCGAAGAAGCGCAGGTCGCTCTTCTGGAACGGGCGTTCCGAGGCGCGGGCGTCCACGTAGATGGCCCCCTCGAGCGCGTCGCGGAACTTGAGCGGCACGCACATGACCGACCGGATGTTCAGGTTGATCATGGACTGGCTGGGGTCGAAGTCCGCGCCGTCGTCGGCCTTCTTGCAGACGGGCTCGCCGGTCTCGAGCACGGACTGCACCTCGCGCGTCGACCAGGTGAGCGTGTCGGGCAGGTCGTTGCCGCTCGCGTCGCGGCGCACGCGCAGGATCGGGTGACCGCCCGGGTCGGACGCGAAGAGCATGCCGCGCTCGGCGCCGACGACCTTGACCGCGCGGTCGACCATGGAGACGAGCTGCTCGTCCGGCTCCATCTCGCTGCTCACCTCGCGGAGGCTGTCGATGAGCATCCGGATGCGGCTGCTGTCGCGCTCCTTGTCGCCCGTGATGTAGGTCGTCTGCGAGCCGTCGAAGAGGACGGTGGACGGATCCCGGGAGGCGGACAGCTCGGGCGGCTGCTCGTCGGCGGGCTTCTTGCGTCGGAAGAGACCGGACATCCCGCGGAGTGTACCAGTCCGACCCGGCGCCCCCGACGGGCCCCGCGGGCGGTTTTCGGGACGCACCACGCGCCGCTCGATCGTCCTTGACCTCCCCGGGGGGCGCTCCGAGAATGGCGGCTCACACGGCATCGTCCGGGGGCTTGCGCCGTGCCCGCCCCCGCCCGCGGTGCTGCCCCCGAACCGCGTCCGGCCGCGACCCACCGAGCGACCCGGCGCCCCCCGAGGACGAGGACGCCCCCGACGACACCCGAGGCAGGTGACGCACGCCGGCGGACTCCCCGAGGCCCAACGAACAGGACCCATCCATGAAAGTGCTGAAGGAGAACCTGTCCGGCATCGTCGTGCTGACGCTCAAGGGCGAGTTCGACTCGTTCGTGACGAACCCGTTCAGCAACGAGATCGGCAAGGTGCACGCGGACGGCGTCCACAAGATCGTGCTGAACATGCGCCTCGTGAAGTTCGTCAACAGCACGGCGCTCGGCGCCATGATCAAGGCGCGCAAGGGCTGCAAGAAGGAGGGCGGCGACCTGGTCGTCTCCCAGCCCAGCGCGAGCGTGCGCGAGGCGATGGAGTCCCTGGGCCTCGACCGGCTCTTCTCGATCTACGACGACGACGAGGCGGCCATCGCCGCCCTCGACCGGACGGCCTCGGTGGAGCTGGACGGCGAGGCGGAGAGCACCGTCATGATCCACGTGCCGGAGGTCACCCGGCCCGTCGTCGCGCGCCTGCCAGGCGCCGGGCAGCCACGAGAAGCTCGTGGCCGGCCGCGAGGTGCGCCTGAAGTTCCGGCTGCCGCTCTACCGCAAGGAGTTCTTCGACGTGAGCGCGCGCATCGAGCAGGTGAGCGCCGGCGAGGGCGGCACCGCGCTCCAGATGCACTTCACGAAGGTCTCCGACGAGGACCGCCAGGCCATCGAGGCCTTCGTGTCCGACATGAAGGACCTGCGGGACGCGGCGCGCGGCTCGGCCTGAGCCCGACCGCTCAGCTCGCGAGCGCCAGCACCCCCACCCAGCGCGCCCCCGCCGTGCGCAGCGCCCGGGCCGCGGCGTCGGCCGTCGCGCCCGTGCTCACGACGTCGTCGACGAGGAGCACGCGTCGTCCCGCCACGCGGGCGCGGCGCGCGCGGAACCCGGCGCGCAGCTGCCGCCGACGGCGCTCGCCGGGCGTCCCCGCCTGGGGCGCGGTCGGTTGCCGTCGACGCCTCAAGGCGCGCACCTCGAGCGGGATCCGCAGCGCGTCCGCGACCCCGCGCGCGAGCTCCCGCGCCTGGTCGTAGCCGCGCTCCCGGCGGCTGACGGCCCGCGCGGGCACGGGCACCACGACGAGCTGCCGGCGGTCGGCGACGAGCGGCGCGGCCCGCGCGCACCCGGCGAGCCGCGCGCCGAGCGGACCGAGCACCTCGCGTCGCCCGCGGTACTTGAAGCCGTGCACGAGGCGACGCGCCGCGCGCCGGTAGTGCCACAGCGCGACCGCGGCGTCGAACGCGAAGGGGCGCCCGAAGCGCAGGCACCGGCCGCACCACCCCTCCCGCGCGGCGGTCCGCGTCCACGGCGCCCCGCACCGCGTGCAGGCCGGCCCGCGCGGCGGCGCGCAGCGGGAGAGGCAGGCGCGGCAGAGTCCGCCGCCCGCCTCGAGCCCGCAGGCGACGCACGTGCCGGGGACGAGCAGCCAGAGCAGCTCGCCCGTCGCGGCGGTCAGCTCACGGACGGCGGCCCGCGCCCAGCTTGCGCAGCGGGGCGAAGGCGTCATCGGCCGCGGCGCGGCGCCGGTCCTCCGGCGCGAGGCGCAGCGCGGCGCGGACCCGGTCCGCGTAGTCCGCGATGGAGTCCTCGCCCAGCGAGGCCACGCCCAGGATCTCGCCGATCTCGCGCGTCTCGGACGGGTGCTTCTCGAAGTTCCAGTCGCTGTGCTCCTGGAAGAACTCCGTGAGCAGGCGACGGAAGACCGCGAGGCTCCACGCGTTCTGCGCCATGCGCAGCACGATGGTCACCGCGATGATCCCGCCCAGCAGGAGCGCGACGGACTGCAGCGGCATGGGCTCGGCGGCCTCGGCCGACCGCGGGAAGAGCTGCGCCACGATCTGCAGCGAGAACCCGACCATGAGGAACAGGAAGCCCGTGAAGATCTGCGCCTTCACGCGCACCTGCTGGTGGACGGCGCGCAGCGGCTGCTGCCGCTCGATGCCGAAGTGCTCGTGGATGAACCGGCGCGGATTCCGGACGCCCATGGAGTTCGCGAGGAAGATCACGCCGACGATGTCGAGCGCGAGTCCGATGGACGAGAGGTTCAGGAGCATGACCCGGAGAGGCTCCGCGGGGTCCGTGGCGGGGACCGGTCATCATGGCACAGGGATCCGGAGGACGGAATCGGGCATCCAGGGCCGGGAGGACGGCCGGGCCGGCGGGCCGTGACCTCCCCCGGACCCGCCTCCTCCCGTGGGCGACTCCCTCGGCGGCGCCCGCGCGGCGGCCGGCGCTCGCCGAGCACCCGATCCGCGGCCCCCGCCCGCGCTCCCGACCCTGGAACGGCGCGAGAGGCGTTCGCTAGCATTCCGGGCTTCCCCCCGGCCCCGGCCTCCGCGGGTCGGGAGCCACCCGCGCGTCCCCCGCCCCCTTCGGCCCCCGCCCCCCGTCCCCATGAGCGGCAGCGGTCCCACCATCGACAAGGAGCTCATCGAGCGCCTCGCCGGCCTCGCCCGCCTGGGCCTCGCCGAGGACGAGCGGGAGACCCTGCGCGACGAGCTCGAGAGCCTGCTCGGCCACTTCCAGGCCCTCCAGGAGGTGGACACCGAGGGCGTCGAGCCCCTCGCGCACGTGCTCACGGCGACAGGCGAGCCGGGCGTCGACGCCGTGGACCCCTTCGAGCACGCCCGCGACCGCCTCGTCGACGCGGCCGCCGTGCACCGCGAGGGCTTCTTCGTCGTGCCGCGCGTCGTCGAGGGTCCGGAGCGCGAGGCGACCGACGACGACGCGGCGCCCGTCGACCCCGACCCGGCCGACGAGCTGGACTGACCCCGTGCTCTCCGCCACCGCCATCGCCGCGCGCGTCCGCTCCGGGGAGTTCGACCCGCAGGAGGTCACCGAGGCAGCGATCCGCCGGCTCGAGGCGCGCGACCCGCAGGTGCACGCGTACCTCGACCCGGACCTCGAGCGCGCGCGACGCTGCGCCGACGCGGTCGCCGAGACGCTGCGCCGCGGCGAGGACCCCGGCCGGCTCGCGGGCGTGCCCGTCTCGCTCAAGGACAACATGGCCGTCGAGGGCGCCACGCTCACTGCGGGCTCGCGCATCCTCGAGGGCTACCGCGCGCCGTACACCTCGCACGTCGCGCAGCGGCTGCTCGCCGAGGGCGCCGTGCTGCTCGGGCGCACCAACCTCGACGAGTTCGCGATGGGCGCGTCGACGGAGAACTCCGCGTACGGTCCGTCGCGCAACCCGTGGGACAGGGACCGCGTGCCCGGCGGCAGCAGCGGCGGCAGCGCGGCGGCGGTCGCGGCGGGCATCGTCCCCGTCGCGCTCGGCTCGGAGACGGGCGGCAGCATCCGGCAGCCGGCGGCGCTCTGCGGCGTCACGGGCTTCAAGCCGACGTACGGCGCGGTGTCGCGGCACGGGCTCGTCGCCTTCGGCTCCTCGCTCGACGTCATCGGTCCCATCGCGTGCCACGCCGAGGACGCGGCGCTCGTGCACGACGTCATCGCGGGCCACGACCCGCGCGACGCGACGACCTGGACCGGCGAGCGGCCGTCGGCGCTCACGGAGCGCGCGGACCTCGAGGGCCTGCGCATCGGCATCCCCGAGGAGTTCCTCGACGACGCCGTGGACGCGCGCGTGCTCGAGCGGGTGAGCGCGGCCATCGCGCAGCTCGAGGAGGGCGGCGCCATCACGCGCGTCGTGCCGAAGGGCTCCCTCCCGTCGATGCACCTCGCGATCCCCGTGTACTACCTCGTCGCGTGCTCGGAGGCGTCGAGCAACCTCGCGCGCTTCGACGGGATCCGCTACGGACCGGCGCGCGAGGAGGCGGCCGAGCTCCACGAGCGCTACGCCGCGACGCGCGCCGGGCTGTTCGGCCCCGAGGTGCGGCGCCGCATCCTGCTCGGCACGTTCTCGCTCTCCGCGGGCTACGCGGACGCCTGGTACAAGAAGGCGCTCCAGGTGCGGCGGCTCATCCTCGACGAGTTCCGCGCGCTCTTCGCGGACTACGACCTGCTCGCCGGGCCGACCTCGCCGTTCGGGGCGTTCAAGATCGGCGAGCGCAGCAAGGACCCGTACGCGATGTACCTGTGCGACCTGCTCACGGCGCCCGCGTGCCTCGCGGGGCTGCCGAGCGTGTCGGTGCCGTGCGGCCTCGCGCGCAAGGGCGCGTACAAGGGGCTGCCCGTCGGCCTGTCGCTCACCGGTCCCGCCGGGCACGACCACAAGGTGCTCGCGGCGGCGCGCGCCTACGAGGCGGTGCGCGGCGCGCCGGAGCGCTCGCCCCTGCAGGAGGACGAGGCGTGACGACGGCGACGCGCTGGGAGCCCGTCATCGGCCTCGAGGTGCACGTGCACCTCGCGACGTCGAGCAAGATGTTCTGCCGCTGCGAGGCGCGCTTCGGCGCCCCGCCGAACACGCTCGTCTGCCCCGTGTGCACGAGCCAGCCGGGGACGCTCCCGGTGCTCAACGCGGAGGCGCTGCGGCGCGGCGTGCTCGCGGGCCTCGCGCTCGGCTGCACGATCGACCCGCACACGAAGTTCGACCGGAAGAACTACTTCTATCCGGACCTGCCCAAGGGCTACCAGATCTCGCAGTTCGACCGGCCGCTCTGTCGCGACGGACGGTTCCGCTACCGCATGCCCGACGGCGCGGACCGCGAGGCGACGATCGTGCGCGCGCACCTCGAGGAGGACTCGGGGAAGATCATCCACCCCGAGGGCATGGACCTCTCGCTCGTGGACCTCAACCGCGCGGGCACGCCGCTGCTCGAGATCGTGTCCGGCCCCGACCTCCACTCGCCGGAGGAGGCCATGGCCTACCTCCAGGAGCTGCGCCGCACGCTCCGCGCCGTGGGCGCCGGCGACTGCGACATGGAGAAGGGCGGCTTCCGCTGCGACGCGAACGTCTCGCTGCGGCCGGCCGGCACCGAGACGCTCGGCACGCGCACCGAGACCAAGAACCTCAACTCCTTCAAGTTCGTGGCGGGCGCGCTCCAGGCCGAGATCGAGCGGCAGGGGGCGGTGCTCGACGGCGGCGGCGAGGTCGTGCAGCAGACGATGGCGTACGACCCCGTGTCCGGGCGCACGCGCCCGCTGCGCGGCAAGGAGGACGCCCACGACTACCGCTACTTCCCCGAGCCGGACCTCCCCGAGTTCCGCGTGGACCCGGCCTGGGTCGAGACGCTCCGCGCGTCGCTGCCGGAGCTCCCCCACGACCGGCACGCGCGCTACACCGGCGAGCTCGGGCTCTCGGCGGGCGACGCCGACGCGCTCGTCGCGGAGCGCGAGCTCGGCGACTACTTCGAGGCCGCCGTCGCGATCACCGGGCGTCCGAAGGAGACCGCGAACTGGCTGCTCACCGAGGTGCTGCGCCTCGTGAACGAGCGGAAGATCGCGCTGGGCGAGCTCGCGCTCGGGCCCGAGCGGCTCGCGGAGCTCGTGCAGCTCGTCGACGCGGGCGGCGTCTCCGTGCAGGCCGGCCGCCGGCTGGCGACGGAGATGGAGGTGCGCCCCGACGCGACGGCCGCCGCGCTCGCCGAGGAGCTCGACCTCGTGCAGGTCTCCGACGACGGCGCGCTGCGGGCGCTCGTCGACGAGGTGGTCGGACAGGAGACGGACGTCGTCGAGCGCTACCGCGGCGGCAACGCGGGGCTGCTCAACGCGCTGCTCGGCTCGGTCATGAAGGCGTCGCGCGGCAAGGCCGACCCGAAGGCCGCGCGCGAGCTGCTGCTCGAGACCCTCGGACCCGCCGGCGACGGCTGAGGTCGCGGCCCGCCCGCCCGCGCGGCGGCGCCGGCCGGGCTCGCGATCTCAGGCGTCCGCCTCGGGCGGCTCCGGCGGCGGGGCCGGCGCGTCCTCCTCGGCGTCGAGCGCGGCCTCCATCTCCTCGGCCCAGCGCACGACGAAGACGTCGAAGTCCTCGAGCTCCTCCATGCTCAGCGGGAGGTGCCCGAAGACGTGCCGGAAGAAGGGCTCGCCGCCGTACGCGTGGGCGGCTTCTGCGAACTCCCAGCCCTGCACGTACTGCACGAGCTTCATGCGGCCGATGCCGTTGCCGAGGCCGGCGAGGACGTCCATGCCGACGCTCCCGTCGCTCTCGACCATGACGGCGTTGCGCGCGCGGTCGAGGTCCGGCTTGGGGAGCGCCTCGACGCCGGCGACGTCGCACGCGAGCTGCGACGCGTAGCTCGCGCGGCCCTCGAGCAGCGACATCTGCGTGTGGATGTCGAGCACGGCGCCCGGGTCCTCCATGACCGCCGTGAGCTCGGACGGGTCGGGGACGCAGCCGTACACCTGGTCGTCGTACGCGTGCACGAGCTCGTGCGCGAGGACCGGGAAGAGCAGCTCGCGCGCCAGGTCGCGGTCGCCGCCCGCGAGCGAGACGACGACGTCCTCGATGACGTAGATCACCTGCTCGTCGGGCAGGTAGCGGCCGAGCATGCGGTCGCCGAACATCGCGTCGGCCATGAAGTCCACGGCGACCGTGAATCCGGAGTCCTCGTCGAGGTCCGCGACGTACGCGCGGCGCCGCTCGCGCGCCTCCGCCGCCGTGAGCAGCAGGACGGGGACGGACTCGGGGAGCACGATGCCGGCGCCCTCGTCGAGCGCGGCGAGCGCCTCTGTCGTCATCGCGTCGAGCGCCTGCTGGGAGACGAGGCCGTCGGCGCCGGTGTCGTCGTGGCAGGCGACGAGCGGCGCGGCGAGGGCCGGCAGGAGGAGCATCGGCAGGGCCGCGGCGAGCAGGCGGCGGACGGTGGTCGGCATGGGACGGAGGATCCGGGGGAGTCGGCGGAGGGGCGCGCCGCGGCGCGGGCCCGACCCGCGGGCGTCCATCGGTCGCGGGCCGGGTCGGGGCTAGCCTGACCTATTCACGGGCACCGTCGCGAGAGCGCGAATGAGTCTTCGTGGCAAGGCGGAGCGCCGCTCGCCACCGGAGGCGGGGCGTCGCCCCGTCGAGGATGGCGAGTGGTGTTCCAACGCAGTCCACGAAGGCTCATTCGCGTTCGCAGCAGGTGTCCGTGAATCGGTCGGGCTAGGATGCGCGACCCGTCCGGCCCGCGCGAGGATCCTCCGATGATCGCCTGTCTGCTCCCGTTCGTCGCGCTCCTTCTCCAGGGCGCGACCGTGACGCCGCCCGCGGCCGACGAGGCGGCCGTCGTCGCCGAGGACCTCGCCGCGGCGCGCGCGCTCTTCGAGCGCAACCTCCAGGCGATCCGCGACCGCGACCGGGAGGCCTACCTCGACTGCTACCTCCGCTCGCCGAACCTCGTGCGCGTCGGGCCCGAGGGGCCGGAGCGCGGCTTCGACGGGCTCGCCGCCTCCCTGGGCGACGACTGGCCGGACCGCCTCGCCGCGCGCGACCTCCGGCTCGAGTGGCTCGCGCCGGGGCTCGTCTTCGGCACCTACCGGTATCACGTCGTGTTCGACGGCGTCGCGGCGCACGGCCTCTCCGAGCGGCTGTTCCGCGAGACGCCGGACGGCTGGCGCATCGCCGTGACGACGGCGCACCCCGCGCCGCCCGGCACGCCCCCGCCGGCGCTCGCGCTCTCGGGCGCGACCGTGCTCGACGGCGAGGGCGGCGTCGTGGAGGACGCGCTCGTCGTCGTGGAGGACGGGGTCATCGCGTCCGTCGGGCCGCGCGCGGGCGCGTCGGTCCCCGAGGACGCGACGCTCGTCGACCTCTCGGGGCGCTTCCTCGTGCCCGGCCTCGTGGACACGCACGTGCACTACGGGCAGTCCGGCTGGGCCGACGGTCGGCCGGACTCCTTCGACGTGCGCGACGCGTGGCCGTACGCGGAGACCGTCGCCGCGCTCCGGACGCACCCGGAGCGCCTGCACCGCGCGCTCCTCGCGTGCGGCATCACGTCGGCGCTCGACTGCGGCGGCTACGCGTGGAGCCGCCGGCTCGCCGCGGACAGCCTCGACGACCCCGAGGCGCCGCGCGTGCGCGCCGCGGGACCGCTGCTCGCGACCTTCGTGCCGGACATCCTCTCGCTGCCGGCGGAGCACCAGTTCGTGCCCATGCTCGACGAGGACGGCGTGCGCGCGGCGGTGGCGAGCCACGCCGCGCAGGGCGGCGACGCGATCAAGGTGTGGATCGTGCTCGTCGACCGGACGCTCGAGGAGGTCGCGCCGCTCGTCCACGCGGCGGGCGCGGCCGCGCGCGAGCACGGGCTGCCGCTCCTCGTCCACGCGACGGACCTCGAGGCGGCGCGCGTCGCCGTCGCGGCGGGCGCGGACCTGCTCGTGCACAGCGTCGACGACGCGCCCGTCGACGACGCGTTCGTCGAGGCCTGCCTCGCGAGCGGCGTCGCGTACTGCCCGACGCTCGTCGTGGTCGACGGGTACCTGCGCCTCCGGGACCGCCGGGTGCCGGCGGGATTCCTGGAGCGGCTCGACGAGGTCTCGCCGTGGGTCGCGGAGCGGCTCGCCGCGCGACCGCTCGAGGAGTCCGAGGATCTCGCCGACCCGTACGCCGCCCGCCGGGCGACGATGGCGGCCAACCTCGTCCGGCTCGCGGAGGCCGGCGTGCCCGTCGTGCTCGGCACGGACGCGGGCAACCCGCTCACGCTCCACGGCCCGTCCGTGCGCGACGAGCTGCAAGCCATGGTCGACGCCGGACTTGCGCCCGAGCGGGTGATCCGGGCCGCGACCGCCGACGCCGCCCGGGCCGCGGGTTTCCCCGACGCCGGTCGGCTCCGGCCCGGCGCGCGGGCGGACGCGCTCGTGCTCGACGAGGATCCGCGCCTCGACGTCACCCGTCTCGGCCGTCCGCGGCTCGTGCTGCGCGGCGGGGTGCTCCACCGGCGCGAGGACCTGCTCGGGACGCCCTGACCCGGCGCTCCGCGCGACTCCAGCCCGGGGCGTCAGGTGACCGATGTGTCTCCACGGGTCGCACCGATCGGGATAAGATGAAGTCGACGGGCTCCACGGCAGGGAACCCCGATCCCTCCCTGCCGGCTCACCACGGCACAGACACGCTCCATCCTCCGATGATCCCATCTCTCCGTCGGCTGGTCGTCCTCCTCTCCGCCCTCCTCGCGCTGGCCTCGAGCGCAACCTCCCAGGCGACGATCTACGCGCCCGGGTGCGGCGGGGTGAACCCGCCGCCGACGGTGACGTTCGGCGGCAGCCTCACCCCCGGCGGGCAGTCGGTCATCCACCTCTCCGGCCTGACCCCGAACACCCTCGTCGCGCTGGGTGTCGGCACGAAGAACACGAACCCGGACGGTTCGCTGCTCGAGATCCCCGTCGGTCACATCGACGGCGTGAGCCCGGGCTGCACGTTCAACGTCCAGCCGGGGATCATCATCCAGTTCCCGTCGGACGCCCTGGGCGAGGCGCACCTCTACTTCACGATGCCCAACTACCTGGGGCCGAAGATCTGCTTCCAGTTCGCGGCGGTGGAGTCGACGACGCCGCTCAGCATCGGCATCTCCGAGGCGCTCCAGGTGCTGCTCGACGCGACCGTCGTGCCGTCCTCGACCGACGTGGACTTCGGCGCGCAGGAGATGGGCGTCACGAGCGACGCGCAGACGCTCACGCTCACCAACGGCGCCGACGTGCCGTACCAGATCAACGACCTGCTCATCTTCGACGGCGAGGCCTCGGACTTCTCCGCGGTGTTCACGTCGGGGCCGACGCCGGTGGTCATCCCGCCCGGCGGCACGGCGGACGTCGAGATCACGTTCACGCCCGGCTTCCCGGGCGAGCGCGCGACGAACCTCCAGATCGTGCACGACGCGCTCATCCCGTTCGCCGCCGACCCGGTCGTCGAGCTGCGGGGTTCGGGCATCGGCGGGCCGGGCGAGGAGGTGCTCCTCGACTGCGGCTCGGCCGACCTCTACATGGACAGCACGTTCCAGCTCTGGGCGCCCGACTACGGGGCCGTGGGCGGGGTGCCGTTCACGAACCCCGACCCGGTGCCCGGCTCGCCGGACCCGGACCTGCTCAAGAGCTACCGCGCCGGCGCGATCTTCCAGTACGCGATCGAGGTGCCGGACGCCGACTACGAGGTCTCGCTGCACTTCGTCGACTTCACGGTCACGGCGCCGGGCCAGCGGCTCATGGACATCTCGGCCGAGGGCGCGCTGGTCCTCGACGACCTGGACGTCTTCGCGCTCGTCGGTCAGGACGTGCCGCACGTCGAGTCCTTCCCCGTTACGGTGTCCGACGGCGTGCTCGACCTCGACTTCGAGCGTGTCACGGGGACGTGCATCGTCTCGGCCATCGAGGTGCGCAAGCAGTTCGCGGCGCTCGACGTCACGCCGACGACCGTGCACGACTTCGGGTTCGTCGACCAGGGCAACTTCACGACGTTGGAGCTCGTCGCCGAGAACACGGGCACGCTGCCCGTCGACGTGACCTCGGTGGAGTTCGTCGTCGACGCGGGCGCCGGCCACGAGTTCACCATCGACCTCGACGGCAACCTGTTCTCCGGCGCGGAGGACACGATCACCTGGCCCGCGTCGATCCCGCTGTCGCCCGGCGTCCCCGTGGACCTCGACGTGATCTTCGCGCCCTCGGAGCACGGCTCGAACGACGTCCACGTCGTGCTGCGCGGCAACTTCCCCGACGTGACCCTCGACCTCACGGGCACGGGCGGCGTCGGCGGGCACCCGTTCCTGCACGTCGTCATCGACCCCGTGCCCATCGCCGTGGACTACGACGGCGACGGGTTCGAGGACGTCGACGTGGACGGCAGCTTCTCGCACACGCACGAGCCGGGTCACGAGCTCACGACCTTCACCTGGAAGGAGGGCACGACGACCCTCGCGACGGGCGACCTCGCGACGCTGAACCTGCCCGTCGGCGACCACACGATCTGCCTCACCATCGAGGACGACAACCTGCCGCCCGAGGCGCTCACGGACTGCGCCGAGGTGCGGGTCGTCACGCCGGCGGACGTGCCGGGCGTCGACGTCCACTACTACGACACGGACCCGGCGGCGCCCGCCACGGTGCTCGACAGCCTGCCGGCGTCGGCGGACTGGATCGAGGTGCTCGACAGCTTCCTCGTCGAGCCCAACCCCGCCGTGGGCGGCTCGCCGTTCAGCGGGAACGTCGTCGTCCAGCTCACGGCCGACGTGCTCATCGAGACGGCCGGCGACTACGACTTCGCGGTCGCGGGCGGCGCCGGCAGCCGGCTCTACGTGGACGGCGTGTCGTACACCGGCACCGTGACGCTGCCGGCGGGCCCCGTCCCGGTCGAGGCGCGCTTCGCGGTCGACTCCATCGCCAACCTGCCGGTCGAGGTGCTCATGGCCGAGGTCGGCCAGATGCCGGCCGCCATCGACCCCTCGCTGCTCACGCACGACGAGTCGGACGACGTCCCCTTCATCAACACGATGCCCCCGGACGGCAGCACCTCGGGCGGCAACGTCGTGACCATCTCCGGCTCCGGCTTCTTCCCCGCGTCGAGCACCGTCGTGCACTGGGGCGCGCAGGACCTGACGATCGCCGACTTCTCGAGCATCGACGTCGACCAGATCACGTTCAGCACGCCCGCGCACTCGCCGGGCTTCATCTCCGTGACGGTCGAGACGCCCGCGGGCATCAGCAACGCGGTGATGTTCGAGTACACGGAGGACGCGCCGCCGCCGATCGTGTTCACGATGCACACGTTCTCGAGCTTCTGGCCCAACAAGCCCACCGCGGCCGCGTGGGGTCCCGACGGCCGGCTGTACATCGGCACGCGCAGCGGCATCGTCGTCGCCGTCGAGGTCGACGAGGACTACAACGAGATCTCGAAGACGCTCTACACGGGCGTGTCGAACGAGTCGAACCCCGAGATCATGGGGATCGCGTTCAACCCGTTCGACCCGCCGAGCCCCGTGACGGTCTACGTGAGCCACGGCGAGCTCTACGCGCAGGGCGGCTCCACGCCCACGGGGCCGTCGCCCTACAACGGACAGGTGAGCGTGCTCACCGGGCCGACGTTCGACTCGCCGACGCCGCTCATCACGGGCCTGCCCGTGAGCAACCACGACCACGCCATCAACGGCATGGTCTTCGACCACAACGGCGACCTGCTGCTCTGCAGCGGCGGCAACACGAACGCGGGCATCGCGCACGACCTCATCGGCGGCGTGCCCGAGTCGCCGCTCACGGCCGCGATCCTCAAGGCGCGCACCTCCGACCCCGGCTTCAACGGCGCGATCACCTACACGCACAGCTCGACGATGCTGCCGTCCACCGACCAGATGGAGGGCGAGGACGTCGACGTGGACGCCGGGGTCGACGTGTTCGTGCACGCGCCCGGGCTGCGCAGCCCGTTCGACCTCGAGCTCACGACGAGCGGCTACCTCTACGCGACGGACAACGGCCCGAACGGCGGGCTGGGCAACGGCTCGGCGGGCCCCTCCACCGACAGCGGCACCGCGGCCACCGCGGACGAGCTGCTGCTCGTCGAGGCGGGCGTCTACGACGGGCACGCGAACCGGAACCGCGGTCGCTACGACCCCCGCGAGTACATCTACCGCAACACGAGCATCCCGAGCATCCCGGGTGAGTTCCGGCAGAAGCTCCAGAGCCTGAGCTCCTCCACGGACGGCATCGCGGAGTACCGGGCGACGACCTTCGGCGGGCAGATGAAGGGCGACCTGCTCGTGCAGCGCTGGAAGGGCTACCTGTCGCGCATCGTGCTCTCGGACGACGGGCGCTCCGTGGTCTCGATGTCGAACATCGAGCCGCGCACGGACGCGCTCGGCGTGACGACCGGTCCGGGCGGCGCGATCATCGGCGTGAAGTACCAGGGCCACCAGATGGACGTGCTCGTGCCGCAGGACGTCGGCGCGGTGGGCGTCACGGCCTACGACATCTTCCCGTGGCGCGCGCTCGCGACGGGCGGCGACGAGTTCGTCATCGGCGGCGCCAACTTCGACACGCTCGCGAACACGACCGTGACGATCGGCGGCGTGCCGGCGGCGCTCACCTCGGTGACCTCGAAGCGCATCCACGGCATCGTGCCGGCGGCGATCTCTCCGTCGACCGACCTGCTCGACGTCGTCGTGACCTCGGGTCCCGAGCAGTCGACCATCCCGGACGCGTTCCGCTACCTCTTCGTGCCGGCGGGCGGCGAGCCGGGCCGCTGGATCCCGGGCGTCTCCCAGATGACCGCGTCCATGGGCGAGGTCGCGGTGGGCGAGATCGACGGCAAGCTCTACGTCGTCGGCGACGGCCCCAACGACGACACGCGCGTGTACGACATCGCCGCGGACTCGTGGAGCGTCATCACGAGCCCCGACCGTCCCTTCCCCGGTGACCACCACGCCGCCGAGGTCATCGACGGCAAGCTCTACCTCTTCGGCGGGTACGGCGGCGGCGCCGAGGGCAAGGTCCAGATCTACGACCCGGTGCTCAACACATGGAGCCTCGGCGCGGACATGCCGTGGAACGGGTTCTCGAGCGCGACGGCGGTCATCGACGGGCTGGTCTACGTGGCCGGCGGCGTCGTCGACAACCTCTTCACGACCGACGAGGTGGCGGCCTACGACCCGGTGCTGGACGCCTGGTCGTCCCGGCTGGCCCCCATGGTCGACGCCCGGAACCACGCGGCGGCCGGCACGGACGGCGAGAAGCTGTGGGTCTTCGGCGGGCGCGGGCCGGGCAGCGGCGACACGAACGTGCTGGCGAACGGCTTCGCGGACGTCCAGGTCTACGACCCGCTCACGAACACCTGGGAGTCGAGCAACGACGTCGGCTCCTCGATCTCGCCGATGCCGATCGGGCGTGGCGGGACCGGCAAGGCGGTGTACTATCAGGGTGAGTTCTACGTGTTCGGAGGCGAGACGCTGAACGGGCCGGGCGCCACGCCGGCGGGCGTCTACGATCGCGTGGACGTGTACGACCCCGCCACCGACACGTGGCGCCTCGAGGCGGCGATGCCGAGCGCTCGACACGGGATCTTCCCGGTCCTGTTCGAGAGCCGGATCTTCCTGCCGGGCGGCGCGACGAACAGCGGCAACGGGATCTCTTCCGTTCTCGAGGTGTTCACCCGACAGTGATCGCGGGCGCGTCGTCGCGCTCGCGACGACGACCATGCACGCCCCTACGCGCACCGTCCTCTTCACGACCACCTTCCTGCTCGTCCTGCTCTGGGCGTTCGGCGACCTCGCCGCGCAGTCCGCGGGCACGACGCCGCCGCCCGGCGCGCCGGGCGCGGCTCCCGCCGGTCCGTCGACGCCCGGACCCGGCTCGTCCACGGGCAGCCGGCTCCGCTTCCCCGGCCTCGGCGGGCTCTTCGGTCTGCGCCCCGAGGGCCCGGGCGCGGACGACCCGGGCTCCTGGGTCACGCTGAACGTCATGCCGAAGTCGCTCGGCGAGGTCGTGTGCGGCGTGCTCGACGACGTGCTCTACGTCGTCGGCGAGGGCTCGGGCACGACGTACACCTACGACCTCGCGACGGGCGTCTGGACGCAGGGCGTCGCCGCGCCGCGACCGTTCGCGGGCAACCACCACGGCGGCGAGGTCGTCGACGGCCGGTGGTACGTGATCGGCGGCTTCGACGACGGCGCCGAGGGGCGCGTGCAGATCTACGACCCCGTGACGAACCAGTGGACGCTGGGCGCCGACATGCCGTGGAACGGCGGCTCGGTGAACTCGGCGCTCATCGGCGGGAAGATCTACGTCTGCGGCGGCGTGAAGGACGACCTCTTCACGACCGACGAGTGCGCGGTGTACGACCCGGTGGCGGACACCTGGACGATGCTCGCGCCGATGATCGACGGCCGGAACCACGCGGCGTCCGCCACGGACGGCAACCGGCTGTGGGTGTTCGGCGGGCGCGGGCCGGGCAGCGGCGACACGAACATGGTCGCGAACGGCTTCGCGGACGTGCAGGTCTACGACCCGCTCACGGACACCTGGGAGTCGAGCGAGCTCCCGGCCTCGCCGCTCGCGCCGCTCCCCATCGGGCGCGGCGGCACGGGCAAGGCCGTGTGGCACGCGGGCGAGTTCTACGTCTTCGGCGGCGAGACGCTCAACGGCCCCGGCGCCGTGACGGGCAACGTCTACGACCGGGTCGACATCTACGATCCGGTCACGAACGACTGGCGGCTGGGCGCCCCGCTGCCCACGCCGCGGCACGGCTTCTTCCCGGTGAAGCGGCACGGCGCCGTGTACGTCGTCGCCGGCGGTCAGGTCGCCGGCGGCAGCAAGTCGAGCAAGGCGGAGCTCTACCTCCTGCCGTGACCCCGGCCTCCCGGACGCCGCGGGCGTCGCGCCGCGCCGTTCAGTGGTAGTCGTGGCTGTGGAGGCCGTCGAGGTTCGGGCGGCCGTCGAGCGCGAGCAGGCGCGTCGCGCGGACGTTCACGACGCCGTCGGCGCGCTCGACGCGGCCCTCGGCGAGCACGAGGCACGCGCGCAGGCCGTCGCGGTGCGCCTCGGCGACGGCGGGCGTGACGACGAGGTTCGCGAAGCCCGTCTCGTCCTCGAGGGTCACGAAGGTCAGGCCGCCCGCGGTGGGCGGCCGTTGACGGCACACGACCATGCCGGCGACGCGCGTCGCGGCGGGGGCGCCGGGGCCGGCGAGCTCGGCGGCGCGCCGGGTCCCCACCGCGTCGAGCTGCGCGCGCAGGAGCTCCACCGGGTGGCGGCCGACGGTCGCGCCGCCCAGGCGGTAGTCCTCGTGGAGCGCCTCGACCTCGGAGAGCGACGGGAGCGCGACGGGCGCCTCGGGCGGCAGCGGCTCGGCGAGCGGACCCGGGACGCGGCGCGCCATCCGGGCGACGCGCCACAGGGCCTCGCGGCGGCGGAGCGCGAAGCCGCGGAGGGCGCCGAGGCGCGCGAGGTGCTCCATCTGCGGGCGGCCGAGCCGGGCGCGGCGCGCGAAGTCCTCGGGGTCGGTGAAGGGGCCCTGCGCGAGCTGCGAGGCGAGCGCGGCGCGCACGCCCTCCTCGACGGCCTCGCCGAAGCCGCGCACGGTGCCGAGCCCGAGCCGGACCCCGAGGGCGGGGAGACGGGCGCGGTCGTCCCGCGCGGCGGACGCCGTTCCCCCGCGCGACGTCGGACGCCCCGACGCGGGGGCGTCCCGTGACGCCCCGTCGTCCCCGGTCTCCACCCACTGGAGCGTGCTCTCCCAGCCGCTCTGCAGGACGTCGACGGGCGCGACGACGACGCCGTGTCGGCGTGCGTCGGAGACGAGCACCGCCGGCGGGTAGAAGCCCATGGGCTGCGCGTTGAGCAGCGCGCAGAGGAAGTGCGCGGGGTGGTGGCGCTTGAGCCAGGCGGAGACCCACACGAGCCGCGCGAAGGACGCGGCGTGCGACTCGGGGAAGCCGTAGTCGGCGAAGGCGGAGAGCTGGTGGAGGATGCGGTCGGCGGACGCGCGGTCGATGCCGTTGCGCACCATGCCCGCGACGAGGCGTTCGGAGAGCGCGGCCATGCGCGCGTGGCTGCGCTTGTGTCCCATGGCGCGGCGCAGCTCGTCGGCCTCGCCGGGGGTGAAGCCGGCGGCCTGCACCGCGATCTTCATGCCCTGCTCCTGGAAGAGCGGGATGCCGAGCGTGCGGCGCAGCATGGGCTCGAGGCTCGGGTGCGGGTACTCGACGGGCTCGCGTCCGGCGCGGCGGCGCAGGTACGGGTGGACCATGTCGCCCTGGATGGGGCCGGGGCGGATGAGCGCGACCTCGACGACGAGGTCGTAGAAGGTGCGCGGCCGGAGGCGCGGCAGGCAGTTCATCTGCGCGCGCGACTCGACCTGGAACACCCCCACCGTGTCCGCCTCGCAGAGCATGTCCCAGGTCGCCGCGTCGTCGGCGGGCACGGAGTGCAGCTCGTAGCCCTCGAGGCAGGTCGTCGGCTCGGACACGTACGACGCCCCGCGACGCGCGGCGCCGAGGTCCGACGCGGCGCCGGGACCGGTCGCGGTCTCGGCCGCGGTTCCGGATGCGGCTCCGGATGCGGCTCCGGATGCGGTTCCGGATGCGGTTCCGGATGCGGCGGCGGTCGCGGAGACCGCCCCCACCCCCTCGCGCAGCGAGCGCAGGCAGCGGTCGATGACCGTGAGCATGCCGAGGCCGAGCAGGTCGATCTTGATGATGCCCAGGTTCGCGAGGTCGTCCTTGTCCCAGGGCACGACGGTGCGGCCCTCCATCGCGGCGGGTTCGACGGGCATGGTGTCCGTGAGCGGCGCGCCGGTGATGACCATGCCGCCGACGTGGATGGACAGGTGGCGCGGGAGGCCCTGCATGTCGCGGACGAGCCCGAGCAGCAGCGGGATGCGGCGGTCGTCGGCGTGCGCGGCCCAGCCCTCGGGCACGGCGTCGTCGTTGTCGAAGCGTCGGTCGACGCCCTTGGCGAGCGCGTCGACCTCGGCCGTCGTGAAGCCGAGCGCCTTGGCGGCGTCGCGCACGGCGGAGCGCACGCGGTAGGTGATGGCCTCGGCGGCGAGCGCCGCGTGGTCGCGGCCGTAGCGCGTGTACACGTACTGGAGGACGCGCTCGCGGTCCTGGTGCGCGATGTCGAGGTCGATGTCGGGGATCTCGCCGCGCTCCTCGGAGAGGAAGCGTTCGAAGAGCAGCTCCATGCCGACGGGGTCGACGGACGTGATGCCGAGCGCGTAGCACACGGCGGAGTTCGCGGCGGACCCGCGTCCCTGGCAGAGGATGCCCTCGCGACCGCAGAACGCGACGATGTCCTGCACGACGAGGAAGTACCCGGCGAGGTCGAGCTTCTCGATGAGGTCGAGCTCCTTCGCGAGCTGTCGCGCGACGGCGGGCGTCATGGGCCGGTAGCGTCGGCGCGCGCCGGCCTGGACGAGCTCGTGGAGCGTGCTGAACATCGTCTCGCCGTCGGACACCGGGTACGGCGGGAAGCGGTACGCGAGGTCGTCGAGGGACCAGCGGCAGCGGTCGGCGACCTCGACGGTGCGCGTCACGGCGTCGGGCAGGTGGCGGAAGAGGTGTTCGATGCGCGCGATCGGTCGCAGGCAGAACTCGGCGTTGGGGAGCAGGCGGGTGGCGGCGGCGTCGAGGGTCGTGCGGTGGCGGACGCAGGTGAGCACGTCGTGCAGGCGCTTGTCGGTGCGGCGGGCGAAGCGCGCGCCGCCGGTGACGAGCAGCGGGAGGTCGAGGCGGTCGGCGCGGCGTCGCTGGACCTCCTGGCCGCGGCGGTCGCGGCGGAGGAGGCGGTCGTGCACGGTGAGGAACACGCGCTCTCCGCCGGCGGCGTCGAGGAGCGACTCGACGGTGCGGTCGGGCAGGTGCGGCCCGGCGAGGACGAGGAGTCCGTCGCGCGGGCCGCACGCGTCGCGCAGGCGTTCGAGGGGCGTGACGGGCGCGGTGCGGCTGCGATGGCGCGCGGCGGAGACGAGGCGGCAGAGGGAGCGCCAGCCGGCGTCGTCCTCGGCGAGGAGCACGACGCGGTCGTCGGCGGTGTCGGGCCGGCCGTCGGCGGTGCCGTCGGCGCGCGCGAGGGTGAGCGTCGTGCCGTGGACGGCGTGGAGCGGGGTGTCGCGGGTCGCGACGTGGAAGCGCGGGGCGCCGTAGAGGCCGTCGCGGTCGGTGAGGGCGAGGGCGTGGTAGCCGAGGTCGGCGGCCTGCGCGGCGAGGGTCTCGGGGTCGGAGGCGCCGCGCAGGAAGCTGAAGGCGGACTGGCAGGAGAGCTCGGCGTAGGGCGGCATCGTCGTGCGGCGGAGCCGCCCCCTAGTCGAACTCGCCGAGGAGGAGCCAGCGTCGGAGGCCGAGGTCGCGGCAGATGCGGAGGCGTCCGCCGTGTCGGGGTTGGAGGTCGTGTTCGTCGCGGGCCCAGGGTTCGGCCCACCAGCCGCCCTCGAGGCGTCGGGGTGGGGAGAGGTGTCCGAGGGGGAGCTCGCGTCGGCCGTGGCGGAAGCCGAGGAGGCGGCCGCCGGCGGAGACGGGGACGAGGAGCTCCGGCTGCGGGAGCAGGCGCAGGGCGGGGCCGGTCGCGGCGCGGGGCGGGACGTCGCCGGGCGGGCCGCGGCGGGACGGGGTCGTGCGTGTCGTGCGGCGGGTGTGCCCGTCTCCGTCCGGGGGAGGGCCCGCGGGGTCCGAGCGCCAGCGGTCCTCGAGGCGGTGGGCGGCGCGGGGTGTCGGGGACCCGACGGCGTGGGGTCCGAGGTGCTCGACGAGTCGGGAGAGGGCCTCGGTGCGGCGGGCGGGGTCGCGGGGGACGTCGCCGAAGAGGCGGCCCTGGTGGACGGAGACGGGGCCGGTGGCGTGGACCTCGAGCTGGAAGGCGGTGACGGGGCCGGGCGGCGGGCGGCGGGTCATGCGCAGGGCGAGGAGGTCGAGCCAGAGGGGGCCCCGGGTCTCGGGGGCGGCGGCGGAGACGTCCCAGGCGCTCGCGGTGTCGGGGGCCGGGCCGTCGGCGGCGACGTCCTCGGGTTCCTCGAGCGGTTCGAGCTCGACCTGCAGGCGCAGGGCGAGCGCGCCGAGGCCTTCCTCCTCGAGGGCCCGGCAGAGGACGGCGAGGGCGTCCTCGAGGGCGGGGCGCAGGCGGTCGAGGCGGTCGACGGGGTCGTCGAGTTCGCGCCAGACGGAGCGGCGGGCGCCGGGGCGTTCGGGGAGCAGGCCGCGTTCGTCCTCGCCGCGGGCGAGGCGCTGGAGGGCGACGCCCTCGGGGCCGTAGCGGCGGTCGACGGAGGCGACGGGCAGCGAGGCGAGGTCGCCGAGGGTCTCGAGGCCGAGGGGGCGCAGGCGGCGTTCGAGCTCGGCGCTCATGGGCAGGTGCCCGAGCGGCATCCGCGAGAGGAAGAGGGCCTCGTCGCCGGGGGCGACGGTCACGGGGTGGCGGCTGGAGCGGGCGGCGATCTCGGCGGTGAAGCGGTTGCCGGCGAGGGCCATGCGGGGCGCGCCGGCCGTCTCGCCGCCGCCGCCCGTCCCGGCGAGGGCCGCGCGGATGGCGGCGAAGAGGCCGGCGACGCCGCCGTGGAGGCGGGAGGTGCCGCTCACGTCGAGCAGGACGATCTGTCCGCCGGCGGGGTCCTCGACGCGCTCGAGGAGCGGGGTCACGGCGAAGAGTCGCCGGGCGAGGGCCGGGTCGGCGCGGTCGAGGAGCACGCAGGCGAACACGGGGGCCTCGTCAGGGTCCGGCGTCCGCGCTGCCGGTGGGCAGCAGGAGCGGGTCCGGGCGTTCGCCGAGCAGGCCGGCGGAGCGGTCGCGGCGGACGACGACCTCGAGGTCGGGGGCGGGCCACTCGCCCCAGGCGGGGACGTCGGCGGCGCGGAGGGTGACGTCGGCGAGCACGGAGCAGGCGGAGCCGGAGAGCAGGTGCGCGGGGCCGCCGCTCTCGGGGTGGAGCAGGAGCAGGGTCGTGTGGGCGCGGGCGGCGAGGCGGGCGAGGCGGAACCAGGCGGAGACGGGGCCGCGCCCCCCCGCCGGGAGGTCGAGGGCGACGAGCGCGTAGGCCCGGCTGCGGAGGAGGACGTCGGCGGCGAAGAGCGCGGGGCCCGGCGGGCGGCGGCGGGACGCGGTCGGGCCGCCGGTCCGCGGGGCGGGCGGTGTCGTCGCGGGGCGCGCCCCCGGGGAGGGTCCCGGGCTCTCCCCGGTCGGCGAGGCTCCCGGCGGCGGCCCCGGCTGGACGAGGGTGAGCCGGCCGGGGTCCACGGGAGCGGTCGCCGGGCAGAAGGTGCCGGCGCCGTCGACCCATGCGACCGGGAGGCCGGCGGCCTGGGCCGCGCGGACGGCGCCCAGGGCGAGGCTCGTGCCGCCCTGTCCGCGGATCTCGACGAGCTTGCCGACGGGCCAGCCGCCGCCCAGGCGTTCGTCGAGGGCGGCCCAGCCGGACGGCAGGCGGCGCGCGGGGCGCGGGGAGTCGGCGGGTCCGGGGGCGTCGGCCATGCTCCCTAACAAACACCGAACGTGCGGGGTCCGTCAAGCCCCCGCGTGGAGGAGTCCGGGCGCGGGGCGTCAGCGGCGGGCGAGGCGGAACCAGTCCACGGGGCTGCGGGCGCCCGGCACGCTCCGCCCGGGGGCCGGGCGGGCGACGAAGTAGTAGTAGAAGCGGGCCTGGCGCGAGAAGAAGCGCAGGCGCTCGAGCGGCAGGCGGACGTCGTCGGGGAAGGTCACGGGCGCGCCGGGCGTGACGCGGGTCGTGTAGCCGCGGTCGGGGCCGAGGACGACGAGGTGCAGCGAGAGGCCGTCGCGCGGGAGCTCCGGGGCGCGCAGCACGGAGGACTCCTCGCCCGGGACGAGGACCCGGTCGGCGAGCACCTGCGTCAGCGGGAGCACGTCGACGCGCGGCAGGGCGGACGCCGCGACGAGGCGGCTGCGCGGGTCGTCGAGCTCCACGCGGAAGCCCGCGAGCGGACCGAGGAAGGACGCCGAGGAGAACGCCCAGTCGCTCGAGAGGTCGACGACGAAGACGACGTGTCCGTCCTCGGCGTACGGGCCCTCGAAGCGGACGGGCTCCCCCACGATCTCGTCGCGGTCCGGAGGACGGACGACCCAGCGCAGGGTGCCGCCGCGCGCGGGCCCGAGCGTGACGAGGCGCACTGCCTCGACGCCGCCCGGCGAGACGACGACGTCCGGCGGGAGCGCGAGCCGGCCGTCGTCCGCGGCGACGAGCGGGACGGGCGCGTCGGGTCGGCGCGCGGGTCGCAGGACGTCGAAGGTCTCGCGCGCGTTCGACCAGCCCACGACCTGCGCGCCGAGCTCGAGCAGCGCGCGGAGCGGGCCGGCGTCGTTCCAGAGCGGGACGGAGCGCGGCGTCCGGTAGAAGAGGAAGAGCAGCGAGACGAGGGCGTGATCGCGCGACGCGAGGGGGCGCTCGGCGAGCGCGAAGAGCGAGCTGGCGCGTACGGACGGGATGCCCGCGGCGGCGAGCGGCGCGCTGAGCACGGCGAGGGGCCGCTCGACGGCGGTCTGCTCGAGCGCGTCGGCGAGCTCGGTCCGCACGGCGTCCATGGAGGCGAAGCCGTCGAGGTACTCCCCCACGCGGGCGTGCCCGGTGACGGCGAGGGCCGCGCACCACGCGAGGAGCACGGCGGGCAGCGCGCGGCGCAGGAGCGCGGGGCGCGTCGCGAGGCCGGAGGCGGCGAGGACGACGACGGCGGCGGCGCCGCCGTAGACGTAGCGGCTCCCCGCGAGGTGCGGCGACTGCGCGTAGGGCAGGCTCGGCAGGACGGCGAGCGCGCACCAGGCGAGGGCGAGCGCGGCGCGCGCGGGGCCGCGCCGCGTGAGGAGCGCGGCGACGAGCGCGACGGCGGGCGCGCCCGCGAGCACGACGACGACCCAGCCGGGCAGGCCCTCGGTGACGGGGGCCGCGGCGACGCCGAGCTTGTCGACCAGGTGGCGCGCGGCGTCGCCGGCGGAGAGCGCGGGCTGCTCGCCGCCGAGCCAGAACTCCCCCAGCGCGACGCGCCGCGCGCCCCAGTACGCGAGCCACACGGGCGCGAGCGCGAGGTGCGAGCGCCAGCGCGGACCGCCGCCGTGCACGGTGCCGAGCACGAGGTCCCAGAGGAGGAGCACCGCGGGCGTGACGACGGCCTCCTCCTTGCTCGTGTAGGCGAGCGCGCAGGCGAGGCCGCAGAGGACGAGCGCGGGGCGCGAGCCGCGCAGTCGGTGGCGCGTGAAGGCCGCGAGCGCGACGAGCTGGAACGCGATGGCGAAGCTCGACGTGCGCGCGGCGAGCCAGCAGACGGGCTCGCTCGCCGCGGGGTGGAGCGCGAAGAGCAGGCCCCCCATCGCCGCGGCCGTGACGCGTCCCCGGGGTCGCAGCGCGGCGGCGAGCAGCGCGCAGCACAGCGCGGCGAGCGCGTGGACGGCGAGGTTCGTCGCGTGGGAGAGCGTCGCGGACGGCCCGCCCGCGAGGGCGTACTCGACGCCGGCGCTCAGCGTGACGACGGGCCGGTAGAACATCCCGCGGTCGGTGGCCCAGGGGCGCGTGAAGTCCGCGAGGACCTTGTCCCAGTCCGTGGCGGGCGTGGCGTCCCAGTCGTCGACGAGGTTCGCGAGGTAGACGTCGTCCTCGAGCCAGGTCCCGTGCGTGACCGTGGGCAGGTAGAGCAGGACCGCCGCGAGCGGGCCGAGCAGGCACGCGAGGAGCAGGCGCGCGCCGCCCGGCGTCGCGTCGTCCGGCACGGGGTCGCGGGCGTCGGCGTCGTCCATGCGTGCGCGCGGGCCGGGCTCAGCCGAGCTGCAGGACCTTCTTGTAGAAGGACGGCACGCGCGCGGGGTCGGACGTCATGAGGACGTGGTCGTAGAGCCAGGCGGGGCCGCGACCGCAGGTGACGATGCGCTCGAGCTGCCGGCGCAGCGGGTCCCAGTAGGGCTCGTCGTCGTCGCCAGCCGCGCCGAAGAACACGAGCGGCGCGGGCTCGATGACGCCGAGCTTCATGTCGGTGAGCGTGAGGCCGACCTCCTCGAGCGTGCCGACGCCGCCGACGCAGAAGAGCTGGAAGCTCGCGACCTCGAACCAGCGCTGCCGGTTGTGCCGGCTGATGTCCTGGAAGACCTGGTAGTACTCCGACTGCTTGTTCGTGCCCTGGTCGACCGTCTCGATGTAGTTGCTGCCCGAGAGCAGGCCGAGGCGCTGCGCGTGGTCCGTGGCGAACTGCATCGCGCCCGGGCCGCCGCCCGTGAGGAACGAGAGGTTGTCGCCGAACATGCGGTGCAGGCCGTCGAGCAGCTCGCCGAGGCGCGCCTCCTCCACCGGGTCGAGCGCCTTCGCCGAGCCGTAGATGGCGATGATGAGCGCGCGCCGGAACTTGTCGACGGCGCGGGGCTCCATGAAGAAGCCGCGCAGCCCGCGGAAGACGTGGACGGCGAGGTGCTTCCGCTCGTCGTTGCACCAGCGCACCTCGAGGCCCAGCGCCTCGTAGTCGGCGAGGCGCGTCTGGTCGTTCGCGGAGAGGAACGACCCGTGCTCGTAGGACGCGCGCCGGAACACGAGCCGCTCGACCTGTCCCCGGCGCGCGGCCTGGCAGAGGTCGAGGTGCTCGAAGAGGTTCGGGAAGTAGCCGAGCAGCACGGTCGTGCGCGCGCCCTCGGGCAGGGCGCGGAGGACGGCGGTGCCGTACTCGTGCGGGCTGCCCGTGCGGTGCTCGCTGCGCGGCGAGATGGCGGCCACCTGCTCGGCGGACATGTCGACCGGGTGCGTCCAGCTCGCGAGCGGGCGGACGCCGGCGTGCACGGGCGCCTCGCGCGGGAAGGCCGCGACGAGCCGGTGCATGTAGAGCTCCTCGCCGTCCTGCTGCTCGAGGGCGTCGAAGGTCGCGGCGACGTCCTCGTACGTGAGGTCGAGCCCCGCGTCGGCGAGGAGCGTCGGCTGCGGCGCGTCGCCTCCGGTGATCCCGGGGAGCGCGGCGCGCGCGCGGTAGACCTTCGCCGTGACGTACGGGTTGACGATCTTCCGCTCGGAGCAGTTGCTGAACTCGAGGAAGACGCGCGTGCCGCGGGTGCTCACGGGGTCGAGGACGATGGCCTGGAGGTGCTCGCCGAGCGTCGCCGAGCCGCGGTCGAGCACGACGTAGTGCTCGTGCAGGAACATCGAGCACGACGTGATGACGCCGTCGCCCGGCTCGATCTCCACGTCGTCGACCTGCTTCGGCACCTGGAGGCGGTTGAGCAGGTTCTTGCCGTCCGCGCCGGTGAGGATCTGGTCGAGGTCCTTGCGACGAAGGTGGCGCGAGAACTCGTACTTCAACCGGTGCGTGCGGATGGTGAGCGTGCCGCTCGCGTCGATCGAGTAGTCGGACGGGAGCTGGATCGCGTGCCGCTTGACGAGGTCGTGGATCTCGTCCGAGGTGAGCTGGCTCTCGGGCGGGCACCACACGAGGCGGCCGACGGGCAGGCCGACGCGGACGAGCGAGCCGAGCACGGGCTCGAGGCCGTAGCCGCGCACGACGGAGCGCACGGTCGCCTCGAGCACCGCGTGGTCGTCGCGGTCGAACGTGATGGATCCGTTCGGGATGACGTCGATGCCGAGGCGCGCGATGCGGCTGCGGGCCGCGAAGATGAGGTGCTCCTCCCGCCCGGCGATGAGGTCGCGGAAGCCGCGCTTGAGGTCGAAGCCGATGCGGACGACGGGCTCGCTCCCGGCGGACAGGAGCTCGATCACGGTGCCGTCGCCCGTCTCGGGGGTCACCCAGCGGCGGGTGGCGCGGGGCTGCTCGTGTTGCATCGGGGGCCTCCCGGGGGCGGCGCGCGTCCCGCGACGCCGGAGCGGCCATCCTCGGCCGCGCGGGAGGTCGATTCAATCGCGCGGTGGCGCCGACTTGCGCAGCCGCACGAGGAAGAAGCCCTCGACGCCGGGCGCCGGGAGCAGACGCCGCGCGTGGACGAGGTCCTCGTGCCAGGTCCTGCGACCCCAGCCCGCGAGGCCGGGGAGCGCGTCGGGCAGCGGCAGGTCGAGGGGCTCGACGGAGAGCGTCGCGCCGTGGCGGGCGAGGACCCGGTCGACGACGGCCTCGTTCTCCTCGGGCGCGAAGGTGCAGGTCGCGTAGACGATGCGTCCGCCGGGGCGGGTCGCCGCGACCGCGGCCTCGAGCAGGCGCGTCTGCACGCCGGCGAGGCGCGGGATGCGACGCGACGTCCAGCGCTCGTCGGACGCGGGGTGCAGCCGCGCCTCGGCGCTGCACGGCGCGTCGAGGAGCACGGCGTCGAAGGCGCCGGCGTGCGTGCGGCCGAATCCCTCGCCGCGTCGGGCCGTCGTCTCGATGTCCGGGACGCCCTGCTGCTCGAGGACCGCGCGGAGCTTGTAGACGCGCGCGCGGCTGCCGTCGTTCGCGTGGAGGCGGGGCGTCGTCGCGTCGTCGGCGCCGCGCTCGTCGTGCGCTGCGTCCGGAGCGCGCGGCGCCTCGCGGCGCTCCGCGTCCGCCGCCATGAGGCACGCGAGGAGCGTCGTCTTGCCGCCCGGCGCCGCGCAGAGGTCGAGCACGCGCTCGTCCGCGCGCGGCGCGAGGGCGAGCGGCGCGGTCATGCTCGCGAGGCCCTGCACGAAGAGCTCGCCGCGCGCGGCGGGGGCCGTCTCCTGGAGCGCGCGCAGCGCGTCGGGCGGGAGCACCGCGGCGTCCGGGAACCAGGGGACGGGCGTCGGCGCGAGCCCCGCCTCCCCGAGCTCCGCGAACACGGCCTCGCGCGCGGCGCGCAGCGTGTTCACGCGGAACGCGACGTGCCGCGGCGCGCAGAGCCCGGCGAGCACGCGGTCGAGCGCGTCCTCCGGCACGATGCGCCGCAGCCGGTCCACGAAACGCTGCGGCAGGCCCGTGGCAGGGTCCGTCGGTGGCGGTCCCCGGCTCAGCGCAACGCCTCCTCGCGCTCGAGGAGGACGCGCGCGTAGTTGCCGGCGAGCGCGCGGATCCCCTCGGGCGTGTAGTGCACGTGGTCCGTGAAGTACGCGTCGACGCCGTCCATGCCCGAGTTGTCGACGAAGCCGGCGCCCGTCTCCTCGGCGACCTCGCGCAGGATGCGGTTGAACGCGCGGTGGCGCGCGGCGGCGACCTCGTCCGCCGGGTAGCGCACGATGTCGTTGTACGGCTTCTCGCCCATGTGCCGGGCGAAGCGCGTCGGGTCGGCGTGGCGCGCCTGGCTGCCGAACACGACGTCGACGTCGCGGCTCCGCGCGAGCGCCGCGAACGACCGCAGGTTGCGCGCGAAGACCGCGGCGACCTCGGGCTCGGGCTCCTCCGGGTAGTCGGCGCGCTTCAGGGAGCGGTCCGTCTCCTCGCCGAGGACGTCGCGCAGGAACCAGTACGCCTCGCTCCACTGGAGCAGCACGGCGGCCGGCGTGTACTCGCTGCGCAGGTCCGGGCCGAGGTACGAGGGGTGGCCGTACTTGTTCGAGTAGTCGGGCACGAACCCCGGGAAGTAGCTCGCGTGGAGGTCGTTCGTGGCGTGGCTCAGGATGACGACGTCCGGGTCCCACGAGAGGGCGTCGAGCGCGAGGACCACGAGCGAGTGCGCCGTCGAGTAGGCCGCGAAGCCGACGTTGATGACCTCGATGTCGTCGCGGCCCGTCGCCTCGCGCAGCTGCTCCTGGAGCACGAGCGGGTAGTGGATGCGCTCGGCCTCCCAGGCCTCCATGTTGTGCGTCGTGCTGCCGCCGAAGACGACGACGCGGAACGCGCCGGGCGCCTTCTCGAACGGGTAGCGCTCGCCGTGCACCGAGCGGATGACGAGCGTCCCGTCGTCGTCGCGGAGGACCAGGTCCTCGCCGAATTGGCGGAAGGGGCGCGCCGGCCGACGCTCCCGCGCGAGCGGGTTGCGCCCGGCGCCGAAGCCGCGGCCCGACACGAGGTCGACGCCGCGCACGCCGACCTCGAGGGCGGCGGCGAGGCCCACGACGAGCAGCAGGAGGAGCGCGACGCGCGAGCGGCGCGGGCGGCGGCGCGGCGGCGGGGTCGTCATGGCGCGCGGAGTCTGCGGGGGCGGTCGACGCGGGGGAGACCGGCCGGCCGCGGGGCGTGAGGCGGACCGAGCCTAGCGCAGCGGCGGGGGCGAATCCCGCCCGTCGTCGGGCGGACGTCGAGCGACCCCGGACGCTTGCGCCGCAGGACCGGGCGCCCCATCGTGGCCGCATGCTCCGCACCGCTCCCCCGTCGCGTCATTCCCTCGTGGTCGTCGTCCGTGCGATCGCGTGCCTCGGGGTGCTCCTCGGGGCGGGCTGCGGCTCCCCCGCCGCGTCGCGGGACCCGGCGCCCGAGGGGCCCTACGTCCTCGTGCTCGGCACGGCCCAGGACGCCGGCCTCCCGCAGATCGGCTGCCGGGCGGCGTGCTGCGAGGCGGCCCGCGCGGACCCCGCGCGGCGCCGGTTCGCGAGCGCGCTCCTCGTCGTGGACCCGGCGAGCGGCGGACGCTGGCTGCTCGACTGCGGGCCGGACCTGCGGGAGCAGGTCGAGGCGATGCGCGGGCACCCCCCGACGCGCGCGCTGCCCGGCGCGCGGCCGCCGCTCGTCGACGCCGTGTTCCTCACCCACGCGCACATGGGGCACGTCGCGGGCCTCCTCCACCTGGGCAACGAGGCCTACGCGGCGCGCGACCTGCCCGTGCACGGCACGGCGTCCATGGCGGCCTTCCTCGCCGGGCACCAGCCCTGGGCGCTGCTCGTGTCGCTCGGCAACGTGCGGCCGGTCGTCGTCGAGCCGGGGGTGCCGACGCCGCTGCGCGGCCCGGACGGCGCGGTCGTCCCGGGGCTCACGGTCACCGCCTTCCGCGTCCCCCACCGCGACGAGGTCACGGACACCGTGGGCTTCGTCGTCGACGGGCCGAGCGCGTCGCTCGCCTACCTGCCGGACATCGACAAGTGGGAGCGCTGGGAGCGGCCGCTCGAGGAGCTCCTCGCGTCGGTGGACGTCGCGCTCCTCGACGGCACCTTCTTCGCCGACGGCGAGGTCCCGGGGCGCGCGCTCGCGGACATCCCGCACCCGTTCGTGAGCGAGACGATCGCGCGGCTCGCGGCGCAGCCGGCGTCGCTGCGCTCACGCGTCGTCTTCACGCACCTCAACCACGGCAACCCCGCGGCGGACCCGACGAGCGCGGCGGCCGCGGCGGTGCGGGACGCGGGGATGCGCGTCGCGCGCGAGGGTGACGTCTTCGGGCTCTAGCAGCCCGTGGTGAAAGTGCTTCGAGTGCGAGGGTGTCTCGGCTGCGCCAGATCAAGGCGCCGGACCGGAGGCGAATCCATGGATTCGTCGAGGATCCGGCTACGCAGAGCTGGCGCAGCCGAGGCGCCCTCGCGCCGAATGACTTTCGCCACGGGCTGCTAGCCCCCTACTCCCACTCGATGGTCGCGGGCGGCTTGCTCGAGATGTCGTAGACGACGCGGTTGATCCCGTCGACCTCGTTGATGATGCGGTTGCTCACCTTGGCGAGCAGGTCGCTCGGCAGGCGGCTCCAGTCCGCGGTCATGAAGTCGGTCGTGTCGACGCTGCGCAGGGCGAGGACGTTCTCGTAGGTCCGCGCGTCGCCCATGACGCCCACGGACCGCACGGGGAGCAGCACGCAGAAGGCCTGCGAGGTGCGCTCCATCCAGCCCGAGCGGGTGAGCTCCTCGCGGAAGATCGCGTCGGCCTCGCGCAGCACCGCGAGCTTCTCGCGCGTGACCTCGCCGGGGCAGCGCACGGCGAGGCCGGGTCCCGGGAACGGGTGGCGTGAGACGATCTCGTCGGGCAGCCCGAGCCGACGCCCGAGCTCGCGCACCTCGTCCTTGAAGAGCTCGCGGAACGGCTCGACCAGCTCGAACTGCAGGTCGTCGGGGAGGCCGCCCACGTTGTGGTGCGTCTTGATCGTCGAGGTCGGCCCGCCGTGCGCCGCGACGGACTCGATGACGTCCGGGTAGAGCGTGCCCTGCGCGAGGAAGGCCGCGTCGTCCGCGGCGCGCGCCTCGTCGGCGAACACGTCGATGAACACCTTGCCGATGCGGCGCCGCTTCTCCTCCGGGTCGTCGACTCCCGCGAGCGCGCCGAGGAACGCGTCCGTCGCGTCGACGTGCCGCAGCCGGATGCCGAAGCTCCCGCCGAAGGTGTCCTGCACCTGGCGCGACTCGCCCTTCCGGAGCAGGCCGTTGTCCACGAAGATGCACGTGAGCTTGTCGCCGAGCGCGCGGTGGAGCAGCACGGCGAGCGTGCTGCTGTCGACGCCGCCGGAGAGCCCGCAGAGCACGTGCCGGTCCCCCACCTGGCGACGCACGGCGGCCGTCGCCTCCTCGAGGAAGGAGCCCATCTCCCAGCTCGGGTCGCAGCCGCAGCGCTCGTGCAGGAAGTGCGCGAGCATCGGCGTGCCGTGCTCGGTGTGGCTCACCTCGGGGTGGAACTGGATGCCGAGGAAGCGACCGTCCATGCCCTCGACCGCGGCGTACGGACAGCCCTCGCTCGAGGCGAGCTTGCGGAAGCCGTCGGGCAGCCGGGCGACGCGGTCGCCGTGGCTCATCCAGACGATGCTCGAGGCCGGCGCGCCGGGCAGTCCGTCCGCGTGGAGCTCCGTCCGGCCGTACTCGCCGCCGCCGCTGCCGCGCTGCACCTCGCCGCCGAGCTGGTGCATCGTCGCCTGCATGCCGTAGCAGATGCCGAGCACCGGGACGCCCGCGTCGAGCAGCTCCGGCTCCACGAGCACCGCGTCGGGCGCGTAGACCGAGCGCGGTCCGCCCGACAGGATGAGGCCCTTGAGCTGCGTGCGCGTGCCGCCGTCGCCGCCCGCCGCGCGCTCGCCCGGCTCGGTCACGGCGAGGATGTCCTCCACCGGGGCGGTGCACGGGTAGATGCGGCAGAAGACGCCGAGCTCCCGCACGCGCCGCGCGATGAGCTGGGTGAACTGGCTTCCGAAGTCGACGATGGCGACCGCGTCGTGGCGGGCGCCCATCGGGCTCTCCATGGGCGGCGTGACCTCAGGTGTTGGAGTGGTAGTTCGGGGCTTCCTTCGTGATCTCGATGTCGTGCGGGTGGTTCTCCCGCAGCGACGCCGGGCTCACGCGCACGAAGCGCGCGTGCTCCGCGAGGTCGGGCAGCGTCTCGACGCCGAGGTACCCCATGCCCGACCGCAGCCCGCCCACCATCTGGTAGACGAACGGCCCGAGCGGGCCCTTGTACGGGACGAGCCCCTCGACGCCCTCGGGCACGAGCTTGTCGGCGGTCTGGACGTCGCCCTGCGCGTAGCGGTCGCGGCTGCCGTCCATCATCGCGCCGAGCGACCCCATGCCGCGCACCGTCTTGTACGAGCGGCCCTTGTAGAGCACGCGCTCGCCGGGGCTCTCGTCGAGGCCGGCGAAGAGCGAGCCGATCATGACCGCGCTCGCGCCGGCGGCGAGCGCCTTGACGACGTCGCCGCTGTGGCGGATGCCGCCGTCCGCGATGACCGGGATGCCGGACGGCTTGGCCGCGGCGACGACGCCGGCGACGGCCGAGAGCTGCGGCATGCCGACGCCCGCGACGACGCGCGTCGTGCAGATCGAGCCGGGGCCGATGCCGACCTTGACCGCGTCGGCGCCCGCCGCGATGAGGTCGCGCGCGGCCTCCGGCGTCGCGATGTTGCCGGCGACGACGTCGATCTCGAAGTGCTTCTTCACCCACGCGACCGTGTCGATGACGTTGCGGCTGTGGCCGTGCGCCGTGTCGACGACGATGAGGTCGACGTCCGCGGCGACGAGCGCCTCGACGCGCTCGTGCTCGTGCACGCCGACGGCCGCGCCGACGCGCAGCCGGCCCTTCGCGTCACGACACGCGAGCGGCCACTTCGCCGTCTCGTTGATGTCGCGCATCGTGATGAGGCCGGCGAGCCGCCCCGACTCGTCCACGAGGAGCAGCTTCTCGATCTTGTTCTGGTGGAGCGCGTCCTTGGCCTCGTCGAGCGTCGTGGCGGGGCTGCCCGTCACGAGCTGCGTCGTCATGACCTCGTCGATGCGCGTGTCCGGCGAGCGGTGGAAGCGCAGGTCGCGGTTCGTGAGGATCCCGACCACCCGCCCGTCGCCGGCCACGATGGGCAGGCCGGAGATGTTCTGGGTCGTCATGATCTCGCGCGCCTGGCCGATCGTCGCGTCGGGCGGCAGGGTCACCGGGTCGGCGATGACGCCGTGCGCCGAGCGCTTGACCTTGCGGACCTCACGGACCTGCTCCGCGGGCTTGAGGTTCTTGTGGATGACGCCCAGCCCGCCGGCCCGCGCGAGGGCGATGGCCAGTCCGGACTCGGTGACCGTGTCCATCGCCGCGGACAGGAGCGGGATGTTGAGCTCCAGGTTCCGCGTGAGCCGCGAGGACGTGTCGACCGCGCTGGGGACGATGTCCGACAGCCGCGGGACGAGGAGGACGTCGTCGAACGTGAGGGCTTCGCCGAGCAGCCGGCCCGTGAGCCCGAGAGAGTCGCCGGCCGGGGCGTCGGCCTCCGGACGCCGGGACGAGGGCGCTGTGAACGTTTCCATCGGGCGATTGGAACACAACCGCGCCGCTCTGGGAATGGCCCGCCGCCGAACGGCCCTCGCGCGCCCGTCGCGCGTCCGCCGCGGGTCCCTCTCGCGCCCTGCGGGAGCAGTCCGTCCCCCCGTCGCCGCCCCCGGAAAAGAACCCGGGCCTCCGGGGAGCAGATGTCCCCGAAGGCCCGGGCCGCGAGAAGAAGAAGGAGGAGAAATGCAGGTATCGGGGACGGCCCCCGGTGACTTGACGAGCCGGAGGATTTTCGCGGGCGACCGTCGGGAACCGGCCCGGAGCGGCCGATCGCGAGGCTCCCGGCGGACGCGCTCCCCGCGCGCCGCGGACCGCGGTCAGGGCAGGTTGCGCAGCTCGCGCGGGAGCGGCGGACCGGCCGGCTCCTCCCAGCCCGGGTAGAGCTTCACGCCGTCACCGTCCATCGCCGTCCAGAGCGCGGTGCTCGGGCGGTGCCACCCGCCGCGCCGCAGGAAGCGCTCGTAGGTGGGCCACCAGCAGTCCGGCGAGCCGGGCATGACCTGGAGCAGGTGCGTCACGTGCTTGAACTCCTGCGCGAGCTCCGCCCAGAGCGACGCGGGCCCGTCCTCGAGCGCCACGGCGTAGAAGTGCCGCGCCGCCGCGAGCGCCTCGACGCGCTCCGGGCCGGTCGTCTCCTCCGCGAGCGTCCGCCAGACCTTCGCGAGCCGCACGATCGCGTCGACGTCCACGGTGCGGAGCCGCGACTGGAGCGAGTACTCGAGGTGGCCGATGGCCTCGCGCAGTCGACCGGCCCGCACGAGCGCCTCGATGTACTCGGAGCGCCGCGCCTCGTCGCCGGGCGCCGCGTCCGACGCCTCCTTGAAGACGTCGACGGCCTCGTCCTCGCGCCCGAGGGCCATGAGCGCCTCGCCCTCGATGCGCATGAGGTCGGTCTTGAACGGCGAGAGCGCGCGCGCCGCGCGGATGTGCAGCAGCGCCGCCTCGTGGTGTCCGCGCGAGTTGTCGAGCTGCGCGATGCGCGCCTCGGGCACCCACGAGCCCGTCCGCATGCGCGCGATGTCCTCGAGCCGCGCGGCGGCGACGTCGTAGTTCTTCTCGGTGATGGCCTCCTCGGCCTGCGCGGCCCGCCACGACGCCGGCATGCGCTGCACGACGTAGGCGGCGCCGGCCGTGCTGAGCCCGATGACGAGCAGCGCCGTGAGCGGGTTCGGGCGGAGGCTCGACACGCGTCCGCCCGTCTCGCCGAGCCGGGTCGTCACGCCGACGACGAAGCCGAGCACCGACGCCGTGGAGCCCATCGTGAACGGCACCTCGAAGAGCCCGCACAGCAGGAAGGCGATCGTCGACCCGAGGAGCCCCACCCCGCACGCGAACGCGCCCGGCGAGCGCGCGGTCGTGAGGATCCGGAGCTGCGTGAGCACGAGCGAGCCGAAGAGCGCGAGGAAGAGCACGAGCCCCGGGATGCCGAGCTCGGCGAGGACCTGGAGCGCGTCGTTGTGCGCGTGCGGCCGGTCCTGGATGTGCCGCTCGTAGCGCGGGTACTCGACGGCCCAGTTCGCGACGCCGACGCCGCGCAGCGGCGCCTCCTGCGCCATCGCGACGGTCTTCTTGAAGAGGTCGGGCCGGAAGCCGGAGTCCTGGAGGTCGGAGACGCCGTACTCCTCGAGCGTGCGCGTCGCCGCGTAGAAGGCGTCCTTGCCGAGCCCGCGCGCCTGCTCCGAGAACGGGAGCACCGCGAGCACGAGCACGACGACCGCGAGCGCCGTCCCGGCGGCGCGCCCCGTGAACCGCATGCGCACGAGCCGCTTGCGGAGCACGAACGCGAGCACGACGAGCGGCAGCCCCGCCGCCGCGATGAGGATGCCCGAGCGGTTGCCCAGCAGGACGAGGTACGCGACGCCGCCGGCCGTCCCGGCGAGCCCCAGCAGCCGTTGGAGGCCCTGCCCGCCGAGCAGGAGCGCCGCCGAGAGCGGCAGGAGGACGACGGCGTAGTTGCCCGCGACGTTGTTGTGCCCGAAGAGCAGCGACGCGTACTTCGTCGCGCCGGACTGCGAGAGGTCCGGCGCGCGATCCCGGATGGCCACGGCGTCGACGGCCATGGCGACCACGGCGACGGTCACGAGCGCGGCGATCCACGCGCGCGCGGGCGCCGGGCCCGCGACGGCGGCGCGCACCGTGCGCGCCACGCCGAGCACGGCGAGCAGCATGACGAGCATCGAGGTGCCCACGACCGCGTTCGTCGCCCAGAGCGTGCTCGCGGCGCCCCACGTCACGAGCGCGACGAGCAGCGCCTCGGGCGTCGCGAGGAGCAGCGACGCGCGCCGCCCGAAGAGCCCCTCGGCCGCCTCGAGCCCGAGCAGCACGGCGCCGACCAGGCACAGCACGAGGCGCTCCGTCGTGAGCGTGTCGAGCCCGAACGGGTCCACGACGAGCGGCACGAGGAGCGCCAGCGGCAGGACGAGCCGGCGCAGGACGCTGGGGGCGGTGGTCTCCACGGCGGGCATTCTCCCGACGCGACCCGGCCGGCGCCACCCGGGACGCGCCCTGCCGGTGAAAGCCCGCGGAGCGTGTGCGAGACTCCGCCCCCATGACCGCGCCCGCGCCGCACGCCCCGCCGCATCGGACTCCGTCGATGGGAGCCCGCCCGTGAAGCGCGTGCTCCCCGCCCTGCTCGCGACGGCGGTGCTGGGCGCGCTCGTGCTCGCGTTCCTCGACCTCGACCTCGCGGAGATGGGGCACGGGGTCGCCGACCGGCTCCGCGCGCTCGCGCCCGTCGACGTCGCGCTCGCGTTCGCGGTCTACCTCGCGAGCTACTTCGGCCGCGCCGTGCGCTTCGCCGTGCTGCTGCCCGGGCTGCGCGGCATCGTGCACCTCGCGTCCATCGCGGGCCGGCACAACTTCCTGAACCTCGTGCTGCCGTTCCGCACGGGCGAGCTCGCGCTCCCGTGGATGCTGCACAAGGAGTGCGGTCGTCCGCTCTCGCAGGGCAGCGCCGCGCTCCTCGTGTGCCGCGTCCTCGACCTCGGGTGCGTCGCCGCCTGGCTCGCGATCGGCATCGCGTGGTACGGGGTCGGCGGCCCCACCGCCGAGGAGGTCACGCCGCGCGTCCTCGGCGTGCTCGCGGCGCTCGCGGCGGGGCTGCTGCTCATGGGGCCCGTGGCGAAGCGGGTCGCCGCGCGGCTCGACCCCGACGCGCCGGGGCGGGTGCGCGGCTTCCTCGCGCGCGCGACGGGGCACCTCGCCACGCTCTCGATCGGCCGGCTGCTGCTCGCGGGGCTCGTCTCGCTCGCGACCTGGCTGCTCACCTACTCCACCTACTGGTTCATGGTGCGCGGCATGGCGGGGCCGGATCCCGTGGGCCTCGAGCTGGGCGACGTGCCCTTCGCGCGCGGCCTCGTCGGCACGACCGGGCTGCACCTCAGCACGGTGCTTCCCGTGAACACGCTCGGCGGCGTGGGCTCCTGGGAGGCCGGCTGGGTCGCGGGCTACACCCTGCTCGCCGGCATCGGCAAGGAGGCCGCGGGCGTCTCGGCCGTCGTGACGCACCTGCTGAACTTCGTGTTCATCACGGTCATCGGCGGCGCGGGCTTCCTCCTTCGACGGAGCGCGCCGCGCCCGGCCGCGGGCGAGGCGTCGCCCGACGCGCCGTCGGGGTCCTGAGCGCGGGAGGCGCGCGCCGCGGGCCTCCTCGACCACGCCCCGCCCGCCGACGCCGGACGCCCGGCCGGAACCGGCCCCGACAGGCGCTTGCACCGCCCGGGGGCCGTGGGCATCATTGGCCGATTCGACGGGCAGCCGGCAGCACACGCCGCCGGCAGGCCTCGCGGCAGGACTGCGGGACGCGCGTCGGGGTGTGGCTCAGTTTGGTAGAGCGCAGCGTTCGGGACGCTGAGGTCGCTGGTTCAAATCCAGTCACCCCGACCACTTCCCCCCGCCCGGCGGGAGCCCCGCGGAGGGCGCGCGGCGGCGCGGACGGCCCCCCGCTCAGCCGCCGATCGAGACGAAGACGCCGCCGTTCTGCTCGGCGAGCTGCCGGAAGTCGTCGCCGCCGTAGGCCCCCACGTAGATCACGTGGAGCTGCACGCCCCGGTACTCGTTGACCCGGGCGACCTCCTGGCGGATCTCGACCATGTCGACGCTCTTGCCCACCGTCGGCTCGCCGTCCGTGAGGAAGAAGATCGTGTCGACGTCGTCCGTGATCTTCGTCACGAAGGCGTTGTTCCCCCGGTCGTCGATGTCCTCGCCGAACGCCGTCATGAGCGCGAGGTGCGTGTTCGTGCGGCCCTCGTCCGACGCGCCGCGGTCGACGCCCATGCGCGCCCGGAAGCCCGCCGCGTCGCCGCCCCGCGGCTTGAGGTCCCCCACCCACTTCACGGCGTTGCTCCGGTTGAGCACCGACGCGCGCGCGGACTTCTTCTTCCAGAGGTCGACGTCCGTCGCGTAGGCGATGATGTTGAAGTTCGTCGTCTCGGGGAGCGACTCGATCGTGTTGACGAGCTCCTCCTTGACGATCTCGAGCCGCTGCAGCGAGCTGTACTCGCGCCCGCTGCGCTTGAGCCGCTCGGGGTCGCCGAACGGCTCGGACATGCTCTGGCTCACGTCGATGACGAAGACGATGTTCTCGCTCTTCGTCTGGATGTCCTGGAAGGACTTGGCGCCCGCGGCGTAGCGCGTGCCCTCCTCCGCGAGCTGCTTGAGCGCGGCCGCGACCGCCTCGAGGTCGGGCATGACGAAGCTCTTCTCGTTGCGGTCCCACCACGCGAGCCACTGCGTCATGTCGTCCTCGAACTTGCGCAGCGTGATCGCGCGCAGGACCTCGAAGGCGTCCTCCGCGACGCGCGGGTCCGGGTCCTCGCCCATCATCATGATGAGCGGGCGCACGACGCTCTTGGGGCGCAGCTC
This sequence comes from bacterium, assembly GCA_030428785.1. GTDB lineage: Bacteria > Planctomycetota > B15-G4 > B15-G4 > B15-G4 > JAUIEF01. Next base: position 58,782 of record JAUIEF010000006.1, read on the forward strand.
GCGCGCGACGCGGATCGCCTCGAGCCGCACGGCCTTCGACGGGTGCGCGAGGCCGGCGAGCAGTGCCGTCTCCGCGGCGGGCGCGTCGCCGATGGACTCGAGCGCGGAGAGCGCCGCCATGACCTCGGCGTCCTCGGCCTCGCCGCCCGTGACGACCGTCGACAGCGGCGCGCAGGCGCCCGCGTCGCCGAGCCGGCCGAGCCCGCGGATCGCCCCCATGCGCACCTCGAACTCCCGGTGCTCGAGCAGCCCGACGAGCGGCTCGAGGGCGAAGCCGGCGCGCATGCCGCCGAGCGCCTCGGCCGTCGCGGCGACGAGCGCCTCGTCCCGCGACTTCTTGCGGTCGAAGAGCACGCCGTCGAGGAGGTACTGCGCGGACGCCTCGGTCCGGTACCCCGAGAGCACGTCGATGGCCGCGCGGCGCACGAGGTACTCCTCCTCGTCCTCGAGCACCTCGACGAGGACCTCCGTCGCGGCGAGCGAGTCGACCTCCCCGAGGTTCAGCACCGCCTCGCGGCGCTGGACGGGGGTCTTGTCGTCGTCGTAGTAGCGGCGGAACTCGCGGACGAGCTCGTCGTCCGGGAGCAGGCCGAGCACGGCACCGAGCAGGAGGGCGCAGAGGGGTCCGGTCATGGGTCTCGCCAGCGGGGCGGGGTCGGGTCGGTCGGGGCGGGGAGCCGCGGGTCCTCGAAGGGATCGCACGAGGTCCGGCGGGGCGCCGCGAGGCGGTCGGCGCCGGGCTCCGGTCCGGGGGGCGCGGCGCGCGGCGCCCGACCGTCGGGAGCTCGCGCGGTGAATACGGCCCACGGCCCCGATAGGATGCCGCACATGGCGTCCACCATACAGCAGGGCCCCCGCGCCGACAGGATCGAGTGGCTCCCCACCGAGGCCTCGGGCCGCCGGTACGCCCGCCTCCACGGCCCTCCCGGGCTCTCCGTGCCCACGGCGGTGCTCATGCAATTCCCGCGCGGCGCCCGGCCGGCCGAGATCGAGCGCGTCGCGCGCTCGACGGTCCTGCTCGGCGAGGCGGGCTTCCCGGTGCCGGAGATCTACGAGTCGCGTCCCGACCGCGGCTGGATACTCCAGGAGGACCTCGGGGACGTGACGCTCGCGGCGGCGCGCGAGGCCGGGACGGCCGTGGCCGGCGCGTACAGCGAGGCCGTCTCGCTGCTCGGTCGCCTCGACGGCCTGGAGCTCGAGACGTCGCCGCGCCCTCCGCTCGACGGCAAGCGCCTCGGCACGGAGCTGCACCAGTTCGTGACGCGCGCGCTCGGGCTCGCGGAGGGGCCCGGGCCGTCGCTCGCCGCGGAGCTCGAGCGGCTCGTCGAGGGCTGCACCGCGGCGCCGCTCGCGCTGTGCCACCGCGACTACCACTCGCGGAACCTCCTGCTGCACGGCGGACGCGTGCGCGTCGTGGACCACCAGGACGCGCTCCCCGGTCCCGTCGGCTACGACCGCGCGTCGCTCGCCTACGACCCGTACGTCGAGCTGCCCGACGGGATCCGCGACCGCATCGCGGGCGACACACCGCACCTCGGCGAGGTCGCGGTCCAGCGGCTCGCGAAGGCGATCGGCACCTACGCGGACAAGGGCGGCGCGTGGGCGCGCTTCATCGCGCCGGCGGCGAAGCAGGCGCGACGCCTGCTCGCGGCGCACGGCCTCGCGCTGCCCGTGCTCGACCTCGCGTTCGCGAGCCTCGCGGCGCGCGCGGCGACCGCGTCAGAGCCGACCTCGCCGGGCCGTCCGGGCACGTCGCCGGCCGCGTCCCCCGCGCCGCCCCGCGAGGGAACGGCCGGCGCCCCGTGAGCGTCCCCGAGCAGGCCGTCGTGCTGGCCGCGGGCGAGGGACGTCGCCTCCGTCCGCACACGCTCGTGAGACCCAAACCGCTCATGCCGTTCCTCGACGTCCCGCTCCTGCGTCACACGCTCCGGGCGCTCGCGCGCGCGGGCGTGCGGCGCGTGTGGGTCAACGCATGGCACCTCGCCGGGCAGGTCGAGGCGTTCGCCGCGGAGCGGCCCGAGCCCGCGCTCGACGTGACCGTCGTGCGCGAGGAGCGGCTGCTCGGCACGGGCGGCGGCCTCGCGAACCTCTGGCGACGGATGGACCGCGCGACCACGCTGCTGCTCCTGCCGGACATCCTCGCGGACTTCGACCTCGAGGCGCTCGCCGCCGACCACCGCGCGCGCGGCGCCGTCGCGACGATGGCGCTCACCGCGGCGGCGGACCCCGCGGCCTACGGGGGGGTGGACGTCGACGCGGACGGTCGGCTCCTCGACATCGCGGGCCTGCGCGGGGTCGAGACGACGCCCGCGGGCACCTTCGTCAACGCGAGCGCGCACGTCTTCGAGCCGGAGTTCCTCGACCGCCTCCCCGCCGAGCCGTCGTGCTTCGTGCGGCAGGGCTACGTCCCGGCGCTCGACGACGGCTTGCCGTGCAGGGGCCGGCTCCACGAGGGCGCGTGGTTCGACACGGGCACCGCGGACGCGCTGCTCGACGCTCAGGCCGCCGCGCTCGAGGGGCAGCTCCCCGTCGACGACCTCCTGCTCGTGGACGGCGGCCGACGTCGCGGCGCGCGCGCCTGGGTGCACGGGGACGCGGAGGTCGCCGAGGACGCCGTGCTCGACGACGGCACGGTGGTCGGCGCGGGCGCGGTCGTCGAGGCCGGCGTCCGGCTGCACCGCTGCCTCGTCCTGCCGGGCGCGCGCGTCGCGGCCGGCACGGAGGCGCGCCGCCGCATCCTGGGCGACGCGGACGCGACGCCCGACCGCGAGCGCGCCGCCGACGCCGCGGAGGTCGACGCGTGAAGGGACCCGTCATCCTGCTGGGCCTCGTCGTCGCCCTGGCCGGCATCCTCTACTGGGCGCTCGTCGGGCCGGGCGGCGCGGACGTGCAGCGCGGCCTCGAGGAGACGGACCTCGCGTTCTCGCTCGTCGAGGCGGAGATCCGCGCCCTCGACGAGGACTTCATCCCGCTCACGCGCCAGGGCTACATGCTCAACCTCCGGCGGCAGCACGAGGAGCTGCGCGACCGGCTCGCCGTGCTCAAGGCGCGGCGCCTCGAGGTGCGGGAGGACGAGGCGCTCGTCGCGCACCAGCGGCTCGACGCCTTCCGCGAGATCGTCGACGCGACCGACGAGCTCTACGCGCAGGCGAAGTCCCTGCACCGCCGGACGGAGGCGCGGTACGCGTTCATGATCGAGGTGAGCCCGCTGCTCCAGCGGGCGCGCGCGCTCCGCGACCTGCTCGACGCCGCGGACTGCGAGGACGAGGCGCTGCGCGTGCGGCGCGACGCGCTCGCCGGGAGCTTCGCCGACCTCGAGCAGGGCGCGAAGACCGCGGACACGGTGCTCCAGCAGAACGTGACCCAGGGCGAGACGCTCGCGGGCGCGGAGCTCCGCAGCCTGCGGGAGCTCGTCGAGGAGCAGCGCAAGCTCGCGGCGGCGATGGGCGTCGAGGTCCCCGAGCCGGAGCCGGCGCAGGGCGACGGCTAGGCGCCCGGGCGAGCGGACCGAGGAGACGGGGGCGGTGCGAGCGTCGGGCGGACGCCGGGGCGACCGCGGAGCGGACGTCCGGCGCGCGCGCTCAGCCGCCGCCGAGGAGACCGGGGGCGAGCCGTTCGAGCTCGGCGTCGACGCGCGCGCGGTCGGCGTCCCGCCCGAGCGCCTCGAGCACGCGGCGCTTCACGAGCAGGAGGTTCACGGCGGACGGCCGGGTCGCGAGCGCCGCGTCGAGGCGCGCGAGCGCCGCGTCGAGCGTGCCGCCGAGCAGCTCCGCGAGCGCGCGCATGGCGGTGGCCTCCGGATCGCCGGGCACGCGCTCGAGGGCGAGGTCGAACACGCCGGCCGCCTCGGCGACGGCGCGCGGGTCCGGCGGCGTGCTCCCGCCCGCGACCTCCAGGAGCGCGCGCCCCCACTCGACGAGGATCGGCGCGGAGCCGGGCTGGAGCACGTGCGCCGTCCCGAGCTCGGCGGCGGCCTCCGCCGGCCGCCCCAGCGCGCGGAGCGTGCGCCCGCGGAAGAACCGCAGCTCGGAGACGTCGTCGTAGCCGGCGAGGGCCTGGAGGCGCGACCACGCCTCGGCCGCGCGGCCCGCGACGAGCAGCGAGTTCGCGCGGTCGATGGCGTCGACGAGGTCCATGGCCTCGCGCGGATCGCGACGCGGCGCGCCGTCGTCCGTCGGCGTCGCGGCGCCGACGTAGCCGAGCGCGCGCAGCGTGTCGAGGTCCGTCACGACGTCCGCCTCGTCGACCGGGTCGGGCGACGGCACGAACGGCCGCAGCGGGTGGTCGGCCGCGGGCGCGCCCTCGCGCTCCGCCGGGTCCGTCGCGAGGTGGTGGAGCCGCCAGCCCGCGGGCTCGGCCTCCGGCGCCCCGACGAGCTTGAGCGCGCCGCGACGCACGCCGGCGAGCGGCGAGAAGCCGTAGTAGAAGGCCGGGCTCCGGCACTCGAGCGGGAGCGTGCGGTCGGGCGACGGGCGGGCCAGGGAGCGCCCGTCGAGGTCGTCGCCCGGCGGCAGGCCGACGAGCTCGAGCACCGTCGGCGTGACGTCGAGCACGGAGACGACGTCCTCGCGCACGACGCCCGCGCGCGGGAACGCCTCCGGCTCCTCGCCCGCGGCGCCGGCGCGCGCGACGACGAGCGGCACGTGCATCGCGCCCTGGAACACGAGGACGCCGTGCGTGCTCTCGCCGTGCTCGCCCAGGCTCTCGCCGTGGTCGGACGTCACGACGACGATCACGGGACCGTCCGGGAGCCCCGCGAGCAGACGCCCGAGCTGCCGGTCCGCCCAGCGCACCTCGTCGAGGTACGCGCGGCGGTCCTCGCCCGGGAGCCCGTCGGGCGCGTCGTAGGGCGCGTGCGGGTCGAAGAGGTGCACCCACGCGAACCACGGCGCGTCCCGGTCGCGGCGCGCGGCGTCATCGAGCCATTCGAGCGCGGCGTCCACGGTGCGGTCGCCGCGTCGCTCGCGCGGGCGCGGCGGGCCGCCCGGGACGTGGAGCGCGTCGTCGTAGACGTCGAAGCCCGCGTCGAGCCCGTGGATGCCGTCGAGCACCGCGGCCGACACGAAGGCCCCCGTGCTCCACCCCGCGTCGGACAGGCGCTCGGCCAGCGTGTCGACCGGGAGCGCCGGCCGGGCCACGCCGTTCACCGTGAGGCCGTGGCGGGCCGGGCGCAGTCCCGTGAGGATCGACGCGTGCGCCGGGAGCGTGAGCGGCGTGACCGTCGTCGCGTCGGCGAAGCGCGTGCCGCGCGCGGCGAGGTCGTCGAGCGCGGGCGTGGTGCCGGTCTCGACGCCCCACGCCCCCACCGCGTCGGCGCGCAGCGTGTCGATCGTGACGACGAGCACGGACGGGCGGTCGTCGCGCGCGGAGCAGGCGCACAGCGCGAGCGCGGCGACGGCCGCCGCCCAGCGGAGGCGGAGAGCGCCCGTCACGACGCCTCGTCGGCGTCGCCCGGAGCCGCCCCGGCGCGGCCCCGCAGGCGGCGGGCGTCGCCGTGGCGCACGGTGAGGCCCTCGGCGTCGAACGCCTCGAGCAGCGGGATGAGGAACTTGCGCGTCGTGCCGAGCTCGTCGCGCAGGGTCGGGATGTCGATCGCGCCGTCGCGCGCGCGCCCGTGCGCCACGAGCGTCTCGCGCATGCGCTGGAGCGCGTCGCGATGGAAGACGAGTCCGCCGAGCGGCACGAGCACGCCGCTCTCGCGCAGCATGTCGAGCAGCGCGCGGTGGTCCTTCTCGTCGAGTCCGGTGAAGGCGGGGTCCACGTCGGGCGGCTTCGCGCCGCCCTCGAGGAGCGCGTCGACGATCCGGTCGCGCGCGGCCTCGAGCTCCGGCGTGAGGCGGCCCTTGTGTCCGCGTCGACGCAGCCGGCCGCCGGACGTCGTCTCGAGGCGCGCGTCGTGCTCGAGCGCCGCCTGGAGCGCGACCTCGGCGTGCGGCAGCCCCGCGCGCACGGTCGAGAGGTCCGCCCAGTCGAGGAGCGGCTGCTTGCGGTGCACCTGCTTGAGCACGGCGACGAGGTCGTCCGCGACCTGTGTCACCGCGCTCGCGGAGAGGTAGCGCTCGCCGCCGGCGACGAGGAGGTCGCCCGCCTCCACGGCGACCGCGAGCTCGCCGCGCAGCGCCGGGCCCGGGAGGCCGACCTCGACGGAGAGCTCCGTGAGCGGGACGCCGCGCGTCCCGGCCGAGGCGACGATCGCCGTCGCGAGGCGCGCCGGGTCGCCGAGCGACTCCTTGCGCGCGCGGAGCTCGTCGAGCACGCGGTCCTTGAAGCGCTTGAGGCGCCCGTCGCCCGCCTCGAGGACGACGCCCCCGCCGAGCACCTGCATCGAGGACGCGTCGCGCACGAGGAGCCGGTCGCCCGGCGCCACGCAGAGGGCGTGGTCGACGCGGAGCTGCACCGGGGCGCTCGCGCCGCGCTCGAGGACGCCGGCGTCGAGCAGGACCGCGCGGCCCATGACCTCCGCCGTGCCCGCGTGCACGCGCACCGGGTGCCGGTGGCGGAGCGGCATCTCCTCGTCGGTGTGCTCGTAGTCGAGCGCGACGAAGCGCGTCGAGCGGAACACGCCCGGCGTCGCGACGACGTCGCCGCGGACGACGTCCTCCTTGTCGACACCGACGATGTTGAGCGCCGTCGAGTGGCCCGCGCGGCCGTCGTCCCGCGCCCGGCCGTACGCATGGACGCTGCGCACCCGGACGGTCTCGCCCGAGCCGACGACCTCGAGCACGTCGCCGGCCACGACGCGCCCGCTCACCGGGACGCCCGTGGCGACGAGCCCGTGCCCCGCCAGCGTGAAGACGCGCTGCACGGGGAGGCGGAACGGCCCCTCGGCGGCGTGCGGCGCGACCTCGGCGACGAGGTCGTCGAGCGCCTCGCGGAGCGCGTCCATGCCGAGCCCCTTGGTCTCGGAGACCGGGAGCACGGGCGCGCCCTCGAGGAACGTGCCCGCGACGAGCGCGGCGACGTCCTCCATCGCCATCTCGACGAGGTCCTCGTCGACGAGGTCCACCTTGTTGAGCGCCACGAGCCCGCGCCGGACACCGAGGAGGCGCAGGATCTCGAGGTGCTCGCGGGTCTGCGGCATGACGCCGTCGTCCGCGGCCACGACGAGCATGGCGACGTCCACCGACGTCGCGCCGGCGACCATGTTCTTGATGAAGCGCTCGTGCCCGGGCACGTCGATGATGCCGACCGTCGCGCCGCTGCGGTGCGCGTAGGGCGCGAAGCCCAGGTCGATGGTCATGCCCCGCTCGTGCTCCTCGGCGAGGCGGTCGGGGTCGACGCCCGTCAGCGCGCGGACGATGGACGACTTGCCGTGGTCGATGTGCCCGGCCGTCCCGATGATGACCGTGCGGATGGCGCCCGCGCCGGCGAGGTCGTCCGCTCGGCCCACGGCGCCCGTGCTCCCGCCGTCAGGACGGCGAGGCGTGCACGACCTCGGGCATGTAGAGGATGCGCTGGCACGCCTTGCAGAACACGAGCTGGCGACCGCTCAGCAAGCGGTTGCGGTCGTTGGGCGTGAGGGTCGAGAAGCAGCCCTGGCAGGTGCTGCCCTCGCACGGGACGATCGCCTCTCCGTGCGCCTTGTAGACGCGGTCGTAGATCTTGAGGATCTCGGCCTCGATCGAGCGGCGGATCTGGTCGCGGCGCTCGTCGAGCGCCTCGAGCTCCTTCTGGTGCCCGGCGAGCTCGGTGCGCGCGCGCTCCTCGAAGCCGCCGTACTCGGACTTCGCGGCCTCGAGCCCGGCCTCCGCGTCCGTGACCATCTGCTCGCCCTGCTTGATGACCTCGTACTGCTCGAGGATGCGCTCCTCGACGGCGCCCTTCTCCTCGCGCTTCCGCGCGATCTCCGCGACGAGCAGGCTGTACTCCTGGTTCGTCTTGGCGTTGAGGAGGTTGCCGTTGGCCTTGCTCAGGGCGTCCTCGCGGTCGGCGAGGTCGAGCTCGAGGGTCTTCAGGTGCGTCCGGAAGCCTTTCAGCTTCGCCTGGCAGGCCTCGAGCGTGGCCTGCGCCTCGCGGGAGTTCCGGCTGCGGCTGGCGAGGACGCGCGGGACGGCGTCGATGAGGCTCTGGGCTTCGGCTCGCTTGCGATCGACGTCACCGAGGGCCACGAGCTTCAAGGTCTGTTGACGGGGGTCGCCAGGCGCTTGATCGGCTGTCACGGGAGCTCTGCGATTCGGAGGGCGGTGGAAACGCCTGAGCGTAGCAGACCTCCCGGGCAGGAGGAAGACCCTGGCTCGATCCGTGTCGGGGAGCGCCCGAGCGGGGCCGACCCGTCGGCGTACCCGCGGGTCCGCCCCCGCGCCCCGGCCCCGAACGCGACGACGGGCGGAGGGCGCGGATCGCGCGCCCCCCGCCCGCCATGTCGCGCGGCCGATCAGCCCGGAGGTCCTCAGGAGGGCAGCGCGCTCTCCAGGAAGCCCTCGAGCATGCGGCTGCGGACCGGGTGCTGGAGCTTCCGGACGGCCTTCGCCTCGATCTGCCGGACGCGCTCGCGGGTCACCTTGAAGATGCGGCCCACCTCCTCGAGCGTGTACGTGTAGCCGTCGCCGATGCCGTATCGCAGCTTGATGATCTCGCGCTCGCGGAAGGACAGCGTGTGGAGGACGCTCATGATCTTGTCCTTGAGCATCTCCTGCGCCGCCGCCGTGACGGGCGAGATGGCGCTGTCGTCCTCGATGAAGTCGCCGAAGTAGCTGTCGTCGCCCTCGCCGATGGGCCGGTCGAGGCTGATCGGGTGCTTGCTGATCTTCATGACCCGCTTCGCCTCCTCGATGGAGATGTCGCTGTTCTTCGCGATCTCCTCGATGGTGGGCTCGCGGCCGAGCTGCTGGACGAGCTTCTTGGTCACGTTCCGCAGCTTGCTCATCGTCTCGATCATGTGCACCGGGATGCGGATGGTGCGCGCCTGGTCGGCGATCGAGCGCGTGATGGCCTGCCGGATCCACCACGTGGCGTAGGTCGAGAACTTGTAGCCGCGCCGGTACTCGTACTTCTCCACCGCCTTCATGAGGCCGGTGTTGCCCTCCTGGATGAGGTCGAGGAACGAGAGGCCGCGGTTCCTGTACTTCTTCGCGATCGAGACGACGAGCCGCAGGTTGCCGCTCGACAGGTCGCGCTTCGCCTCCTCGTACTGCGCGTAGCGCTCGTCGATGAGCTTGAGGCGCGCGGCGAGGCGGCGCGGCGACTCGAGCGCCTGGATCTGCAGCGCCTCGAAGTCGGCGCGGAGCTCCTTGTACTCCTTGCTGTTCTTGCGCTCCTCGGGGAAGTGCTTGAGGCGGCGCTCCAGGGTGGCCATCTCCTGGTGCTTCTCGCGCACCAGCTCGATCATCGGCTTGACCTTCTTGAGCTGGATCTGCAGCTCCTCGATGAGGTCGGCGCACTTGCGACGCCCCCACCCGATGCGCTGCAGCAGGAGCTTGCGCTGCTGGTCGGAGCCCTTGGCCGTGAGGAACTTGCGGTAGTCCGACGTGAGGCGCGCGTGGAGCTTGCGCTGCGTGTCGATGCTGCCCTTGAGGCGCGCCTGGACCTCGGTCTTGCCGGGCTCGAAGCCGCTCGTCGACACCTTGAGCGTGCGATCGAACGCGAGCCGGTTCGCCTCGACGTCCTCGATGATCTGCAGGCCCTCGCGGATGGCGAAGCCCGTCGCCATGATGAGCTTGCGGAAGTGGCGCCGGGTGACCTCGATCTGGCGCGCGAGGTTGATCTCCTCGGAGCGCGTGAGCAGCGGGATCTCACCCATCTGCGTGAGGTACATGCGCACCGGGTCCTCGATGCGCTCGGCCTGGACGGTGCGCTCCTTGCCGCCGTCGTCGTCGGAGCTCGCGGAGCTGCCGGAGGCGCGGACCTCCTGCTCGGCGGCGACATCGGCCTCGTCGAGGATCTTGATCCCCTGCCCTTCGAGCAGGGTCAGGATCTCGTCGATGTTCTCGATGTCCGGCGGCAGGACGTCGTTCATCTCCTCGTAGGTGACGTACCCGCGCTTCTCTCCGTTCTCCATGAGAACGCGGACGCTCGGGTCGAGCTTGTCGAGTGCTGCGATGGAACTCACAGGGCTTCCTCGTGATGCAGGGGGTGGTCGTTCGGTCGATCGGGAGCGGGGTCGTCGGGGGCCGCTCCCTCGGGGTCGGGGTTCCGGGCGCCGCGTCGCTTGGCCGCGTCGCGCTCCTTGAGGCTGGCTTCGATGGCCCGCAGGGCGGGCTCGTCGTCGTGGATGTCGGGTCGGTTCCGCGCGGCGAGTCGCACCTGCTTCGCGTGCTCCTCCTCCGCGACGCCCTCCAGGTAGGAGAGCGCCGTCTCATAGCCCGGCAGGACACTGTCCGGGCCGGAGAACAGGGCCCGGTCGAGGGTGACCGCGAGCCGCTCGTCCTGCTCGCGGGTCGCGTCCAGCCAGTCCATGGGGTCGACGAGGCCGGCTTCGAGCCCCGGACCGAGGCCCCGGGCGACCTCGAGCAGGCGCTGCGCGTGCGGGTGCGAGAGGACGCCGGCCCGGTCCAGGCGCTCGACGTCCGCGGCGGCCCGGTCGTGCGTCGTGAGGCCCACGAGCAGCGCGAACTGGCTGCTGATCCGGGCGGAGACGCGCCCGGCGCGCGGCGGGTGCCGGACCGGCGTGCCGCCCGTGGGGCTCGCCGGCGTCACGTGCCGGCGGAGCACGTTGCGGTTCACGTGGCAGGCCCGCGCGATCTCCCCGGCGACCGTCTCGCGCCGCACCGGATCGATGAGCGAGCGACAGGCCTCGAGCACCTCGTGGGCGACGGCCTCCCGCCAGCCCGGCTGGTTCCGGTCGGCGCGGTCGATCGCGCGCCGGCAGAGGAACGCGACGGTGCTCAGCCCCTGCTTCGCGAGGAGCGCCTCGAAGGCCTCCGCGTCGTGCTCGCGGAACCAGTCGCCCGGGTCGCTGCCGTCCGGCAGGCAGAGCACGCGGACCTCCATGCCCTCCTCGAGAGTGAGGTGGACGGCGCGCTCGGCCGCGGTGAGCCCGGCCTCGTCGCCGTCGAACACGAAGATGAGGTTGGACGCCCGGCCCTTGAGCAGGCGCACGTGGTCCTTGGTGAGGCTCGTGCCCATGGTGGCGACGGCCTCGAGGACGCCGCGCTGGTGCGCCATGAGCACGTCCGTGTAGCCCTCCATGACGACGAGGCGTCGCGACCGCGACACCGCGCGCGACGCCTTGTCGAGCGCGTAGAGCAGGCGTCGCTTGTTGAAGGCCGAGGTCTCGCGGGTGTTGACGTACTTGGGCTTCCCGTCCGGGTCGAGCGTGCGCGCGCCGAAGCCGACGAGCCCGCCGTTGGCGTCCCGGATGCCGAACGACAGGCGCCCGGCGAAGGCGTGCGTGAAGCCCGCGCGGTCGATGGCCGCGTTCGCGAGGCCGCCCTCGCGCAGGCGACGCAGGAAGTCGTCGGGGACGAGCCCGACGTCGTGCTCGGCGGCGGTCTTGCCCTCGAACCCGCGGGACTTCAGGTAGTCGACGGCGCGCGCGCCCGCCGGGGTCCGGAGCGCCTGCGCGAAGAGCTGTCCGGCGCGCTCGAGCACGCGACGCAGGTCGCGGACCTCCGCCTGGCGCCGCTTGTCCTCGGGGCTCAGCGAGCCCAGCGTGACGCCGGCGCGCTCGGCGAGCATCTCGAGCGCCTCGCGGAATCCCACGCCGCGGATCTCCTGGACGAACCGGAACACGTCGCCGGAGGCACCGCACCCGAAGCACTTGTAGACGCCCTGCGAGACGCGCACGTGGAACGACGGCGTGTCCTCGCTGTGGAACGGGCAGCAGGCCCAGAGGTCTCCGGGGCCGCGCGGCTCCCACTCGCAGCCGGCGAGCTCGCGCGCCACCTCGTCGATGCGGCTGCGGCTCCTCACGAGCTGCTTCTCGGCCTGGCGATCCGGGTCGACGGTCATCGGACCCCTCCCGCGGAGCCGCGCGCGTCCGACGGACGCGCCGCGGCCGGGCGCCCGCTCCCGGACGCCGATGCGCGACAGAATTCCTGGACCCTGGGACTCACCCCGACCGCCGTTCCTCTCGTCGATCCACTCGACAATTTCGACCGTTGCTCTCGACCCGCGTCGACACACGTCGACCCGGGTTGTCACGCGCCGTCCGCTCCACCGACGGTCCGCGTGCCGTTCGTGCCGCTCGACTCGACGGAACTCCGCCGCGGCAAGACGGAGGGATCCGGAGGAGGTCGCCGTCCGACCCGCTCCCGGATCCGACGGAAGGTCCGTCCGGTCCCGGGACGCAAGGCGCAACGTGCGACGACGACGACTCGACGTCCTGGCGGCGGGTGCCTCGCCCGGTCCGGCGTCCCCGAGGGGACGGGACTCGACTCCTGACTCTTCTACGCTGGTGCGCCCCGCCGGCCCGGAACACAACCCGGCCAGCGTGACGACGGGGGAAGACTATCCTCGACCAGCGGGAAGGCAAATCAGCGGGGGGCGACTCCGGGCCAGAGCGTGCGAGGCGTCGGCATCTCCGCGACCTCTGCTCCTGCTCCTCGTCCAGCGTCCTGCGGCTCGTTCGATCTGTCGATCGGTGAGGCCCTCGTGGGCACTCGGGCCGGTTGGTCCGGCCTAGGGACGAAGTCGCTCGTCCGGCGCGTAGTCTGCCCAGGTCCGGGCAAGAGCGTGCAATTGTAACGGCTCGAAGGTCTCCGCGCGTTTTTTTTGCTCATTTTCCTGGAGTTCCAGCACGGACTGCACCTCCCCGGCCGACCGGCCGCTCGCCTCGGCCACGGAGTTGAGCAGGGTCTTCCGTCGCGCGTGGAAGGCGAGGCCGAGGAAGGTCTCGAGCTCCCGGACCTCGGCGCTCGCCGGTCGACCGGGCCGCCGATCGAGCCGCAGGACGGCGGACTGGACCTTCGGGACGGGCCAGAAGGCCCTCGCGGGGACCCGGCGGAGGGTGCGGGCACGGCTCGTGACCGCGGCGAGCACGGCCAGGGGGCCGTAGTCGCGGCCGCCCGGCGCCGCGGTGAGCCGATCCGCGAACTCCTTCTGGATCATGACCACCTGCCGCTCGGGCGCGGCCTCCTCGCTCATGAGGCACGCGAGCAACGGGGCCGCGACGTGGTACGGCAGGTTCGCGACGAGCGCCCGGGTGCCGGGCAGGGCGGCCCGCAGACCGGGACCGAGGCGCCGCGGGCCGTCCAGGGCGTCGGCGTGGATCCAGGTGAGCCGCCCTCCCTCGCGGAGCGCGGGCTCCACGAGCTGCTCGGCGACAGCCTCCATCGCCGGGTCGATCTCGACCGCGCGGACCTCGGCGCCGGCCGCCAGCAGGTGCCGCGTGAGCAGCCCGGGGCCCGGCCCGATCTCGAGCACGACCTCCCCGGGCACGACCTCGGCGTCGCGGACGATCGCCGCGAGCAGGTTGTCGTCGAGCAGGAAGTTCTGCCCGTGCCGCTTCAACGGCGCTGCGCCCGCGGACCGGAGGGCGACCTCCAGCCGCGGGCGCAGGATCGGTGCCGGACGAGGGCGCCCTGCGGGACTCCCCTCGTCAGGCATCGGGTCGGGGAGCGGAGCTCCTCAGCCCTGGGTGACCGTCGTGTTGGCCATGCGCAGCATGATCTCCACGCGGCGGTTCTTGGCCTTGGCGGTCCCGTCCTTGCCGGACTGCACCGGCTTGTACTCACCGTAGGACGCGATCGAGATGCGGCTCGCGTCGACGCCCCGCTCGATGAGGTACTCGCGGACGGCGATCGCGCGGCGGGCGCCGAGCTGGATGTTGCCGTGCGGGTACTCCGCCTTGGTCTTCACGACCGGGTCCGTGTCGGTGTGCCCGTCGATGCGGATCGGCGAGTCGACGTTCTTGAGCCGGTCGACGACGACGTCCAGCGCCTTCTTGCCGGCGGACGTGAGCACGGAGCTGCCGCTCGAGAAGAGGACGTCGCCCTCGGCGCGGTAGCCGTACATGCCTTCCTTCGCGTCGATGATGCCCTCGAGACCGGAGTCCGCGAGGAAACCCATCTCGGCGCGGAACCGCTCGTACTCGGCGAGCAGCTCCTGCTTCTGCTGCTGCGCCGCCGCGAGCTCGGCCTGGAGACGCGCGAGGTCCTCCTGGTCCAGCTCGACGTCCATGAGCATGTTCTCGGCCCGGTCGAGCGTGTCGCGCAGGTACGCGAGCTCTTCCTGGCTCTTCGCGAGCTCGTCCTGCAGCTCGTAGTACTCCGACGCGGTCACGCAGCCGGGCAGCAGGACGCCGACAACCGCGACGGCGACCCACGACGACTTCCACATGGTGGACACCACGTTTCCCTCCCGTTGGTTGTGTGTGTGTCTTCGGTGTTGAGGACCGGGGTCAGCCGCCGAACATGTCGGCGAGGAACCCGGTCAGAGCATTCGTCGTGCCGTCCACGGCGCCCATGGCGGCGAAGTTGGCGAAGATGAGGATCACGAACCCGAGGCCGAGCATGAAGAGGACGCCCGCGCCCTCCGAGCCCTCCTCGGCGCCGGCGGCCTGCGCCTGACTGCGCGGCACGCGGCGCGACGGCGCCGAGCCGCCGCCGCTGCCGGCCTTGGCGCGACCGCCGGAGCTCCGGCCCGCGCCCAGGTCCACCTCCTCGACCTCCGGCTCGTCGGCGCCCAGGTCGAGCTCCTCGACGGCGCCGGCGTCCAGGTCCTCGCCCAGGTCGAGCTCCTCGCCGAGGTCCAGCTCGAGGTCGTCGTCCCCGCCGGTCTTCTTCAGGCGTTCGATGTCGGCGGCCTTGAACCGCATCGTGTCCTTCTCGCGGAAGGCCCGGATCTCTCCGGCCGACACGAGTCGCTTGAGCTCGTCCTCCTCCATGCGGAGATCGGAGAGCACCTCATCGAACGAGTAGTAGTCCTTCTTGCCAGCCACGAGGTCGTGCCTCCTGCGGTGTCGGTCCGGGTGTCGAGTCACCCGTCGGGGTTCGTTTGCGGGCCGCCAGCCCGGATCTTAGGTGCCCTCAGGGGACCTTGCAACGAAGCAGCCGGAGAAGGCGGCGCGGTCATCCGGGCTCCGACCGCTCGGCTCCCATGAGGCGACGGCGCAGCCGGTGGACGTCGACCACCCCGACCCCGCCCTCGCGCGCGACGACCGCGAACGAGGTCGCGAGCCGGTCGAGCCGCCGGTACACGACGTCGAGGCCGACGTCCCCGTCGACGTGGAGCACGGGCTGCGTCTCCCGCCGCCGGGCCGCGCGGAAGCCCTGCCCCGTGCAGAGGCGGGCCATGGGCACCCAGCCGACGACCGCGTCGCCCCCCGAGTCGAGGACGAGCACGCGCTGGTCGCGCGTCCCCGGCGGCGCCTCGACCCCCGGGACGCCGACGCGCGCGCGCGGGAACTGCTCCACGGCCCGGGCCTCCTCGAGCGCGGAGCGGCCGCGGAGGGCGAGGACGCCGCGGGCGACCCGCTCCTGGAACGGGGTGAGGAACCCCTCGCGCGCACCCGTCCGCACGAGCGCCTCCCGCGGCCCGGCCTCGACGCGGCCCGCCCGCATGCGGCGCTCGGCCGCCTCGGAGAGCCAGCGGGCGAGGCGCGTCACCGGCCAGCACGGCCAGCGGAGGAGCGCGTGGGCGCCGGCGAGGACGGGCAGCGTGGGGTAGAGCAGCGTCTCGCGCGCCCGGCGGAAGGCCTGCTTGGGGGCCGACTCGGCGAGCAGGAAGAGGACCACGGAGACGCCCAGCGTCCCCACCGCCTCCGGGTCCGGCACGCCCCACTGGATGAGCAGCACCTGCGCGAGCAGGCTCGCCGCCCAGTTCGCCGCGTTGTTCGACACGAGCAGCACGGTGAGCAGCGTCGGCATGTCCCGCAGCAGGTCGCGCGCCACCGCGGCCGCGCGGACGCCCGCGCCCGCGTCGAGGTGCTCGAACACCGACTCGCCGTGCTCGAGGGGCGGCCGCCACAGGCCGAGGTCGAACTCCCCCGCGCGACACTCCCGGCGGTGCCCGAACTA
>JAUIEF010000321.1 GCA_030428785.1 bacterium
CGGGCGACACGATCGTCGAGCCCCCCTTCCCCGTCGCGGCGGCGGTCGCGGCGTTACGCGCGCAGGGCGCCGACGAGGTCGTCGTGCGGCGCACGGTCGACGCGCGCTACGTCGGCACGGACGCGACGCTCTCCGTGCCGTGGTCGGACGGGTGGCGCGCGGACTTCGACGCGCGACACGAGGCGCAGTTCGGCTTCGCCTGGCGCGAGCGGCCGGTCGAGGTCGTCGCCGCGCGGGCCGAGGCGCTCTCGCCCGAGCCGCCGCCCGACGAGGCCCCGGAGGACGCGCCGCCCCACGCCGCCGAGCCCGACGACGCCGCGGACGGCCGGCTCCCGGTGTACGTCCGCGAGCGGCTGCGACCCGGCGCGGCGTTCGACGGCCCGGCGCTCGTCGTCGAGGACTGCGCCACGACCGTCGTCGAGGCCGGCTGGCGCGCGCGCGTCGACGGGCACCGTCAGCTCGTGCTCGAGGACCGCGACCCGGGGACGACGATCACGGGCCCGGGCGCGAGCGACGACACCTCGGACCCCGTGACCCTCGAGGTCATGTCGAACCGCTTCATGGCGATCGCCGCGCAGATGGGCGAGCACCTGCGGCGCGTCGCCCACTCGACGAACATCAAGGAGCGCCTCGACTTCTCGTGCGCGCTCTTCGACGCGGGTGGCCACCTCGTGGCGAACGCACCGCACATCCCCGTGCACCTGGGCGCGATCGGCGAGACGGTGCGCGGCCTCCTCGCGCGCTGCGACATGCGCCCCGGCGACGCGTGGCTCAGCAACGACCCGTACTCGGGCGGCAGCCACCTCCCGGACCTCACCGTCGTGAGCCCGGTGTTCCGCGACGGCCGCCTCGCGTTCCTCGTCGCGAACCGCGGGCACCACGCGGACGTCGGCGGCCTCCGCGCCGGCTCCATGCCGCCGGACAGCACGAGCATCGAGGACGAGGGCGCGCTCTTCCGCGACGTGCTCCTCCTGCGCGACGGCCGCCTGCGCGAGGACGGCGTGCTCGCGACGCTCCGAGCCGCCGGCGCCCGCGGCCTCGACGAGCGGCTCGGCGACCTGCGCGCGCAGGTCGCGTGCAACGTCGCGGGCGCGCGCTTGCTCCACGAGCTCTGTGACCAGGAGGGCACGGAGACGGTCCAGCGCTGGATGGCGGCCGTCGAGGAGAACGCGGCGGCGGTCATGGCCGACGTCGTCGCCGGACTCCGGGGCGGCGTCTTCGAGGACGGGCTCGACGACGGCTCGCGGATCCGCGTGTCGGTCACCGTCGAGGACGGCCGCGCGGTCGTCGACTTCGCGGGCACCTCGCCGCAGCAGCCGGGCAACCGCAACGCGCCGCGCGCCGTGACGCGCGCCGCCGTGCTCTACGTCTTCCGCACGCTCGCGCGCCGCGCCGTCCCGCTCAACGAGGGCTGCTTCCGGCCGCTCGACATCCGCATCCCGCCGGGCAGCCTGCTCGACCCCGCGCCGCCCGCCGCCGTCGTGGGCGGCAACGTCGAGACGAGCCAGCGCGTCGTCGACGTGCTCTACGCGGCGCTCGGCGTCATGGCCGCGTGCCAGGGCACGATGAACAACCTCACGCTCGGCGACGAGACCTTCGGCTACTACGAGACGATCTGCGGCGGCGCCGGCGCGGGGGACGGCTTCGACGGCGAGAGCGCCGTGCACACGCACATGACGAACACGCGCATCACGGATCCCGAGGTGCTCGAGGCACGCTACCCGGTCGTCGTCGAGCGCTTCGCAATCCGGCGCGGGAGCGGCGGCGCGGGCCGCTGGCGCGGCGGCGACGGCGTCGAGCGCGAGCTCTCGTTCCTGCGGCCGCTCGAGGTCTCGCTGCTCGCGGAGCGGCGACGCACGCGGCCCTTCGGGCTGCGCGGTGGGGAGCCGGGCGCCGCGGGCGAGGACGAGCTGCGCGCGGACGGCGTCGTCGTGCGCACGCCGGGCGGCGGCGGGTTCGGGCCTCTCGCGGCGCGCTGAACCGAGGGACGTCGCGTCGCCGCGGTCCCGCGCCTCACGC
>JAUIEF010000184.1 GCA_030428785.1 bacterium
GGCTCTCTCCGTGGAGGCCGTCGCCGGCGGCGCCGCCGGGCACGCGGCGCCGTGTGACCGGGGACGGCCGGTGGGCGGGCGGCGGCGCCCGGGCAGGCGCCGCGCCGGGGGGGCCGGCAGCAAGGCTCGTGCCGGTCGGGGAACGCGCGACGAGCGCGACGAGGCGGCTCAGCGGACTCGCCGGTCGTCTGGATCGTGGTCGCGCCGGTCCAGGGATTGGACGGGCGCCCGGTGATGCGTGGCGCGCCCGGCGGCGGTCGCGCGCGCCGGCGGGCGGGCCCGTGCGGGGGAGACGGTTCCGCGAGGCTGGGGTAGCCTCGGCCCCGCGCCGTCACGGCGCCCGGTCGGAGGGGCGGAAGACAGGCAGCGCGCGCCCCGGTCGGGCGTCACCGCGGCGGCCGCTCTCGCTATCCGGTCGTCGGGCGGGACGTCCCCGGGAAAGCCCTCATGCAGATCCTCTCCTCCCACGACCCGCGTGAACGGGTGGGCTTCGTCGTGCCGCGCTGGACGGCGCCCGACGAGCCCGGCACCCAGGGGCTCCCGTTCCGCTGCTTCCCGGTCGCGGGCGCGCTCCACAACCGCGGCTTCGAGGTCGTGTGGGTGGACCAGGAGCAGGACGTCGACCTCGCGGACCGGCGCGCCGAGCTGCTCGAGGCCCTGCGTGCCGTGCGCATCGTCTTCTTCTGGACGAACGAGCTCTGGCCGCTCACGCAGCTCCAGAACATCCTCGTGCTCACCGCCGCGATCCGCGAGGTGAACCCGGGCGTGAAGGTCGCCGTCGGCGGGACGTTCCCGTCGGCGTCCCCGGCGACCTTCCTCCACGTGGACAGCCCGATCGACTACTTCCTCCAGGGCTACGGCGAGACGTCGGCGCCGGAGCTCGTCGAGGCGCTCGACGATCCCGAGCGGCTCGCGCGCGTCGCCGGACTCGTGCGGCTCGACCGCGAGGCCGGCGTCTACCGGTCGAACGACCCGGCGCCCCGCGCGGCGGACCCGGTCTCCGACGCGGTGCACATGTACCGCGAGCTCGACCTCACGCCGTACATCGTGCGGGGCGGCATCTTCGGCAACGACCAGCCGACGCTCGTGCTCGGCACGGGGCACGGCTGCGCCAAGCGCTGCGGCTTCTGCTACTGGCGCAACCTGGACATCTCGCTCGTGCCGCCGGAGGCGATCGTCGACCTCGCGGAGGAGCTGCGCGACCGCTACGGCGTGCGGCAGTTCCACCTTGCGGAGCTCGACATGTTCGCGAGCCGCGCGCGGCCGCTGCGGCTCGCGCGCCTCTGGAAGGAGCGGCTGCCGGACTGCCTCTGGTTCTCGCTCTGCTCGCCGGTGGACGCGGCGCGCTTCTCGGACGACGACTGGGACGAGCTCGCCGCGGGCGGCTGCGGGAAGCTCGAGTTCGGCACGGAGAGCGGGTCCGCGCGCATGATCGAGCGCATCGGCAAGCGCCACGACCCGGCCGACGTGCTGCGCATCATGGGCAAGCTCGTCGAGCGCGACATCCACTCGATGCACAACATCATCTTCGGCTTCGTGGGCGAGACGGCGGAGGACCGGCGCGCCACGCTGCGGCTCATCGACGAGATGCGCGCGCTGGACGGCAAGCGCATCAGCTACGCCGTGCGCATCTACCAGCCGACGCCGGGCACGCCCATGGGCGACGAGGCGTTCGCGGCGGCGGGCGGCGGGCCGGCCAACCTCGAGTCGCTCGCGGCGGTGCGCTCCTCGTACGACGCGGGTTCGCAGCGGACGATGCCGTGGCTCCCCGCGCGCGACGAGTCCGAGATCAAGTCGATCGTCGGGCACTACCTGCCGCTGGCGAACAGCCTCGCGAGCTACCCGCGCTCCTGGCAGCGCGTCCTGCACGGCGCGTTGCGCGGGCTCGCGCGGTGGCGGCTGCGCGCGCACGTGCTCGGCTTCTCTGTCGACGCGCTCCTGCACCGGCGTCTGCTCGGCGACCGCATGAGCCTGACGTACCGTCCGTGACCGCGCCATGAACGTCACGATCGTCTTCCCGCCGTCGCTGTGCCTGCCGAACCAGTGCTACTACAGCCTGCCCGCGCTGTGCGGGGCGCTGCGGCAGGCGGGGCACGAGCCGCACGGCGTCGACCTCAACCTGCGCGCCGCGCACATGCTCCTCCGTGACGACCGCGCCGCGCGCATGCTCGCGCTCGCGGAGCAGCACGCCGAGGTCCCGGCCGCCATCGCCGAGGCCGTGCGCGCGGGCGAGGAGTCCATCGGGATCCTCCGCGACGGCTCGCGCTACTTCGACCCGGCGACCTTCCGCCGCGCGTTCTGGGGCGTCGTCGACGCGCTCGCGTTCTACTACCAGCTCGACCCGGTGATCTCGCCGAACCACGACTCCTTCGTGCAGGACATGGTCGACAACCAGCGGCGCGATCCGTGGACGCCGCTGCTCGACCTCTACGACGAGGGGCTCGTCGACCCGGTCTTCGAGCGCGACCCGGGGCTCATCGGGATCTCGGTCGCGTTCCCCGAGCAGGCCGTCGAGGCGGTGCGGCTCGCGCGCAAGCTCAAGCAGCGCCGGCCGGACGTCCCCGTCTGCTTCGGCGGCCCGCTCCTCAACGTGCGCTCCGAGCGCTGGCTGCAGAGCGGGCTGCTGTTCGAATACGGCGACTTCGCGGTGCACGGCGACGGCGAGCGCTCGATCGTCGAGCTCGCGGACGCGCTCGAGGGGCGGCGCTCGCTCGACGACGTGCGCGGCCTGCACCGCCGCGACGCGCGCGGGCGGCTGCACCACCCGGACGACCCGCCGTTCCTCGAGTCGATGGACGAGGTGCCGCCGCCCGACTACGACGCGATCGACATGGACCTGTTCCTCACGCCCGAGCCGGTGTACCCGCTCATGACGGCGCGCGGCTGCTACTGGGGGCGGTGCACGTTCTGCAGCCTCGGCTGGCGCGAGAACTACCGCGCCGCGCCGGAGGAGGTCGTGCGGCGCGACGTCGACGTGCTCGTCCGCGCGGGCGCGCGGTTCGTGCAGGTGCAGGACTCGAGCGTGCCGCCGCACCTCGCGCGCATCCTGGCGCGCGTCATCGAGGAGAGCGGACACGAGCTCTACTGGGTGGGCGGCATGAAGTTCACCGACGCCTTCGAGGACCCGGAGTACTGCGCGCAGCTCGCGCGAGGCGGGTGTCGCTCGCTGGCGTTCGGCTTCGAGAGCGCGAGCCAGGAGGTCCTCGACCGCATGGACAAGGGCGTGCGCTTCGACGCCGTCGAGCCCATGCTGCGCAACCTCCGCGACCACGGCGTGTCGGCGGAGCTCTTCTGGTTCATCGGGTTCCCGACCGAGACGCGCCGGGAGTGCCTGTCCACCGTGCGCTGGCTCGTGGAGCACGACGACCTCTACGGGCTCGCGGCCTTCGTCGGCGACTACCAGCTCCACCCGGACACGCGCATCTTCGACGCGCCGCGTGAGTTCGGCGTGACCATCCACGGCAACGACAACGGCTACCACGCGTACACGACGGACGGCGGCATCCAGCAGTCCGAGCTCGCGAAGCTCAAGGCGATGCTCGCGCACACGAACAACCGCACGCTCGTCTGCAACGGCTCGCACGTGCTGCACGTCGCGATGTCGGGCGTCGACCTCTCCGCGCTGCGGCGGCCCGTCACGCTGCCGGACGCCGTCGTGGAGTACTGCCGTGCGTGACCCGGGCGACGATCGTCGGCGGACCGACGACGCCGACCGGCGTCCTCCCGCGCGTGACGCCGACGAGCGCGAGCCGATCACGCTGCTCGACCCGGACTGCTTCACGTTCACGAAGCGGCTCGAGGCGGGCTTCGAGGTGTTCCGGCGCGAGCTCGATCGCCTGGACGAGTCGGAGTTCGTGCGCTGGTCGGACGAGGAGGCGTTCGACGGCGAGTGGCTCGTCTACCCGCTCGTCGAGCACTGTCGTCCGGACGACCTGGACCTCGACCTCGAGCGGAACCGCCGGCGCTGCCCCGAGTCGGTCCGCCTGCTCGAGGCCGTCCCGCGACTCAAGGGCGCGTCCTTCTCGCGGCTGACCCCGGGGTCGCGCATCCACAAGCACCGCGACGAGAGCGTGCCCGGCGTCATCCGCGGCCACCTCGGCCTGCACGTGCCGCGCGGCTGCAACCTCTACTTCGAGCGCGACCACCACTGCTGGGCCGAGGGACGGCTGCTGCTGTTCAACGGTCAGGAGACGCACTCCGTCGTGAACGAGTCGGACGCGCCGCGCGACATCCTCATGGTGGACCTGGCGCTCGTGCTGCGGGAGGCGATGACGGCCGGCGTGAGCTGGGTGCCGTGGTGCCCGGACGTGTGAGCGCGGGCGACGCGCGGGGCGGTGGGGCGCGGGACGACGACGCGCGGCGGGACGCGGCGGCGGACGTCGGGGCGCGGGCCGCCGCGCTCATCGAGCCGTACAAGCGCCGGACGTGGGAGCTCGTCGGCGCGGGGCCGGGTCGTCGGCTGCTGGACGTCGGCTGCGGCGGCGGCGCGGACACGCTCCAGCTCGCGCAGCACGTCGGGGTCGAGGGGCTCGTCGCGGGCGTCGACCCGGACCGCGCCGCGCTCGACGCCGCGCGCCGGAGGGCCGTCGCCGCGGGCCTCGCGACGCGCACGCTCCACGCGACCGCCGACGCGGCGTACCTCCCGTTCGTCGACGACGCCTTCGACGGCGCGCGCTGCGACCGCGTCGTCCAGCACCTGACGGACGCGCCGGCCGCGGTGGCGGAGCTGCGGCGCACGACCCGGCCCGGCGGGCGCGTCGTGCTCGCCGAGTCGGACCACGGGAGCTTCTCGCTGCACGTGCGCGATCGCGCGGCCGCCGCGCGGCTGGGCGAGCACCTCTTCGCGCGGCACCTCGTCGACGCGTGGGCGGGGCGGCGGCTGCGCGGGCTGCTCCTCGCCGGCGGCCTGCACGACGTGGCGGCCGAGGCGCACCCGCTCGTCATCACGGACGTCGCCCTGTTCCGCGCGGTCGTCGACTGGGACGGCAACCGCGGTCGGCTGCTCGACGACGGCGTCGCCGGGGAGGGTGAGCTGCGCGCCCTCGAGGACGAGCTCGCGGAGCTCGACGCCGCGGGCGCGTTCTGGTGCAGCCTGCTCGTCGTCGTCGCGAGCGGTGTCGTGCCGGGGACGGCGCCTTGAACGACGCGCCGCGCGGCCGGCTGCCGGGCCTGGCGCTCGTCTCCGCGGGGGTGCTGCTGCTGCAGCTCGTCCACACGCGCGTGCTCGCGCCGATGGTGTGGCACCACGTCGCGTGGTCCGTCGTGACGCTCACGTTGCTCGGGTTCGCGGCCGGCGGCGCGTGGCTCGCGTGTCGGCGCGACGCGTCCGACGACGCCCCGACCGTCTCGCGGCGGCTCGCGGACCACGCGCTGCTCTTCGCGTTCGGCGTCGTCGCGACCTACGCGTTCGTGACGCGCGTGCGGCCGCCGGCGAGCACGCGGACGTGGGGGCTCGCCCTGGCCGCGCTGCAGGACGGCGTGCTCGTCGTGCCGATGATCGCGGCCGGTCTCGTCGTCGCGCGGTCGCTCGCGGCGGCCGGCGAGCGCGTGGGGCGCGCGTACGCGTGGAACATGGGCGGCTCGGCGCTCGGCTGCCTGCTCTACGTGCCGGCCCTGCGCGCGCTCGGCGGCGAGGGGGCCGTGCTCGCCGCCGCGGCCCTCGGCGCCGCGGGCGCCGCTTGTCTCGCGGGGCGCGCGGACCGGCGCGCCGCGACGGCGGCGGTCGTCGCGGTCGGCACGGCCGCGCTCGCCGTCGTCGCGCCCACCGCGCTCTTCGAGGTGCCCGTCGCGCCGACGAAGGCCATGGCGCACGTCCTCGCGCAGCCCGGCATGCGCGTCGAGCGCACCGCCTGGGACCCGGTGTGCCGCGTCGACGTCGTGGGCCCGGGCCCCGACGCGCCGGACGCCGACCGGCTCGTCTTCCAGGACGGCGGCGCGCCCACCGTGCTCCCCCTGGGCTCCGCCGAGGAGCGCTACGGGCTGCTCGCCGAGCCCGGGCTCGGCTACCTGCTCTTCGAGGACAGCGCGCCCGACGTGCTCGCGATCGGCATCGGCGGCGGCGTCGACATCGTCATGGCGCGCGCGCCGCGCACGTTCCCCGACGGGAGCCGCGTGCGCTTCACGGGCGTCGAGATCAACGCCGCCACCGTGGGCCTCATGCGCGGCGAGTACGCGGAGCGCACGGGGCACCGCTACACGCTCCCGGACGTCACCGTCCACCACGACGAGGGGCGCTCGTGGCTGCGGCGGAGCGAGGGCCGCTTCGACCTGCTCCAGCTCTCCGGGGCCGACACGTACACCGCGCTCGCGTCGGGCAGCCTCGTCCTCACCGAGTCCTACCTCTACACGGCCGAGGCGCTCGACGACATGCTCGCGCACCTCACGGACCGCGGCGCGATCTGCGCGCTGCGCTTCCTGTTCGAACCGCCGCGCGAGTGCCTGCGCTTCGTCGCGCTCGCGGTGGACGCGCTGCGGCGCGCGGGCGCCGAGGCGCCGGAGCGGCACGTGCTCGTCATCGGGGCGCCGGGGCGCGAGGCCGTGACGGCGGAGGGGCGCACGGTGGGGGTGGGCTACGGCGCGGTCATCATCACGCGGGAGCCGCTGCGCCCCGGGCAGGTCGCGCGCTACGAGGAGCTCGACGCGCGGACGCCGTACGAGCTGCTCGCCGCGCCCGGCGTCGCGCGCGACGGGGTCTTCGCGGACTATCTCGACGCGGTGGCCGCCGGGACCGACGACGCGTTCCGCGCCGCGTACCCGTTCGACGTCGGGCCGGTCACGGACGACCTGCCGTTCTTCTTCCGCTTCCACCGGTGGGGCGACGTGTGGCGCGCGCTCGTCGGCGCGGCGCCGCGCGCGCGGGACGCCGACGACCCCGCCGTGCAGTACCTCGACTTCATCGGCGAGGCGCCCGTCGCGCTCGTCGTGCTGCTGCTCCTCCTCGCGGGGTCCGCGGCGGCCGTCGCGGCGCTCGTCGCGCTGCCGCTCGCGGTGTTCCGTCGGCGCGGGCTCGCCGTCGCGGGGCGCGGTCGGCTCACGCTGCTCTTCGGCGGGCTCGGCGCGGGGTACATGCTCGTCGAGGTGGCGGCGCTCCAGCGGTTCGTCCTCTATCTGGGGCGGCCCGGGCTCGCGCTGCCCGTCGTGCTCGGCACCTTCCTCGTCGCGTCGGCGCTCGGCGCGGCCTGGGCCGGTCGACGCGCCGACCCGCGGCGCACGCTCGCGGGCGCGCTCGTCGTCGTGCCGGTGCTGCTCACGGCGCTCGTCGTCGTGCTGCCGGTGTTCTTCGCCGCGACGCTCGACCGCCCGCTGCCCGTCCGCGCCGCGCTCGCCGCGCTCGTCCTCGCGCCCGCCGGCTTCGCGATGGGCGTGCCGTTCCCGTGCGGGCTCGCGTGGGTGCGGCGGCGCGCGGAGCCCTGGCTGCCGTGGGCGTTCGGCGTGAACGGCGCGCTCTCGGTGCTCGCCTCCGTGCTCGCGGTGCTCGGCGCGCTCGCCGCGGGCTTCCGCGCGGTGTTCGTGCTCGGCGCGCTGGCCTACGTGGCGTCGCTCGTCGCGGCACGCGGACTTCCGTCCGGCTCGGAGGGGACGGGGAGCGGCGCGGCGGACTCCTGGATGGGCCGCTGACCGAGGCCCGTGCCCGGCCGGAAGCCCGTGACGCGGAACACCGGGCGGCGCGGGCGGGGCTCGCCCGGCGCGCGCGGCGCCCGTCGCGGCAGCAGCTTCACGAGGAGCAGGACGACGAGCAGCCGCGCCGCGCTGCTCGTGCCGAAGACCGTCCGCGGGTCGATCGCGCGCTCGAGCATCGCGCCGCCCAGCAGGCCGCCGAGGAGCTGCGCCGAGCCCGTCACGACGCTCTGCGCCGCGAAGATCGTCGGCCGCATCCGCCGGTATCCCAGCTCCAGCAGCAGCGAGAAGTTCCCCACCTCGAAGCCGGACCACGCGAGGCCCGACAGCGACTGGCACAAGAGCACGCCCCACAGGCCGTCGGCGAACACCCACGCGAGCGGGACGAGCGCGAGCAGCACGCCGCCGCGGCCGAGCGTTCCGAGCGGGCCGTTGCGGTCGATCCACCGGCCCCACAACGGCAGCACGAGCACCTTGACGAGCACGAGGCACACGGACGCCGCCATGTACTCCGTGTACGTGAAGCGCAGGTCGCGCAGCATGTACGGGTTGAAGAAGGGCGACGCGACGTAGACGGTGAGGTGCAGCAGGCCGACGAGCAGCACGAGCCGCCACACGCCGGAGCCGCGTTCCGTGCGGAGGAAGCGACCGACCCGCGCGCGGTCGGGCAGGCCGGAGAACGGGCCCTCGCAGGACGCGGCGAGCAGCCCGACCGAGCCGACGCGCGCGAGGCCGGCGAGCAGGTAGGCGAGCGCGAAGCCGAGCCCGCCCGCGACGCCTGCGTCGGAGGCGGCCGCGCCGGGCGGCACGGGCTCGAGCCGGTGGAGCATGAGCCCGCCCAGCACGAGCGCGACGAGCGTGCCCGCGTACGCGCCGCGGTTGCGGCGCGCGAAGTACCCGCCGCGCACCGTCGCGGGGACGAGGTCGCCGTACCAGGAGCTCCACGCGGTGCCCGCGGACTGGGCGCAGATCTGGTACGCCGTCGCCACGCCGATGAGCAGCGGGACCGTCGTGAGCCGGCCGTGCGAGAGCGCCGCGAGCGCGAGCAGGATCGCCGCCTGGAGCGCGGCCGCGCCGACGACCACCGGCTTGCGACGCCCGACGCGCGCGAGCAGCCGCAGCGAGAGCAAGGGCCCCGCCGCGCCGACCGCGAGCGGCAGCCCGACGAGCAGCGCGATCTCCGAGGCGTCCGCACCGAGCCGCACGGCGTCCGCGATGAACCAGGCCTCGCCGAGGCCCACCATGACCGCGTAGACGAACGCGTCGACGCTCGACAGCGCCATGGCGCGTCGGCGCTGCTGCTCGTCGGGTTCCGGGAGGCGGCTCGTCACCCGCGCAGGAGAACGCGGCGGGCGTCGGGATTCCAGCGGCTACCCCACCTGGCTCGGGATCGCCGCGCCGTACACCTTCGCGACGTAGTCCTCGAGCATGCGGCGCGCGGAGAAGCGGCCCAGGAACGCCACCATCGAGTTGCGCATCTTGCCGACCCACTCGCGCGGCAGGCCGTCCGGCCCGCGGTCGTAGTAGAGCGGCACGATCTCGTTCTCGAGGACGTCCAGCAGGATGCCCGCGTCGCGCTCGCGCTCGGGCAGCTCCGCCTTGCCGATCGTGAAGCCGCACTCGGGGAGGTCGGCCTCGGCCCACCAGCCGTCGGGCACGGACGCGTGGAGCACGCCGTTCGCGACGGCCTTCATGCCGCTCGTGCCGCTGGCCTCGCGCGGCCACTCGGGCGTGTTGAGCCAGACGTCGACGCCGCGCACCATGAGGCGCGCGATGCCGGAGTCGTAGTCCTCCAGCAGGATGATGCGCCCGCGGAGCTCCTCCTCGGAGGCGAGCTCCCAGATGTTGCGGATGACCTCCTGGCCGGGGCGGTCGGCGGGGTGCGCCTTGCCGGCCATGATGAGGCGGACGGGGCGCGCGGGGTCGGTGAGCAGCGCGCGCAGGCGGTCCGGGTCGTGGAAGAGCAGGTCGGCGCGCTTGTACGGCGCGAAGCGGCGCGCGAAGCCCAGCGTGAGCGCCGTCGTCGAGACGGTCTGCTTGATGCGGCGCAGCTCCTCGGGGCTGCGACCGTGGCGCGCGGCCTGCCGCACGCCGCGCACGTGGACGAACCGCCAGAGGCGGTGCTTCTGGGTGTTGTGCGCGGCCCAGATGCTCTCGTCGGAGAGCAGCGCGGCGCGCTCGGCGAGCTTCTGCGGGTGCGTCTCGGGCTGCGCCTCGAGCACCTTCGCCATCTCGGGGCCGAGCCAGGTGGCCATGTGCACCCCGTTCGTGACGGCGCCGATCTCGTACTCGGGCCACATCTGACGCGACACCTCGCCGTGCAGCTCGGACACGCCGTTGTTCACGGCGGACACGTTGAGCGCGAGCTTGGTGAGGTTGAAGCCGTCGCGGCCCTCGACCTGGCCGAGGTCCAGCAGGTCGTCGGTGCTCGTGTTGAGGTCGGCGGCGGTCCGCTCGAGGAACGGGCGCACGGCCTCGCGGTCGAAGACCTCGTTGCCGGCGGGCACGGGCGTGTGCGTCGTGAAGGCGTGACGCGAGCGCACGGCCTCGATCGCCGTCGGCACGCTCGGCTCGCCGCTGCGCCGCATGTTCTCCACCGCGAGGAAGGCCGAGTGGCCCTCGTTCATGTGGAACAGCCGCGGCTGGATGTCGAGGGCCTCCATGACCGCGACGGCGCCGCGGCCCAGCACGACCTCCTGCTCGAGGCGCATCTGCCGGCCGCGCACGTAGAGCATGTTCGTGATGTAGTGGTCCTCGAGCGAGTTCTTGCTGCTCCAGCTGTCGAGCAGCAGCAGCGGGATGCGGCCGACGAACGTCACCCACACGCGCAGGTACACGGTGCGGCCGGGCATCTCGACGGGGACGCGGAGCGTGTTGCCCTCGGCGTCGCGCACGCGCAGGATCGGCATGCGCAGGCCGTCGAGCTCGGGGTAGTTGTGCTGCTGGTAGCCGTCCGCGTCGATGAGCTGGTTGAAGTAGCCGCGACGGTAGAACAGCCCGACGCCGACGAGCGGCAGGCCCATGTCCGACGCCGCCTTGAGGTGGTCGCCGGAGAGGATGCCGAGGCCGCCCGAGTAGATGGGCAGGCACTCGTGGAGGCCGTACTCGGCGGACACGTAGCAGATGGGCTCGCCGGGCATGCCCGCGCGGTCCATGTCCGCGTCGAACTGCTCGAGCACCGCGTGCATCTGCTCGAGGAACGAGACGTCGTTCGCCAGGAACTGGAGGTGCGCCGTGCGGCTCAGCTGGATGAGCCGCACCGGGTTCATGTACCGCGCCCAGAGCTCGGGGTCGATGCGGTGGAAGAGCGCGCGGGCCTCGCGGTGCCACGTCCACCACATGTTGTAGGCGAGGTCCGCCAGGCGGGCGAGCGGTCGGGGGAGGTCCAGGTGCTCCGGCGGACGCGTCGGGACATGCAGTCGGGGGGAGTCCATGATGCGGCGGTGGGCCTCGTTCCGGGGAATGGCGGAGATCGGGCGGCTGTCGGGGGAGCGACGATGCTGGCTAGAATGCCTGCCTCCGACGTCGCAGACCAGGAATCCCGGGCCGGCGCCCGGTCTGCGCGGAGGGGGCG
>JAUIEF010000185.1 GCA_030428785.1 bacterium
GCCTCCCGCGCCTCCTCCGCGCGGCGCCCGAGGCTCGCGAGCTGCCCGCGCCACTCGTGGGCCAGCGCGCGGTCGTACCACGCGACCGCCAGCTCGGGCTCCGCGCGGCACACCGCGTCGTAGTCGGTCATCGCGAGCGCGAGCGCGCGCGACGCCTCCTCCGGCTCGCCCGCGCGCGCGAGCAGCCGCGCGAGGTGCAGCCGCGTGACCGCCCGCGCCAGCCGCGCGCCGACGAGCCGCTCGTCGAGCAGCAGCGCACCGTCGAACTCCGACACGGCGCGGGCCAGGCTCGCGCGCGCGTCCTCGAGCTCGAGCGCGGTGACCTCGCGCACCGCGCGCCGCAGCTGCACCTGCCCGCGCAGCCCCAGCACGTTCGCGTCGCCGCCCTCGAGCTGGAGCAGCAGCTGGAAGTCGAGCAGCAGCTCGCGCAGCCCCTCCATCGAGACGAGCTCCCGACGCGGGTCGAGCACGTTGCCGTCCGTCCCGATGGAGACGTCACCGCGCGCGAGGTACGCCGGCCGGTGCCCGCGCACGAGGTCGCTCGCGATGACGGTGTGGCGCATGGCGAGGTCGTCGCGGCCGGTGAGCAGGTAGAGCCGTCCGAGCGACAGGTGCGCCTCGCGGTGCCCCGGGTCGCGCTCGACGACCTCGCGCTGCCGCTCGACGGCGTCCTCGAGCGCGCCGGCCATCCACGCGCGCTGCCCCTCGGCGAAGACCCACGACGGCGGCGGCGCGACGGGCGCGTCGGCGAGCGCCGCGTCGAGGTCGGCCAGCGCGCGCGTGCGCCACGCCTCGAGCTCGGGCGGCGGCGCCTCGCCGAGCACCGGCACGCGCTCGCGGTAGAGCGCCGCGAGGGCGAGCCCGCGCTCGAGCTCGAGCCCCGGGATGCCGGCGCGCGACTCCGCCGCCCGGTCGAACTCGACGAGCGCCTCGTCGTAGCGGCCCTGCTCGCGCAGCAGCCGGCCGAGGAACGTGCGGACCGTGGCGACCTCCTCGTCCGCGAGGAACGCGCGGCACCGCTGCACGGCGCCCTCGAGCACTTCCCACGCCTCGCGCTCGTGGCCCACGCCGGAGTCGCGCGTCGTCTCCGCGTCGCGCAACGCCTGGTGCACGCCCTGACTCAGCGAGAACACGCGCTCGGCGAGCTCGCGGCGCCGCGTCTCCGAGAGCAGGAAGGGCAGCCCGACGAGCACCGCGAGCAGCGCGGCGCCTGCGGCCACCGCGAGCGCGCCCTGCCGGCGCGACACGAAGCGGCGGACCCGGTAGGCGACGGTCGGCGGGCGCGCCTCGATGGGCTCGCCGCGCAGCCAGCGGTCCATGTCGGCGGCGAGCGAGAGCGCCGACGCGTACCGCCGCTCCGGCTCCTTCGCGAGGCACTTGCCGACGAGCAACGCGAGGTCCTTGTCCGTGCCGGGAGCGACGCGCCGGAGCGAGGGCGCCTCCTCCTCCGTGATGCGGCGCAGCAGCTCGAAGAGTCCGCCCGCCGACGCGCCCTCGCGCGGCAGCTCGCCGAAGGGCGGCCGGCCCGCGAGGCAGGCGAAGAGCGTCGCGCCCAGGCCGTGCACGTCCGTCGCCGGGCCGACCTCCGCGTCGCGCCCCGCCGCCTGCTCGGGCGCCATGAACGCGGGCGTGCCGACGATCATCCCCGAGCGCGAGAGGCTGCTGTCCACCTCGCGCTCCTTGGCGAGGCCGAAGTCCATGACGTAGACGCGCGTGCGGTCGTCGGCCCCCGGCTCGACCATGATGTTCGCGGGCTTGAGGTCGCGGTGCACGACGCCCTGCTCGTGCGCGTGGTGGATCGCGAGCGCCGCGTCGCGCAGCAGGCCGACGAGCCCGGCCGTGTCGGCCCACGGGCGCTCCTCGAGCGTCGCGCCGCGCACGAGCTGCATGGCGATGGCGTCGGGCGTCGCGTCGTAGACCGTCGCGATGTTCGGGTGCGCGAGCCGCGCCGCCGCCCGCGCCTCGCGCAGGAAGCGGGCGCGCGCCGCGTCCGAGAGCGCCGCCGGCCGGCTCAGCAGCTTGAGCGCGACGGGGCGGCCGAGCTCCGTGTCCCAGGCCTCGTGCACGACGCCCATGCCGCCGCGGCCGAGCTCGCCGCGCAGCTCGTAGCGGCCGGCGTCCACGGCGCCCGCCACGGGGTCGCCCGCCAGCGGCGCCGCCGCCTCGAGCAGGCGCTCCTGCGCGCGGCGCGACAGC
Organism: bacterium; assembly: GCA_030428785.1. Classification (GTDB taxonomy): domain Bacteria; phylum Planctomycetota; class B15-G4; order B15-G4; family B15-G4; genus JAUIEF01. The sequence goes on from JAUIEF010000185.1 coordinate 2,197, forward strand.
GGCCGGCTCACGCGCGCTCCTCGAAGAGCCACGCGAGCTCGGCGCGCAGGTCGTCGTCGCCGTGCACCGTCTCGAGCACGGCGCGCCGCAGCTGCGCGCGGTAGCGCTCCTTCGCGAGCGCGAGGTGGTTGCCCACGTCGGTGCGCGAGAGGCCGTGCCGCTCCGCGAGCGTCGCGTGGTCGACGCCGTCCTCGGGCTGCAGGTACCAGTCGCGGAACACGGCGAAGACGACCTCCTTGCCGCGGGAGGCGAGCTCCCGCTCGAGCGCGTCGGCGGCGCGCGCCAGGAGCTCCTGCCGCCACAGGTCGTCGAGCACCTGCTCCGGCGTCCGCCCCGGATCGACAGGCAGCGCGTCGTGCTCGTCGTCGGCGTCCGACAGGCTGAGCGTCACGTGCTCGCCGCCGCGCTTCACCGTACGGCGCCGCCGCTCGCGATCGTGGAGGAAGTTCACGAGGCTGCGCTTCACGAAGCCGCGGAATCGCCCGCGGGTCGGGTCCGCCTTGTCGAGGAACGAGCGCTCGAGCATCCAGAGGAAGAAGTCCTGCGCGGTCTCGCGCGCCTCCTCGTCGTCGCGGGCGCCGCGCGCGCGGACGTAGGCGGCCACGGGGCGCAGGTAGCGGCGGGCCAGGTGCTCCCAGGCCGCGCGCCGCTCGCCGCTCTCCCGGTCGGGCCCGGCGGCCAGCAGGGACCAGCGCGTCGGGGGGAAGGAGGCGCCCCGGAAACCGGTCTCCTGGCTCACGGCGGGTTTTCTCGCGACAATCCGGACGAAGGCGCGGCGCGACCGCGTACGGGGCAGTGTAGCGCAGGCCCGGTCGCTGCCGGCGAGGCCCGCGCGCCCCCCTTCCCCGGAGCGTCCCATGTCACGCACGCAGCTGTCCCTCGTCCTCGTCCTGGCGACCTCCGTCGTCGCGGCGGCGTCCTCCCCCGCCGCGGCGCAGTCGCCCGCCGCGCCCGACCTGCCGGCCGCCGCCGACCTCCTCGACCGCAGCTACGCGGCGATGGGCGTGCCCGACGGCGAGACCGGCACCGTCCGCGCCCACGGCAAGGCGTCGTGGGAGGCCGTCGGCGGGCTCGGGTTCCTGACGGAGGTCTACGCGCCCGGTCACAAGGCGCGCGCCGAGCTCGAGTTCGAGCTCTTCGGCACGCTCGTCATGGCGAGCGACGGCGAGACCGTCTGGGAGGAGGAGCCGCTCTCTGGCGTGACGATCCGCACGGGCTGGGACGGCAGCGCGCTCCTGCGCGAGATGGGCGTCGCGCGGCGGACGGCGTGGCGCGAGCTCTACGAGCGCGCGCGCACCGTCGGCACGGACACCGTCGAGGGCCACGACTGCTGGGTCGTGCAGGCCGCGCCGAGGCTGCTGCTCCCGGCGAGCGAGGACGAGCGCGCGCGCTCGACGCCGCCGGACGTCTGGTACCTCGACCGCGAGTCGCTGCTGCCGGTGCGCGTCGTCGCGAAGGGCAGCGGCCTGCTCGACGAGCCCACGGAGACGGTCATGGACCTCTCCGAGTGGCGCGAGCACGACGGCGTGCTCGACCCGTGCCACGCGCGGTACACGATCTCCGGGCTCACCTTCGACCTGCGCTGGACGTCCGTCGAGCGCGGCGTCGAGGTGCCGGACGCGTTCTTCGCGCCGGGCGAGTCGGTGCTCGTGGCGAAGCGCGCGCGGGAGGAGGCGGAGTCGTCCGGCGACGGCGACGTGACGATCGAGGTGCTCGAGGAGCGGCACATCGCGTCCATCCGCGTCGAGGCGCCGCACGCCGAGCTCCAGCGCACGTTCTCCGTCCTGCTCCCCGAGGCGATGATGCACTGCACCTCCGTGGGCGCGCACCTCACGGGTCCGCCGCTCGCGCGGTATCACAACTGGGGCGACCCGGTGGACGTCGAGTGCGGCATGCCCGTCGCCGAGGCGCCGCCGGAGAAGGGCCGCGTCAAGGCGCGCACGCTGCCGGGCGGCAAGGCCGTCGTCGCGTGGCACGTCGGGCCCTACGAGTCGCTGGGCGACACGCACGCGCGCATCCTCGCGTACATCGAGGGGCACGAGCTCACCGTGCGCGACGCGCCCTGGGAGGAGTACTGGACCGACCCGGGCATGGAGCGCGACCCGCAGAAGTGGCGCTCGCGGGTGGTCTACCCGGTGGAGTGAGGGCGCGTGCGCGGCGCTCCCGGAGCGGCCGGGGGCGTCCGCGCTGACGACGGCGCGGGGCCCCGATCCGTGTCGCGACCTCGGGGCGACGGTAGCGACCACGCGCGTGACCTCGCGTCCGGCACGGTGATCCGCTCGGTCGCGACGCGCCCCCAGGCCCCTCCCAGCAGGGCCTCGCAGCTCGGGCGACCGTCCGGTGCACGCCCGACGCGCTCCGGGATCCCCCACGCGCGCAACAGGACCCGCATGAGCCGACGACGGGAGGCCTCCGGCGGCAGCCGCCCGTTGTCCGACACCGCGGCCCAGAGACCGGCGGACCTCCAGGAGTGAGCCACACTCCACCCGTCGGGCAACGAGACTGAGAGTGCCAGGGTCGTGCTGCCGTCCGGCCGGACCGCGAGCCAGCGTACGACGACGTCGAGATCCCCGTGCGAAGCCGGCGGGGGCAGGGAGGACGCGCGCTGGAAGTTCCGGCACGCCACCACGCGTCCGACCGGCAACGGCCCGTCCGGGTCGGCGGGATCCAGCATCGCGGCGAGCGCGTCGCCGTCGAGGTCGTCCAACACCGAGGTGCCCCATCGGCGCGTCGTCTCGAGCGCGATGCGCGCCTGAGCCGCGCCGACGCCCGCTGCGGCCAGCGTCGCCGCGACACGCGGGTCGTCGCCCGGGTCCTCGCGAGCGAGCGTCGCGAGGAGCTCGCCGCTCGGCGTGCCGGGCGCGCAGCGCTCGAGGAGCGCGGGCGGCACGCCGCACAGGAACGCCCACACGCGCTCGTGCCGCGGCGGGCGGTCGGGCAGCCACTCCTCGAGGAACGCGCGCTCTCCCGCGAGCATCGCGCGCGCCGAGAAGGTCGCGCGGACGTGCTCCGCGAGCGGCAGGTCGTCGGGCTCGTCGTCCTCGGTGACGCGCTCCTGGATGCGGACGCGCGCGCCGCCCGCCTCCGCCGCGCGACGCAGCGTCGCGCGGTCGTCGTCCGGGAGCAGCTCGTCGCCGGGGAGCAGCCAGAGCGCGACGGGAACGTCCGTGCGCGCGAGCACCTCGTCCAGGTCGGGCGTCGTGACGGGGCCGAAGGCCACGCGCGCCAACGTCTCGCCCCACGCGCCGTGGGTCGCGCGGGCGAAGTGTGGCGACACCGTCCGCCCGAGCACGGGCGCGGCGAGGACGACGCCCGCCGGTCGCGCGCCGTCGTCGATCAACAGCGCGGCGGCGAGCGTGCCGAGCGACACGCCGCGCACGACGACGCGGTCCGGCCCGCCGGCACGCGCCACGGCCTCCCGCCACATGGCGCGCGCGTCGCGACGGAGGTTGCCGGGCGAGCGATCGCCGCCCGACGCGCCGACCCCCGACCACAGTCGACGACGAGCGACGCGACGCCCATCGACGCGAGCTCGCGGATCACGGGCCGCGTGCCCTCGTGTCGCCCGTGCCAGGTGCCGTCGCTCCCCAGGTAGCCGTAGACGTCCTCGGTGACGGAGCTCGCCGCCTCGAGCAGGTGGAGCACGACGGGTGCGCCCTCGCCCGCCGGCACGAACACGCCCGCGAGCTCGACGTCCGACCGCCGCCTCGACGCGCACGAGCTCCGCGCCGAACGGGAAGCGTCCGTCGAGCGCGAGCTCCTCGACGCCGGCGGACAGGACGGCCGGCGGCGTGAGGCAGGCGCACGGCAGGAGCAGCGCGAGCACCGCGGCGGCGCGGGCGATGGCCGCGGCACGCTCCAGGGCCGACGCCCGCACGGAGAGGACCCGAGCGACGCGCTCTCGGCCGGGCCGCGCCGCGCTCACCGCAGGTCCCACTCCGTCTCGACGACGTCGATCTCAGGCGGCTCGAAGACGAGCGCCGGGTCGACGCGCCGCGCGACTCCGCCGTCGTCGACCTCGACGAGCAGTCGGCCGTCCGGCGCCTCGACGACACGCTCGGGGTAGCCGGCCGCCTTCATGAGCAGGCGGACCGCGCGCCGCGCGGCGTCCGCCTCCGTGGGCGCGCCCTCCGCCGCGCCGTCCCACAGCTGCCGGCGCAGGTCGACGGTCGAGCTGCCCCGGCTGCCGTCCCGGATCCGTGTCATGAGGTAGCGGCGGGACTCGACGTCGTCGCGGCCCGCGCCGCGGAGCGCCGCGAGCAGGTCGTCGAGCGGCGGCCGCGACGGCAGGCCAGCCGGGTGCGCCTCGACCGTCACGAAGCGCGACGCGAGCGAGCCCAGCGGACCGAACGGCAGGTCGCCCGCCGGGTCGTCGAGATCGATGCGCCGCACGAGCTCGTCGAGCGGGAGCCCGCGGTGCCACGACGCGCCGTAGGGCGGCCTGAACGACTCGAGGAACGCGACGTCGTCGTCGGGCGAGTTGTCCGCGAGCACGACGGCGGCCAGGACGAGCGGCTCGTCGTGCAGGCGGGCCGACGCGTGGCGCGCGAGGCGCTCGCCGGCGGGCGTGCCGGGTGCGACCTGCGCACGGACGTCCGCGGGCAGCGCGTCGAGCACGCGCGCGACCCGCCACTCGGCGCGCACCGCGTCGGGGAACAGCGCGCGCAGGGCGTCCGCCTCGCCGGGCAGCAGCTCGCGCGCGGCGAGCGCGCCCCGCAGGTGCCGCCGCAGCTTGATGAAGTCCGGCAGCTCCACCGTCTCGCGGTAGCCGTCCATCGCGTGGAACGTCCCGCCCGCCGCCTCCACCGCGCGTCGCACGCGGGCCGCGTCCTCGGGCGGCAGGAGCTCGTCACCGTCGAGCAGCCAGACCTCGACCGGCAGCGGGTGCGCGGCGAGCGCCTCGTCGAGGTCGACCTCGACGGGGTCCGCCAGGAACGGCGACGCGAGCGCCGTGAGGAACGGCCCGTGCACGACGTCGCCGAAGCGCTCGACGACCGTGTCCGCGAGCACGGGCGACGCGAGCAGCAGGGCCGCCGGCTCCTCGCCGGCGTGCAGGAGCTGCGCCGCGGCGAGCGTGCCGATGGACGTGCCGCGCACGACGACGCGCGACGGGTCGCCCGCGCGACGCACCGCCTCGCGCCACGCCGTGAGCGCGTCGCGCGCGAGGTGCTCCGGCGAGCGCTCGCCGTCCGACGCGCCGACACCCTCGTAGTCCACCGCGACGGACGCGAAACCCGCGTCGACGAACCGCTGGTAGACGTCGCGCACACGCGGGAGCACCGTCGAGTAGCTGCCGGGCCCGGTGACCCAGGTGAAGGTCTCGCCCGTCACCGAGCCGCCCGACTCGAGCAGGTGCAGCACGACGGGCGCGCCGGGGTCGGCGGGCACGAAGACGCCGCGGAGCGCGGTTCCGTCGAGCACCTCGCCGCCCTCGGCGACCGGGAGCTCGAGGAGCTCGCTCCCGGGCGGGTACTCGGCGAGGGCGATCGTCCCGTCGCCGGCGGGGAGCAGCGCCGGCGGCGTCACGCAGCCGACGCACGCGGCGCCCGCCAGCAGGAGCGCGACGCCGAGCGGCACGAGGTGTCCCGCGCGACCGCGCCCGCGCCGACCGCCGGCCGTCGCGCGCTCGCCGCCGTCCGTCACGCCGGCCGACCGCACAGGAACACGCGGCTCCCCGCGTCGTCGTCCAAGGGCAGCTCGCGCGGCTCGGGCTCGAGGCCGGCCGCGCGGCACGCCGCCTCCCAGGTCGCGGCCGGGAAGAGCCCGAGCACGTGGTGGTCGTGCACGGTGCGCACCGGCTGCTCGCCCTCGCGCAGGAGGAACGCGTACTCCGTCTCGAAGACGCCGTCGTCCGGGTCGCGGTCGTGCGTCCACTCGAGCCACCGCAGCGCGCGGCCGACGCCGTCCGCGCCGCCCTGCGAGCAACCGGCCCGGAAGGTCTCCGCCGTCCAGTCGGGCGCGAGGAGCACGGCGCCGCCGGGCCGGCAGTGCGCGGCCGCCGTCGCGACCGCGGCGCGCAGGTCCTCCTCGGTGCGCAGGTACATGAGCGCGTCCTGCGCGAAGACCGCGTCGAACGTCCGGCCGAGCCGCACGTCGCGCATGTCGCCCTGCACGTGCTCGCACTCGGGGTTGAGCGCGCGGCTCACGTCGAGCATGCCGGGCGACAGGTCGACGAGCGTGAGCTCGCAGTGCGCCTTGAGGTGCGAGGCGACGTGCCCGCCGCCGCTGCCCAGCTCGAGCACCGTCGCGGGCGCGCACGCGTCCTCGAGCAGCGCCCGGTACGCGGCGGACTCCGGCGCGTAGTCCTGCGCCGGCGACACGAGCGGCCACCAGTCCGCGAGCTCCCCGTACAGCCTCATCCCCGTCGTGCCTCCAAGGTGTGTGCGTCTCCGATCACGGTCGGCGCGGGTCGACCGCTCACGCCTCCTCCGTCGTCAGCCACGGCCGCACCGCGGCCGGCCGGTGCGCGTCGAACTGCGCGAGCAGCCCGTCGACCGAGTCGTCCACGAGCACGAGCGCCCGCGTCGACTCCTTGACGAAGCCCTCCTCGACGCCGTTGTCGAGCAGCTCGAGCAGCGGGCACCAGTAGCCGTCGACGTCGAGCAGGCCGCACGGCTTGCCGTGGATGCCGAGCTGCGCCCAGGTCGTGATCTCCAGGATCTCCTCGAAGGTGCCGAGCCCGCCGGGCAGCGCGATGAAGCCGGCGGAGAGCTCGGCCATGCGCTGCTTGCGCTCGTGCATGGACTCCACGACCTCGAGTCGGGTCAGCCCCTCGTGCGCGAGCTCACGGACGGCCAGGCCCTCGGGGATGACGCCGACGACCGAGCCGCCGGCGGCGAGCGCCGCGTCGGCGACGATTCCCATGAGGCCGACGTTGCCGCCGCCGTACACGACGCCGCGCCCTCGGCGCGCGATCGCGCCGCCCAGCTCGCGCGCGACCTCCGTGTACACGGGCCGCCGGCCGGGGTTCGATCCGCAGAACACGCAGAGCGCGTCGGGGAGGGCGTCATCCGTGCGAGAGGCGTCCATGGCGAGGGGATCGTAGGACGCCGGAGGCCCGCGCGCCAGCCGCGCGACGTCGGACGTCAGGCGCCGGCCGCGTCGCCGCGCCGCGCCTCCCGCGCGAGGAGCGCGCGCTTGCGCTCGTCGCCCCAGCGGTAGCGGCCCGTCGTGCCGTCGGCGCGCACGACGCGGTGGCACGGCACGAGCACGGCGATCGTGTTGTGCGCGCAGGCCGTGCCGACGGCGCGCACGGCGCGCGGCGAGCCGATCGCCGCGGCGACCTCGGCATAGGTGCGGCGCTCGCCCGACGGGATGTCGCGCAGCGCGCGCCAGACCCGCACCTGGAACGGCGTGCCGAGCGGCTGGAGCGGCACGGCGAGCGGCGCGTCCGTGTCCGCGAGGTGCGCGAGCACGGCGTCGACCCACGGCCGCCGGACGTCCGGCGCGCGACGCAACGACGCCGCCGAGAACTCGTCGCGGAGCTGCGCCTCGAGCGCGACGTCGTCGTCCCCGAGGAAGACCGCGCACACGCCGGTCTCCGTGCTCGCGACGAGCACGCGACCGAGCGCGCCGTCCTCGACGGTCCACGCGATCCCGAGCCCGGCGCCGCGCCGCGCGTAGCGCCCGGGCGACATGCCCAGCCGCTCCTTCGACTGCTCGTAGAGCCCGCGGCTCGAGCCGAAGCCCGCTCCGTAGCCGGCGCTCGTGACGTCCTCGCCGGCGCGCACCCCGTCGCGGAACCGTTGCAGGCGCAGGGCCGCCTGCACCTCGCGCGGCGAGAGGCCGGTCTGCTCGCGGAACCGCCGCTGGAGGTGCGTCGGCCCGGCCCCCACCGCGGCGCCGAGGCGCGGCAGCGTGACGGTGTCCTCGACGTGCTCGGCGAGGTACTCGAGCGCCTGCTCGACGGGCGGGGTCGGGCGGCGCGGGCTGTTCGGCTCGTTCATGGCCCCGGTCTATCACGCGCCCCGGAGGGCGGCCATCCGATCCTTGCGCGGGCCGTCACGTCGCGGGGCGTCACGGCGGGCTCCGGTAGGGCGCGTGGACGTAGTACTTGGGCGTCGCGTCGAGGCGCACGTGGAGCCAGGCGACGCCGAGGCCGGACGTGCTCACCCAGAGCGCGCGGTCACCGACGCGCTCCGCGACGACGCGGCCCACCGTGCTCCACAGCGCGTGCGCCTGGGCCGGCGGCGCGCGGCGGACAAAGGTCGCGAGGTGCGCGAGGTCGCGCCCGTCGTCCGCCGGCCGCGGCACGACCAGCAGCGCGTCGCCGCCGAGGTTCGGGAAGACGCCGACGTCGTCGGGCGGCACCTCGTCGAACTCGCGCGCGAAGACGTGCGGCTCCGGCGCGACGCCGGCGAGCGACGGCGCGTCGGTGAGGACGCAGCGCGCCGGCTCGTCGAGGTTCGCGGCGACGAGCGGCGGCAGCTCCCAGAAGAAGGCCGCCTCGGGCGAGGCCGCGAGCCGCGCCGTCCACGCGTCGCGGAAGGACGGCTCGTCGCGCCACGCGTCGAGCAGCGCCCGGTGCGTGAGCGGCGCGCCGTCACGGCGCGGGCGCAGCTCGCGCGCGCGCGGACCGACGGCGGTCTCCTCGAAGCTCCAGCGGTCGGCGGCGGTCACGACGGCGCCCGCTCGTCGGCGACGTCGGTCGCAGCGTCGTGCGCGTCGTGCGCGGGGTCGGACGCCGGCGCGGCGACGCCGGGAGCCGCCGCGAGTACTTCGCCGCGCGGCGCGGACGGCGCCCCCACCGCGTCGAGCGCGGCGGGCAGGTGCGGCGCCGCGCGTCGTCGGAGCCACGCCCGCCAGGGCGGCGTCGACAGCGCGCCCGCGAGGA
>JAUIEF010000186.1 GCA_030428785.1 bacterium
GCACGCCGAGCGTCGCCAGCAGCGCGAAGGCCGCGACACCGACGCCCGCCGCGAGCCCGCGGTGCCGTCGCGCGAGCTTGCGCAGCCGGTAGGTCGCGCTCGGCGGTCCGGCGAGCACCGGCTCGTCGTCCAGATGGCGGCGCACGTCCTCCGCGAGCGCGGCCGGCGAGGGGTAGCGACGGTCGGGCTCCTTCTCGAGCGCGCGCATCGTGATCCAGTCGAGGTCGCCGCGCAGGTCGCGCACGAGGCGGTCGACGGTGGACCCGCGCCGCGCGGGGATCGCGTGCCGGCGCTCGTCCGTCAGCGACCGCATGCGCTCGCTCGGGCGCTGCGCGTCCACCTCGCAGATCTGCCGGAGCAGCTCGCGCAGGGTCGTCGTGTGACGCGTGAGGTCGACGCTCGTCTCGCCCGTCAACAGCTCGTAGAGCAGCGCGCCGAGCGAGTAGACGTCCGCCCGCGCGTCCACGGCGGCCGAGCGCGACGCCTGCTCGGGCGACATGTACGCGGGCGTGCCCAGCACCTGGTAGTCGCCGGTCTGGATCGTGGTCTCGCCCAGCGGCGTCTCGAGCGCCTTGGCGACGCCGAAGTCGATGATGCGCGGCATCGGCCGCCCTTCGACCTCCGCGACGAGCACGTTGTCGGGCTTGATGTCGCGGTGCACGACGCCCTTGTGGTGGGCGCGCTGCACCGCGTGGCACACGTCGCAGAAGAGCTCCAGCCGCGCGCGCACGCCGAGGCCGTGCGCGTCCGCCCAGGCGACGATGGGCTCGCCGGGCACGAGCTCCATGGCGATGAACGGCCGACCGCCCGGCGTCGTCCCCGCGTCGAGCACGCGGGCGATGCCCGGGTGGTCCATGAGCGCCATGGCCTGACGCTCCGCCTCGAAGCGCGCGAGCACCTCCGCGGAGGCCACGCCGCCCTTGAGGATCTTGAGCGCCACCCGCCGTCGCACCGGCGCGGCCTGCTCCGCGACCCAGACGGTGCCGAAGCCGCCCTCGCCGAGCCGCTCCACGAGCGTGTACGGGCCGATGACGTCGCCGGCTCTCTCGGCGTCGTGTGCCTCGGTCCGATCCTCTGCCATGGGACGGCTCGCGCGACGCCCGCTACGCCCGCTCGGCGGGCTGCGTCTGCTCCGCGCGGATCTCCGCGAGCACCTCGCGCAGCACGGTCATGACGAGCTCGCGCTCCGCGGCGGTGATGCGGAAGTGCGGCGTGAAGCGCAGGGCGTTGCGGCCGCCGTGGATGATGCCGACGCCGCGCATGCGGCAGCGCTCCTCGGCGCTGCCCGGCCCCACGGACTTGGCGCGCTCGGGGGCCAGCTCGCAGCAGAAGAGCAGGCCCGTGCCGTGCACCTCGGTGATGAACTCCGGGAACTCGCCGCGGAGCGCCTTCAGGTCGTCGACGAAGCGCGCGCCCTGCTCGCGGATGTTCGCGCGGACGTCGTCGGTCACCATGTCGAGCACCGCGCAAGCCACGTCGAGGGCGCGCGGGTTCGTCGTCATCGTGTTCCCGTAGATGCCCTGCACGTAGGCGCCGGCCGCGCGCTCCGTGAGGCCCAGCACCGAGAGCGGGTACTGGCCGGCGTTGAGCGCCTTGGACCAGCTCTCCATGTCGGGCGGCGAGCAGTCCTCGAAGCCCGGGTAGTCCACGAGCGACAGCGCGCCCGTCGTGCGCAGGCCGGCCTGGATCGCGTCCACCACGAGCAGGCTGTCGTGCGAGAGCGTGAGCTCGCGCGCGACGTCGTAGAACTCGCGGGTCACCGCGACGCCCGGAGCGCCCTCGCCCTGCACGGGCTCGAGGTACATGGCCTCGAGGAAGACGCCCTCCTCGTCCGCCTGGGCGAAGGCCGCGCGCAGGGCGTCGACGTCGTTGGACGGCACGGTCCACGTCTTCGGCACGTGCGCGAAGGACGCGAGGTGCTGCTCGTAGTGCGGCCGCGACGAGTCGGAGATGGTCGCCGGCCGGTAGGTGCGGCCGTGGAACGCGCGCTCGATGGCGACGATGCCCGTGGGTTTGCCCTCGTGGCGCGCGCCGGGCGCGGTCATGAGCTTGGCGTGCGCGTCCATGATGCGCGTCGCGACGCTCATGGCCTCCGAGCCGGAGTTCATGCAGATGAAGCGGTCGAAGGGGCAGCCGTCCGCGCGGGCGTGCCCGAGCTCGGCGCGCAGCTTCTCGACGAAGCGCAGCTGCGACACGTGGGCCGTCATGATGTTCGCCATGACGTGCTCCCGGTCCATGGCCGCGAGCACGGGGCCGGGCGCGTGGCCGAAGCCGAGCATCCCGTAGCCGCCGCTGTCGTGGACCACCGCGCCGTGGAGCGTCACGATCCACGGTCCCTTGCCGGCGAGCGCGACGTAGGGGTTCACCGCGCCCGACGCGTAGAAGTTCACGTAGCCCGCCTGCATGCGCTGCTGCGCCTCCTCCTCGCTGAGCGCGAGGAGCTCGGGGCGCTCGGCGGCCAGGGCGTCGAAGGCGGCGTCGGCGGCCGCGATCGCGTGACCGAGGTCGGGGTCGAGGGCGAGGAAGCGCTCGACGGTGGCGTCGTCGAGACCGGTGCACCGGGTCGGGCCGGTGCCGTCGCGGAGTTTCTGCAGGACGTCGAGAGGTTTCACGGGGAGGCTCGTCGCGGGGAGAGGCGAGGACCCTCCAATGTGGCCCGCGAGCGCCCGCAAGTCGACCCCCGGGGGGTCGGGACGGGATCCGGCCCCCGAGGCACGTGCTCCGGAGAGCGGCGCGGGGGCGGGAGGAAAGGAGGGACCGGTCCGCGGCCATTCGGGGCGTGAGCCTCTGGTCCCGGACGTCCGCGGGCCGCACCCATCCCACGACCCACCCCGCCCGGGCCTCCACACGGGCACCAGGAGCCGACATGAACATCCCCCGCACCTCCCTCGTCCTGTCCTGCTCGCTCACCCTCTCGCTGGCGGCCGCCGGCGCCTCGGCCGGGGACCCGCCCGGGCTCGCGCCCTTCCTCATCCACGACCTCGGGCCCGGCGCGACGAAGGCGCGCCCGTTCGTCGCGCACGCGGGTCACCTCCTTCTCCTCTTCGACGCGGGCGTCGACAACGCGCTCGTGAGCACGAACGGCACGACGAGCGACGCGCCGACGGTCCTCACGCTGCCGGGGGAGGACTTGCCGGACGAGCCGCCCGCGCTGCTCGGCGACACGCTCGTGATCGAGGTCGACGACCCCGCCCTCGGCCGGGAGCTCTACGTCGCGGGCCTCGATCTCTCGGAGCCGACGCTCATCGCCGACGTCGCACCGGGCCCCGGCAACGGCAGCAACCTGAACTCCGGCTACGCGGTGTTCGGCGACAAGCTGTTCTATCGCGGCGAGGACGCCACGAGCGGCGACGAGCCCTGGGTCACGGACGGCACGGCCGCCGGCACGTACCTGCTGAAGGACATCGACGACTCCGCGGACGGCGCGGACGGCATGCCGGGGCAGTCCGGGCAGGGCTTCCCGTACGTGCACGACGGCCTCCTCTACTTCCTCGGCGAGACGCCGGCGGAGGGTCGCGAGCTCTGGGCGACCGACGGGACGTCCGCGGGAACGCACCTGGTCGCCGACCTGCTCCCCGGACCGACCGGCTCGTTCCCGCGCGACATGACGCTCCTGGGAGGCGTACCGTACTTCCTCGCGGACGACGGCGCGGGCGGCTCGACCCTCTACCGCACCGACGGAACCTCGTCGGGGACCGTGCCGCTCGTGTCGATCCCGGCGGTGGCCAACCTGCTCGTCGAGCACGCCGGCGAGCTGTACTTCTCCGGCTTCGACGGCACGCACGGCACGGAGGTCTGGGTGACCGACGGGACCCAGGCCGGCACGCACGTGCTCGACCTCATGCCGGGGATCGCGCAGACGAACCCGCAGACACTGCTCTCGACGGAGATGGGGCTCGTGTTCTGGAGCAACCTCCCGCCGGACAACACGCTCTACGTGACCGACGGAACGCTCGCGGGCACGAGCGCGCTCCCCGCGACCGACGCCACGGACCCGGTGGTCGACGGCGAGGGCACGCTCTTCTTCCTCGCCGACGGCTCGGCCGGGCCGCGCACGATCCACGCCGCGAGCAGCGCGCTCGGCGTCGCGGACCTGGGGCACGCGGCCGACGAGCTGCTGGCCACGGACATGGGCGTCTTCTGGTCGACGGACAGCACGTACGGCTCGGCGACGTCCTTCACCCGCTACGGCCGCGGCAGCGACGACTCCACGGGCGGCGTGCCCGCCGTGTCCCTCACGGGCGACGCGACGCCCGGCGGCATCCTCGAGCTGGACGTCACGGGCAACACGCCGGGCGAGCTCGTCGCGCTGTTCACGGGCATCCAGTCGAGCGCGATCCCGCTCGGCCTGGGCGGCCAGGCGACGCTGCTCGTGAACCCGTTCACGGTCCGCGTGCTCGGCGCGCTGCCCGGCTCGGGCACGCTCTCGCTGAGCGCCGCGATCCCCACGACCTTCACCGCGGGCACGGTGCTCGCCCAGGCGGCGGTCGTGGACGCGGCGGCGCCGAGCGGGCTCGGCTTCGCGCTCACGGACGCGGTGCAGATGACCATCGAGTAGCCCCCCCCCGCGCCGCGGGATCTGCACTAGGATCGGGTCTCCCGGAAGGAGGTGCTCCGCCATGAGTCCGATCCACGCCCTGCGCCGGTCCGTCCTGTCCCTCGCCCTGCTGGTCCCCTGCGTGCCCGCGTTCGCCGGTGACGTCGTCGTCGTCGCCCCGCTGGGCGGCGACGGCGTCGCGCTGCTCCACGCGGCCCTCGCCGCCGCCGCCGACGGCGACGTCATCCTGCTCCGCGCCGGCAACTACCTGGCCCCCGACAACACGCCCTTCGTCATCGACGGCAAGGGCGTGAGCGTGGTGGTCGACGAAGGCCACGGGCCGCTGTTCGCGCGCGGCTTCACCGTGACGGACACACCGCCCGGCAGCCTCGTGGTGCTGCGCGGACTCGAGCTCCGCGCCTGGGATCCCGGCGACTCGCCCACGGACCTGCCGCTCCGCGCTCGCGACGTGATGGGCTCGCTGTGGGTCGAGGACTGCGTCCTCCAGGGCGAGCACGGGGTGTTCGACGGGACCACGGGCCAGCAGGTCGCGCGTCCCGCCGCCGTGCTCGAGCGCTGCGCGGCGGTGAGCATCGAGCGGTGCACGCTGCGGGGAGGCGACGGACTCACCGCCCCCACGCCGCAGGCCGGCTTCTCGGACGGTGCGTCGGGCCTCGTGCTGCGGGAGACCTCGTTGACCATGCACGACTCGACGCTGCAGGGCGGCGACGCCGGCGACAACTACCTGTCCGGCTCCGCGCCGGGGGACGGACTGCGCGTCACGGAGGGGTCGTGGGCGATCCTGTCGGGGTGCTCGGCGACCGGCGGCGACATCCAGGTCCCGGGCTTCTCCCCGAAGCCCGCGGGAGACGGTGTGCAGGTGCTGGCCGACGGATCGAAGCTCTGGTTGCGCGGGACCACCCTCACCGCCGGAACGGGTCAGGGAACGAACCCGCCCGGTCTGCCGGTGAACGCGCCCGCGGGTGCGGTGAAGACCTACCGGGGTGCCGCGGCGGGCGCCCGGATGCCCGCCGTCGTGCGGGTCGGCACGAGCGTCACGCTCGACCTCGTCGACGGCCGTCCCGGTGACGCCGCGTTCGTCCTGCTGAGCCTGGGCGGCGGCTTCCTGCCGGTGCCGGAGCTGCGCGACGGGCTCGTGCTGGACGCGGGGAACTTCGTGGGGCCGGTGTTCCTGGGCAGCCTCGACGGCAACGGAGACCTGTCGCTGACCGTCACCGCGCCCTTCCTCGGCGCGGCGATCGACGGTCTGCCGGTCCTCGTGCAGTCGGCGTTCTCGGGCTTCGGCGGCTACACGGCGCTCGGCGCCGGCACGAGCTTCCACCTGGTGCAGACGGCGTTCTGAGGAGCGACGCGCCGCGCACGGGGCGTTCGCGCACGGTCACTCCCCCGGCGGTCGCTGCTCGGCCTCCTCCACCAACCCCTGCAGCTGCACGACGTGCTCGTGGGGCGCGCGTCCGCGGCGGTACTTGTCCTCGACGATCCCGAGCAGCGTCTCGAGGTCCTCGAGCGGGATCGGGTCGAGCGCCGTGAACTCCGGCTCGGACCTGAGCCGCGCCTCCGCCCGCCAGATCCCGCCGTGGTGCACCGCGCGCACGAGCCGCAGCTCGCCGTCGTCGGTGCGGTCACGCCACTCGTGCCATCTCATGCGGGTCTCCGGCCGGTCGCTCGCCGCGGATCCTAGCGGAGCACGCGCACGCCGTCCGCCGTGATCTCCAGGGCCTCGGTCGGACCGCCGTAGTGCGCCGAGAGTCCCACGTCGACCCGCCACACCCGGTCGCTGCAGGCGGCGGTGATGCCCTCGGCCTGGACGGTGTGCGCGACGACCATCCGTCGCAGGGAGAGCCGTTCGAGGACCTCCTCGAGCAGGGCGCAGTCGTCCGGCCCGGTGTCGCTCGAGTAGTGACGACTCCAGACCGGGCTCGCCTCGCCGGTGAGGACGGCGGGCCGCTCGCGCTCGCCGCGCATCCAGGCGCGCGTCTCGGCGTTCACCCGCGCGAGCCCGTAGTCCACGAGCTCCGGCAGGACGCCGCCGTGGACGAAGAGCGTGTCGTCCACGACGAGCACGACGTCGCGCTCCGACAGGCGCATCGCGTACGGACCGCCGGGGTGGAACGCCGCGTGACGACCGCGCTGTTCGGGCGGCACGTCGTCCAGGTCGGCGCCCGCGGGGAGCGGCGCGTCCGCGAACTCGTCGAAGGCCGCCCAGCCCCCGTCCGGCACGTACCGGAAGTCGGCCTGCACGTTCATGACCTCGTGATTCCCGTTGAGGATGTGCAGCGCGCCGCCGTCCTCCCGCGCCTGCATCTCGAGCGCCGCGAGGAAGTCGAGCACCTGCCGCTCGTCGGGACCGCGGTCGATCTGGTCGCCCACCTGCACGACGGTGAGCGACCCGCCGACCCACGCGTCCTCCTCGTCGATGGCGCCGACGAGTCGCAGCACGCGGCGCGTGGCGGCGAGGTCGCCGTGGAGGTCACCGATGGCGACGAGGCGTCCGGGCGCCTCGACCGCGACGAGCGGCGCGGGGTCTTCGGGCGCCGCCCGGTCGTCGATCGCCGCGGCCGACTGGCCGCGCACCGGGAGCGCGAGCAGCCACGGGAGCAGGAGGAGGGCGCGTCTCATGGAGGACACCGCGGCCCCTCGGGTGACGGGAGGTGGGACCCGCGTCATCGCGGTTCCTTCAGTCTTTCCGCCACCTCGAGACGGCCCTGTTCGATGCGCGTCCGGTCCTCGTCGAGGCCGAGGAGCTGCAGCACGAACTGCGTGGTCTGCCAGTCGGCGGCGGTGAGGTCGAGCGGCGTCTGGCCGCGGACGTCCTTCGCGGCGGCATCGGCGCCTTCGCGCAGGAGGACCCCCGCCGCCTCGGACCGCCCGAGGAAGGCCGCGACGTGCAGCGGCGTGGAGCGCTGGGCGTCCTGCGCCGCGACGTCCGCGCCGCGCGCGATCAACAGCTCGAGCAGCGGCGCGTCGCCCCGGGCCGCGGCGGAGTGCAGCGGGGAGCCCCCGTCCCGGTTCGGCGCCTGCACCGACGCTCCGTGGTCGAGCAGGAGCCGCGCCAGGTCCTCGTGCCCGAGGAACACCGCCTTGGAGAGCGGCGTCCAGCCCTTGCCCGCCTCCCGGACGGTCAGGTCCGCGCCGTCGGCAAGCGCCTCGGCGACGGCCGCGGCGTCCGCAGTTCCGAGGGCCGCGAAGAGCCGCGCCGTGGGGTCGTCGGACCGCTCTCCCAGCGCGGCGAGCAGCGCGGCGCACCGCTCCCGTCCCTCCTCGACCGAGGCGCGGTCCAGCTCGATCTCGAGCAGGGAGGCGACGAAGGACACGACGTTCCACGGGGTGCGGGTGACGCTGATCGCCGTGTCGCCCATGACGTTCCGCGCGTCCGGGTCCGCGCCCTGCTCGAGGAGGAACTCCAGCATCTCGACGCGCCCCAGGAAGGCGGCGCCGATCAGCGGGGTGGCGCCGTCGGCGTTGCGCACGTCGACGTCCGCGCCGTGCTCCAGGAGCATCCTCGCGAGCGCGCGCTGGTCGAGCATGGCGGCGATGGACAGCGGGCTGACCCCGCTCTCGCTCTCGAGCTGATCGGGATCGGCCCCGGCGGCGAGCGTCCGACGGATGAGCTCGAGGTCCTTGGTCTCCATCGCGGCCCAGACGTCCTCGGCCGCCTCACCCGGCGCCTCGTCGCCGATGTACCCGAGCGCTCGCAGCTGCTCGAGGACCTGCGGGTCCAGCTCCGGGGTGTCCTCGTCCGGCTCCTCCGGCGTGACCTCCGCCAGGAAGGACGCGACGTCGGCCTCGAAGCGCTCCACGAGCTCCGGGTGCTCGTCGGCGACGTTGTGCTGCTCGCGGGGATCGGACTCGAGGTCGTACAGCTCGTGGCGCGGCTTCTCGAGCAGCTGCGAGCCCACCTCGTTGAGGATGTACTTCCAGCGCCCGGAGCGGAGGCCGACCATCACGCCGGTTCCGTGACCGATGCGGCGCAGGACGGGGTCCTCGCGGTGTTGCGAGAAGACCGCGCGCTGCTCGCCCGTGTCCTCGGCGCCCGTCATGAGCGGCACGAGGCTCTCGCCGCGCAGGCCGTCGGGGACCTCGAAGCCCAGCAGATCGCACAGCGTCGGAAAGATGTCGATGGTGCTCACCGGCGTGTCGATCCGCCGGCCCGCCGGGACCAGGCCCGGCGCGTAGATCATCAGCGGGACGCGGACCATCTCGTCGTAGAGGCTGGTGCCGTGGCTGGTGCCCCCGTGCTCGAAGAACTCCTCGCCGTGGTCGGAGGTGACCACGAGGACCAGGTCGTCGCCCCAGCCGTCGGACTGCAGCTCGTCCCACAGGGCCTGGAGCTGGTCGTCGTTCGCGAGGATGTCCGCGTCGTACAGGTTGCTGCCGTGCTCGATGAAGGCGTCGGCGTCGACGCCCGTGCGGTCGAAGTTGTCCCGCGTGACGAGGAGCCCCGGGATGGGCGGGCGGTCGGCCAGCAGCGTCTTCCAGTCCTCGCGGTAGCTCGGGTGGCGCCCGGGGTCCGCGAACCGCTGCAGGTAGGCCGGCTCCGGCTCGTACTCCTCGTGCGGATCGACCGAGTGCAGGTACAGCAGCATGGGCCAGTGGTCGGTGCTCGCGAGCCAGGCGAACGCGTGCTCGTTGAGCTTCTTCGCCGAGCCGCTCGCGAAGCGGATGGCGTCGCCCCGGTTGACGTCCGTCGCCTCGACGAAGTGGTCGAAGCCCTGCGCGAAGCCCGACAGCGTGTCGCCCATGACGATGTTGGCGGAGAAGCCGGCGGTGAACAGGCCGTTCGCCCGGAGCACTTCGGGCCACGTCACGGTGTCCTCCGACATCCGCTGCTGCATGCGGTAGAGACCGTGCTCGGAGGGGTACCGCGAGCTCAGGATCGACGCCATGGACGGCTTGGTCCACGGCGCCTGGCTGTAGCAGTCCTCGAACACGACTGCCCGTTCCGCGAGCCACTCCAGGAAGGGTGTCGTCGGGCGCTCGTACCCGCCGACGCTCGTGCGGTCACCGCGGCAGGTGTCGATCAGGTAGAAGACGACGCTGCGTGGGCGCGTGCCGTCCGCGTCCTGCGCGACCAGTGTCGCGCTCGTGATCACCAGCGTGAGGGCTGCCAGTCCGGAGCCCAGGGCGAAGCGTGGTCGCATGTCCGATCTCCCGGGCACGAGGGGGCGGTCGCATCCTAAGGCCTCGGCGGGCCCCGCTCACCGGGCCGGAACGTTCGGGATCGAGGTCGCGGGCGCGAGGCTACGTCCTCCAGGTCGAGTACAGGTCGTACGCGAAGTCGAGCGCGTGACACGGCAGCGGAAGAGGCCGCATCGTGTCCGAGGGCGGCTCCTCCGCGAAGCGGCGCATGAAGTTGGCCCATCCCCGGCGCTCCCTGCCGTCCACCTTCTTGTCGACCTCGCTCGTCGCGTCACGGGCTTCCGGCACGGCCCACACCGCGAGCCCCTTCCGACCACCCGGTCGGCCGTCTTGCTGGAAGAACCCCAGCTCGACCAGGGTGTCATGCACCTGGACGTCGCGCATGGCCTGCCCGACCACGACGAGGCAGACGTCGTCGTCACCGCCGCGGATCAGGCTCTGTAGGGAGATGCGGATCCGGGGTTGAGCAGCGTCGAGGTCACGCGATTGGACGGTGACGTCGGACCGCCGCTCGAGACTCCCGAACGGCTTGTGGACCCACGGGCTCGGCCCACCGCCCGGTCCTGGGTCGGCTTGGGCAGCGTAGGCCGGCTCGGACTCCTCGGAGAGCACCGTGGCCCGATGGAGGTAGTCGCGTCGCTCTCCCCACGTGGTGGACGTCTCCGCCCACGTCATGGCGGCTCGCTCGATGAACCGGTCGTAGTTCGTCGTGACCACGCCTCGCCACGGGAGGGCCGAGAGCAGCCAGGAGTGGTACGGGAACCTGTGGTCGTGAGCGTGGAGGACCTGACGGAACGCGTTCAGGAACCTCTGCCGGACCTCCTTCGTATTCGCGTCCTTGTCTCCCGAGACGAGGTGCTCCACCTTTCCCGCACGGAGCAGCGTTCCCGCCGCGACGGCGTTCACGAACTCGGGGATGGACTCCGCTTCGGCGGTCTCGTAGGTCGGCTCGACCCAGCGGTGGAGACCGGACCGCGGCTCGCAGCAGTCGCAGGAGGGCAGCTGCATGGGCGGTCCGACGTGAGAGTCTGGGATGGGCTCGCGCGAAGTCGTCTGGGCGTACAGCTGGGCTGTGCGTCGCAGCAGCCACTCGAATCGTGGCATACCCGCGCCGAGGGGAGCGCACGGGACGGACGCGCCGGCACCCAGCAACAGGATCGGGCTCCTCCGCTCGTCGCTGAGCCGCTCCTTCAACAGGAGCATGCCGTCCTTCCAGAGCGTCCCGCGGCTCTGGCGCGAGCCGGCGGCCTTGTCGGATTCCGGACCGCGTCC
>JAUIEF010000007.1 GCA_030428785.1 bacterium
GGACTACCCCGACTGGCTGCGCGACGTGCCGGACCTGCCGCTCGCGCTCTGCGTCCGCGGGCGCTGGCCGCCGCCGGAGGACGCGGTCGCGATCGTCGGCGCGCGGGCGGCCACCCCCACCGGGCGGCAGGCGGCGCGGGCGTGCGGGGCCGCGGCGGCGGGCGCGGGGGTCGCCGTCGTGAGCGGGCTCGCGCGCGGCGTCGACAGCGCGGCGATGTCGGCGGCGCACGACGCGGGCGGCTGGACGATCGGCGTGCTGGGCTGCGGCATCGACGTCGTCTACCCGCCGGAGAACGCGGCCTTCCAGGAGACCGTCGCGCGCGACGGGACGCTGATCAGCGAGTTCCCGCTCGGCACGCAGCCGTCGCGGTCCACCTTCCCGCGGCGCAACCGGGTCATCGCGGCGCTCGGTCGGCAGGTCGTCGTCGTCGAGGCGGGCAGGCGGAGCGGCGCGCTCATCACGGCGCGCTACGCGCTCGAGCTGGGCCGCGACGTGTGGGTCGTCCCGGGCGCGATCGACAGCCCGCAGTCGGAGGGCAGCAACCTGTTGTTGTTCGACGGGGCGCAGCCGATCGTCGACCCGGGCCGCCTGCCGGAGATGCTGGGCCGCGCGACGGACGGACCGGGCGGCGCGGCGGCGGGCGGGGGCGACGCCGCGCGCGAGCGCGACCCGCTGCTCGTCGCGCTGGGCCGCCGCGCACTCACCCCCGACGAGCTCGCCGACGTCATGGAAGCGGCCGTCGCCATCGTGCGCTCGCGCCTCATCGCCCTCGAGCTCGAGGGCCGCGTCGTGCGCACGGGCGGCGGGCGCTACGTGCGGAGCTGAGGAGGCGTCGCTTCCAGACCCGCTCAGGGAGTCGTCCGCACCATCGCATTCGACAGCGTCAGTCCGTGGAACGAACCCGGGTCGAGCACGATGAACTGGAGGACCACGTCGAGTCCCGCGGCGAAGCCCGCGGGCCACGGCAGCGTGTAGGCCGCCTGACCGCCGGCGTCTGCCGCGAAGAGGATCTCGTGGCTGGGCGGCCACGCGTGCACGGTGCCGCCGATGACGTCGAGCGGCGTCGAGTTCGTCGACACCCAGGCCGCGAGCAGCGTCCCGGGCGGCACGTGGGTGAGCACACGCGCCATGGGCGTGCCGGGCGTGAGGTCGCCCTTCACGTGCATCGTCGGGCGGCCGCGGGTGCCCGGCGTGCCGCCCCCGAGGTCGCTCCACCAGCCGGCCTGCGGGATGCGCAGGATCCGCGGCGGGATCGGGAGGAGGAGCTGCTGCGAGGTGGAGCGCTGCACGACGAAGACGTCGCCGTCGGGCGCGACGAGCAGCTCCCGGAGCCCGCTCGAGGGCAGGGCGTGGAGCTCCACGGCGGGCGCGCCGGGATCCAGGCGCACGACGAGGTCGCGGCCCGTCTGCGGCTGCGGGCCGCTCACGTAGAGCGTGCCGAACGGGTCGACCGCGACCCCCTCCGGCCGCAGGCCGAGGCTCGTCCCCCCGGCACCGGCGGTGCCGAGGAGTTCGGTCACGGCACCGCCGGCCGACCGGTGGAAGAGCGTCCGGCTCTCCCACCCGCCGACGTAGAGGTCCCCGTCGAAGCCCACCGCGAGCGCGCGCGGGTCGTCGAGCACGTGGCCGAGCCCGTCCCCCGTCGCGTCGAGCACCTGTTCGATCGCGCCCGCGGCGCTCACGCGGAACACGTTGTCCGACTCGTTGCCGACCACGAACAGCGCGCCGGCGCCGTCCACGGCGAGCGCCGTCGGCCGTTGCAGGGCGTGACCCTGCTGGTCGCCGCTCGCGTCCATGACGAGGTCCACCGTGCCGTCGGGCGCGATGCGGAACACGTTGTGGCTGGAGCTCCCGGCCACGAAGACGTTGCCGAACGGGTCGACGGCCAGGCCGGCGGGCTGCAGGAGCGGCTGCGCGGGCCCCGTCCCGTCCGGACCCAGCACCTCGGTGATCGTGCCGTCGGGCGAGAGGCGCAGCACGTTGCGGCTGACCAGGCCGGTCACGTAGACCTCGCCCGACGGGGCGACGACCGCCGAGACGGGTCGCTCGAGGACGTGACCGGCGCCGTCGCCCTCAGGGCCGATGAGCACGCGCGCCGACCGTGGACCGTCCAGCTCGAGGAGGCGGCTCTCCGCCTCGTCGCACACGAGCAGCGTGCCCGCGGCGGTGCGCGCCGGGCCCGAGGGCCGCTGGGCCGTCGGCACGAGGGAGTCCGGTCCCAGGACGAGTCCGGGTGCGGCGCCCGGGCGGCCGCGCAGGACCGCGCTCGTGACCCGGCTGCTCGCGAGGACGGCGCCGTCGGCCGTGAGCGCGAGCGCGTGCGGCGGCCAGAACGCGTCCGTCGCCAGGACGCGCCCCGCACCGTCGCCCGTCGCGTCGATGACCCGCGTGATGGCGCCCGAGGCCGCGCGATGCCAGACGGACATGGGCAGGACGACCTCCGGCGGAGCGAAGGGCCCGGGCGCCGGGACGTCCCACCACCAGACGCCCGAGGCGCCCGCCTCGACGCCGGAGAACCACCGGCCCGTCGACGCGGGCACGGCGTGGTGCGTGGTGATCGCGCCGCCCGGCGAGACCTCGATGAGATGGGCATCGCCTTCGGGCAGTCCGCGACCCGTCGCCCAGACGTGCCCCGCCGGATCCACGTCGATGTCGGACGGTCGGAACACGCCCGTGGGCACCACGGTGCGCGTGCCGTCCGGCGCGACGAAGCGGAGCGCGTGCTCCCCCCGGAAGAGCACCACGACCGTGCCGCCGGGCGCGACGGCGACATCGGCGACGTCGATCGACGGCAGACCGAGCGAGGCCGCGGTCAACACCGGGGAGATGCCGCCGCCCGGCAGCGCCCGCCGCACCGCCTTCCCGTCGACGATGAAGACCTCGTCGCCGTCCGCGAGCACGAAGGGATCATCGACCCCCGACGGGATGAGCGACACCTGCCCCGAGGGCGCGATGCGGAAGATGTTGTCGCTCGTCCTCCCGGTGACCCAGACGTGGTCCGCCGCGTCGACCGCGAGGCCGCTCGGGTCGTGGAAGGGGTCGAGCGGTGCCGTGCCCTTGCTGTCCAGGAGCTGCGTGACCGTCCCGTCCGGGGCGATGCGCACGACCTGGCTGAGCGCCCCGCTCCCGGCGGCGGCGTAGACGTTGCCCGGACCATCGGTGGCGAGCTGCCCGAACGAGATGCCGGAGGACGGTGGGCCGGCCCACACGAGGTCGGCCGTGCCGTCCAGGGCCACGCGCGAGACGCCCCCCGAGGCGGAGAGCACGTAGACGTCGCCCGCCGGATCCTGCACCGGTGCGCCGGGGAGCAACAGCACGGTCTCGAGGCTCGGCCAGGGTTCGGCAGTCTGCGCCCCGACGCCGGTCGCGACGACCAGCAGGGCGACGACGGGGAGACGACGCATGACGACACCCTCCACGGGGGCCGGGCCCGCGCGTCGGAGTCGAGGGCGACGCGCCGGGCGACCGGGGTCCTTTCTACACGGAGACGGAGGCGGGGTGACGCGTCCGTCGGGGAATCGCGGGTCGGGTCACGCGGTGGGTCGGAGGGCGGCCGTCGCCGCGACGCGAGCCGTCCGGCCTCAGAGCATCCGCACGAGCAGGTGGAAGCCGCCGCCGAGCACCGCGGTGCCGAGCGCGAACATGACCCAGCGCTTGAGGCCGCGTTGCACGGCCACGCCGACGGACTCGACGCGCAGGCCGTCGTAGACGAGGCACAGCACGAGCGTCAGCAGGAAGAACCAGAAGACGTGCTCGCCGAAGCTCATGGGGCCGACGGTCGCGAGCATCAGGCCGGCGTCCCCTCGAGCGCGTCGCGGCGGGCCGTCTCGTAGGCGTCCACGACGACGATGATGTTGAGGATGCCGGCCACCGTCGTCATGACGAGGCCCAGCTCGAGGCGGTCGACGGTGTGGCCGAGCGGCGCCTCGCCGATCCAGCTCGCGACGAGCGCCGGGAGGCCCGCGCCGTACTGGCCGTAGACGTGGTACGGGAAGCGCGCCGCGGAGACGCTGCCGCCGTCGCCGAGCCACACGCCGAGCGCGTAGGTGCCCATGACGAGCACGCCGAAGTAGACGGCCTTGGCCACGCGCCCGAGGACGACGTGCCCCAGCCCGGGCACGGCCCAGGCGCAGACGGCGGCGAGGAGGGCGCGGGCGTCCATCCCGGCATCATGCGGATGGGAGCGCCTTGCGGCGACGCCGTTTTTTGCCGAATCTGCGGCGTCGCCGGGACGCGGCGAGCGCGCGCGGGCCGGCCTCCCGCCGCCCTCGTGATGCACGCCGCCCCGCGCCGATCCGCCGCCCGAAGGAGCCCCGCCCCCATGTCCGAGTCCCGCGTCGCCATCCGCCCGCGCTACGGCGAGGTCGACCGGATGGGGGTCGTCTACCACGCGAACTACCTCCTCTACTTCGACATCGGGCGCACGGACTACCTGCGGCAGCGCGGCATCCCGTACGCGGAGGTCGAGGAGCGCGGCTACCTGCTCTCCGTGGTCGACGTGGGCGTGAAGTACAAGCGCTCCGCGCGGTACGACGAGGACCTCGAGCTCGTGACGCGGCTCGCGCGCTTCACGAAGGCGACGGTGCTCTTCGAGTACGAGCTCTTCGGCCCGGACGGGCGGCTGCTCACGACGGGCTTCACGAAGCTCGCCTGCCTCGACAAGCGCGACAACCGGCCGACGATGCTGCCGGCCGACCTGCGCGCGCTCCTCGAGCGGTCGGCGACGGAGGGCGGCGGGACGCCCGGAGGCCCGTCGGGGAGTTCCCCGGGAAGGAAGGCGGCCCGCGCGCCGTCCGAGACCGCATGACGCTCCGCCCCCGCTCCGTCCCCACGGCGACCGACCGCCCCGCGGCTCCCGGCCGCGTGCGCGCCGCCCGGCGGCTCGCGCCGCTGCTCGGCCTGCTCGCCGCCCTCGCCGTCGGCTGCTCCTCGACCCCCGAGCGCCGCCCGCCCCTGCCGCCGGAAGAGGCCGAGGAGATCGACGTCGTGAACCGGCTCTCCGAGTACCTCGCGACGGCGCCGCCCGAGTCGCCGGAGGTCGTGCTCAACAGCATCGAGCGCCTCATGGTCTCGTGGCAGCGCGAGCAGCGGCAGGGTCGCGAGAAGCCCATCGAGCACCTCGTGAACCGCAAGGTCATCGCGAACTACGAGGCGGTGGCGGAGGCGTTCCGGAGCGGCACGCACGAGCGCAAGCTCGTCGCGGCGTGGGCGCTCGGGTTCTCGCGCGTGCCGGAGAACCCGATCGGCATCGCGTCGCGGCACGAGGAGGCGGTCGCGCTGCTCGTGCCCGCGCTCCAGGACGCGCCCGACGACATCCTCAACAACGTCATGATCGCGCTCTGGGAGCTCGGCGATCCGTCGACGCCGCTCCAGCCGCTCGTCGACATCGCGGTGAACCACCACGTCGCCGAGGTGCGCGCGAACGCGATGCTCGCGCTGTCGACGGTGCTCACGGCGAAGACCGCGCCCCAGGCGCGCGACGCCGTGCTCGTCGCGCTCACGGACCACGAGGCGAAGGTGCGGCTGCACGCGGCGAGCCTCGCGGCGCTCCACCCCCACCGCCTCACGACGCAGCGCATCCTCGCGCTGCTGCCCGACGAGGAGAGCCCGCTCGTGCGCGCCGGCATGGCCAAGGCGCTCGGCGCGGCGCAGGACCCCGTGTCGACGCCGCTCCTCGCGCGCATGCTCCGCAGCCCGCGCGGCGTGGAGCGGACGTGGGCGCACGCGGCGCTCGTCGCGATCTACGGCGTGGACCGCGGCCTCGACGCCGAGGGCTGGATGGCGCTCATGCCGCGGTAAGCGCGGCGCTCAGGGCGTCGTCTGCCGCGTGCCGTTCGAGAGCGTGAAGCCGTCCGGCACGCTCGGGTCCTCGACGACGAACTGCAGGAAGATGTCGAGGCCGGCCGCGATGCCCGGCGGCCAGGTCACGGAGAGGTCGGCGCGGCCCTGGGAGTCCGCGAGGAAGGGCAGCTGCACCGTCGGCGGGAACGCGTGCACCGTGCCGCCCGCCGCGGGGAGCGGCGTCGACGCGAAGGAGATCCACGCGAGGAGCTGCGCGCCGGGCGGCGCGCCCGTGAGCAGCCGGTCCATGCTCGTGCCCGCGTCGAGCGTGCCGTTGCAGAGAAGCTGCGGCTGGCCGAGCTGGCCGACGGCCGCTCCGCCCAGGTCCGCCCAGCGCTCCGGCGGCTCCGCGCGGAACACGTTGGAGCTCGCGGCGCCGGAGACGAAGACCGTGCCGAGCGCGTCGGCGGCGAGGCCCGACGGCACGCCGAGCGTCGCGCCCTGCCCGTCGCCCGCGCTGTCGACGACGAGGCTCACCGTCCCGCCCGGGTCGATCTCGAAGACGTTCGTGCTCGTGCGGCAGGCGACGAAGACGTTGCCCAGCGCGTCCACCGCGACGTCCTCGGGGCGGATCATGATGTTGCCCTGACCGTCGCCGGTCGCGTCCGCGAGCAGCGTGACCTGCCCGAAGGGCGTGATCCGGAACACGTTGTCGCTGTCGAAGCCCGCGACGTACGCGTTGCCCTGCGCGTCGCAGGCGACGCCGCGCGGACAGAGCAGCGGGTTGCCGAGGCCGTCGCCGTCCTTCGTGGCCATGAGGAAGATCGAGCCGGCGGGCGTGACGCGCCACACGTTGTCGCTCGCGCCGCCCGTGACCCAGAGGTCGCCGCCCGGACCGACGGCGAGCCCCTCCGGCGCGTCGAGCAGGTCGCCGGCCGAGTTGCCGTTCTCGTCGATCACGAGCGTCACGACGTCGGTCGGCGAGACGCGGAAGACGTTGTCGCTCGTCTTGCCGGCGACGAAGACGTTGCCCGCCGCGTCCGTCGCGAGGTCGCTCGGGTCGAGGAGCACGTTTCCCAGGCCGTCGCCGGCCGGACCGACGATCTCGGAGATGACGCCGTCGGGCGTGATGCGGAAGACGTTGTCGCTGTCCTCGCCGGCGGCGTAGGCGTTGCGGAACGGGTCCTCGGCGACGGCCGTCGTCTTGAGCAGGCGCGTGTTCGTGCCGATGCCCTCGCCGCGGTAGTCGATGATCTCCGTCACCGCGCCGTCGACGTCGATGCGCATGGCGTTGTCGCTCTGGTGCCCCGCGACGTACACGCTGCCCGCGACGCCCACCGCGACGTCCTCGGGCACGATGAGGTCGAGGCCCGGCCGGTCGAGGATCTCGGTGACGACGCCCGCCGGCGTGACGGAGAACGCGTTGTGGCTGAAGTACCCGGCGACGTAGAGCACGTCCTGGTCGTCGGTGACGAGCTTGTACGGGCCGTCGAGGATGTTGCCCTGGCCGTCGCCCGTGACGTCCATGATCTGCGTGATGACGCCCGCGGGCGTGATCTTGAAGACGTTGTTGCTCAGCGCGCCGCCGACGTAGACGTTGCCCTGCCCGTCGAAGGTGATGCCGTTGGGCGCGAAGAGCGGGTGAACGCCGTCGCCGCTCGCGTCGATGATCTGCGTGACGACGCCCGACGGCGAGACGTGGTAGGCGTTGTCGCTCACCGTGCCGCAGACCCACACGTTGCCGGCCGCGTCCGCCGCGATGCTCGAGGCGACGGAGAGCGTGTTCGTCCCCGTGCCGTCGCCCGTCGCGTCGACGAGCTGGAGGATCTGCCCCCACGGCTTGACGACGTACGCGCCGCTGCCGCGCGCGATGAACACGTCGCCCGAGTCGTTGCAGGTGAGGTCCGTCGACGCGGTGAAGACGCGCGTGATCGTGCCGTCCGGGTCCACGCGGAAGGTGTTGCTCCCGCCCACGAAGACCGCGCCCGTGAGCTCGTCGTGCGCGATGGCCTTGGGGAAGTCGAGCGACCAGCCGGAGCCGTCCGCGTCGTGGTCGATGATCTCGGTGACGACGCCGGCCGGCGTGCGCACGAAGGCGTTGTCGCTCTCGGCGCCGACGATGTAGAGGTTGCCGGCGAGGTCGACGTCCATGCCCCACGGGTTGAGGAGCTGCGTGCCCGCGCCGTCGCCGCTCTTGTCCATGATCTCGGTCACCGCGCCGGACGGCGTGACCATGAACGCGTTGTGGCTGATGTAGCCGTCGACGTAGACGTTGCGCTGGCTGTCGACGCAGACGGTGTAGGGCCGGATGAGCGGGCTGATGAGGCTCGCGGCGAGCTCCTCGACCTTCTGCGCGGGCGCGGGGCCGGCGAGCAGGGCGGACGCGGCGAGCGCGGCCGCGGCGAGGCGGGCGGGCGCGGCGCGCGACGTGCGGCGGTCGGCGGTGGACGGACCGTGGGCGAGGGACAGGCGATCGGCGTGCATGGAGACTCCTTCCTCCCGGTCGCCCCGTGCGGGGGCGTCGCTGCGCGCCGACCGGCTCCTCCTCCGGGGCGCACGGGGGATGGTATCCGGGTCGGTCGTCTCCGGTGACACGATCCGGGGCGACGATCTTCGCGCCGGCGCGCGGAGCGGTGGGTCGTGCTGCGCGGACGCGCGCTCCCGCTACCCGGACGCGGCCTTGCCCTCCCAGAGCAGCTCGTGCCGGCGCAGGCCCTTCGTGAGGCGCGCGCGCACGTCGCGCAGGAGGGCGGCGCGGCCGGACGCGGCGTCGGCGGGCGCGCCGTACGCCGCGACGAACGCGTGCACGACGCGCGGCAGCGCCGCAAGCCGCGGCGTTCCGGACGTGCCCGGGAGCACGCCGTTCTTCACGAGCGAGCGGGCGAAGCGCGCGAGGGCCTGCACGCGCTCGGCGCGCACGGGCGGCTCGCCGAGCTCGCAGCGGTCGAGGTCGAGCACGACGAGCGGCGCGTCGGAGGCGGAGCGGCCGCCGACCTCCGACGCCGGTCCGTCGACGTCGGGGCCGGGCGGCGACTCGTCGCCCCCCGGCACGAGGAGGTTCTTCACCTGGAGGTCGCGGTGGTGCAGGCCCTCGTCGTGGAGGCGACGCAGCGTGCGGCCGGCGTCGCGCGCGAGCGCCGCGAGGCGCGCCGGGTCGTCGCGCGCGTCGCGCACCGCGTCGAGCAGGTCGCGCGCGCCGGGCACGCGCGCCGTCGCGATCTCGAGCCGGTACAGGCCGCCGGCCCCGCGCGTCGCGCGCGCCGCGACGACCGGCGGCGTCGGGCACCCGCGCCGGACGAGCTCCTCGCACACGACGGCCTCGCGCAGCGGGCGCTCCCAGTCCGCGTACCACCGGCGGAGCAGCGCGCCGATGACGCCGCCGCGGCTGTAGGACTTCGCGACGATCTCGCCGCGCGGCGTCCGCAGCACGTGCACCGCGCCGCGGCCGACGAGCCCGTGGTCGACGGGCTCGCCCCACGTCTCGAGGCCGGCGCCGTCGAGCAGCGCGTCCGTCGGGAGCGCCTCGCGCCAGTCGCGCCGGACGAGCACGCGCACCGTCCCCCGCTCGAGGAGCTCGTGCGTGTCGGCGAGGGCGTCGGCGGCGTCCACGACGCCATGATCGCCGACGGCCCGCGCCGTTCCAACGCGGCGTCGACCGCGCCCGCCGGCCCGGCGCGCGTCGCCCGCCGCGCGCCGCCGTCCGGGGAGCCGGATGCGCCGCCCACGGCACTGGAGACCCCGCGGCGCCGCCTGCTAGCCTGACCCCGTGGCCGACTCCGCCTCCCTCCTCGTCGTGCGGTTGTCGTCCCTGGGCGACGTGCTCTTCGCGCTGCCGGCCGTGCAGGCCGTGCTCGCGAGCGGCCGCTTCGAGCGCGTGTCCTGGCTCGTCGAGGACCGCGCCGCCGCGCTCGTCCGCGAGCTGCCCGGGCTGCACGAGGTCGTCGTCTTCCCGCGGCGCGACAAGGGGCGCTGGCCGGCCCACGCGAAGCAGCTCCGCGCGCGCCGCGACGACGTCGTCCTCGACCTCCAGGGCAACCTCAAGAGCCGGCTCCAGCTCATGCTCCTGCGCGCGCCGTTGAAGCTCGGCTTCGACGCGCCGCTCGCGAAGGAGGGCGCGCAGAAGGCGCTCACCGAACGCTGGCTCCCGCCGGGCGACGTGAAGCACCGCGTGCACGCCAACCTCGCGATCCTCGCGCGGCTCGGCATCGACCCGCCGCCCGCGTCGCGCCCCGACGTGCCGCTCGGCACGGGCCGCGGCGCGCCGCGCGACGACGACCGCCCGCGCATCGTGCTCCACCCGGGGACGAGCGCGTTCGGGCAGCTCAAGCGCTGGGCGCCCGAGCGGTTCGCGGCGCTCGGTGACCGGCTCGCATCCGCGCTCGACGCCGAGGTCCTCGTGAGCGGCGGGCCGGACGAGCAGGACCTCGTGCGCGCGGTCGTCGACGGCATGCACGCGCCGTCGGGCGCGCTGCGGACGGGCAGCCTCGGCGAGCTCGCCGACGCGCTGCGCGGCACGGACCTGCTCGTCGCCGCCGACTCGCTGCCGCTGCACCTCGCCAACGCGCTCGGCACGCCGGTGCTCGGGCTCTACGGACCGAAGGACCCCGCGGTGACCGGCCCCGCCTTCGACCGCAGCGCCGTCGTGCGCGCGGGCGTCGCGTGCAGCCCGTGCACGCTGCGCCGCTGCCGCGACCGCATCTGCATGGAGCGGCTGGAGGTCGACGCCGTGGAGGCCGCCGCCCGCGACCTCCTCGCGCGGTTCCGCGCGCCGTCGCGCGGGGAGGCGCGCCCGTGAGCACGCCGCCCTCCGTCGCGCGCATCGCGGCCGACCGCCGCACGGGCGTCCTCGACGGCGACGCCTGCCGCGACGCCCTCGCGCGTGCCGGCTTCGACGACCCCGTCGCCGCGCGCTCCGCCCTCGACCACCTGCTCGCCGCGCCCGACGTCGAGTTCGACGTCGGCGTGCTCCTCGAGGGCTGCGTCGCCTCGCCCGACCCGCCGCGCGCGCTCAACAACACGGCGCGCCTGCTCGGCGAGCGGGAGCGCCCGCGCAGCCCGGTCCCGCCCGACGAGCTCACGTGGTTCCTCGGCGCGAGCCAGCACATGGCGGACCTCCTCGCGAGCCGCCCGGAGCTGCTCGGCACGCTCGGCCGCTGGTTCGACCCGGCGACGGCCGGCGAGCGCTACCTCGCGACCGGCGCGCGCGACGACGCCGAGCGCGCGCTCCGCCACGCGCAGCACGAGGACCTGCTCGCCATCGCCTGGCAGAACCTCGTGCTCGACCTCGACGTCGAGCAGACGACCATCCTGCTCTCGCGCCTCGCGGACGCCGTCATCGAGGGCGCGGGCCGCGGGCTCGGCGCCGACCGGCACTTCGCGGTCATCGGGCTCGGGAAGCTCGGCGGCCTCGAGCTCAACTACAGCAGCGACATCGACCTCGTGTTCGTGCGGCCCGAGGACGCGCGCGACCAGGCGACGGCGGACGGCGTCGCGCGGCGGCTCGTCGCCCTGCTCGGCCGGCAGACCGTCGACGGCCACCTCTACCGCGTCGACATGCGGCTGCGCCCCGAGGGCGCGGCGGGCACGCTCACGCGCACCGTGTCGAGCTGCCTCCAGTATTACCGCACGATCGGCCGGCCGTGGGAGCGCCAGATGCTCACGAAGGGCCGCGCGATCATGGAGTCCGTCGCGGGCGAGGACGGGCTCGGCGCGGGCGAGGCGTTCCTGCAGGGCACGCGGCAGTGGACGCTCGAGTGCGGCATGGACGCGGGCGCCGTGCGGCAGTTCAAGCGGCTCAAGACCGCGACGGAGGACCGCTACAGGACGGGCAAGGGCGAGGGCACGGACGTCAAGCAGGCGCCCGGCGGCATCCGCGACGTCGAGACGATCGCGCAGTTCCTCGCGCTCATCCACGCGAGCAAGAACCCGTGGCTGCTCTGCAACTCGACGCTCCACGGGCTCGAGCGGCTGCGCCTCGCCGGCGCGCTCACGAGCCTCGAGACGGCGCGGCTGCGTCGCGCGTACCTCTTCCACCGGCGCATCGAGAACCTGCTGCAGGTCATGCACCGCGTGCAGACGCACCGCCTGCCCGTCGACCGCAAGCCGCTCACGAAGCTCATGGGGATCAAGGACGTCGCGACCTTCGACGAGGAGCTCGCCGAGCACCGCACCCGCGTGCGCGCGATCTTCGAGCGGCACTTCGAGGCGGCGTTCCCGCAGGCCGAGGGTGCGGTCGAGCGCATCCCGCACCTGCTCATGGAGGCCGAGCCCGACGAGGAGACCTTCGAGGCGACGCTCCGCGACGCGGGGCTGCACCGCCCGAAGGCGTCCGTCGAGGTGCTGCGCCGCGCGGCCAAGCCCGTGTCGCGCTTCCTGCCCGAGAGCCCGCGCCTCGTGTCGAGCTTCGCGAACGTGCTCCCGGCGCTGCTCGACCGGCTGTCGCTCACGGGCGACGCGGACGCGGCGCTCGACCGCTTCGAGCGCATGACCCGCGGCGTCGGCGCGCGCGAGATCCTCTACGCGCAGCTCCAGGAGGAGCCCGAGCTGCTCGACATGCTGTGCCACCTCGCGGACGGCTCGCCGCTGCTCTCCGAGATCCTCGAGCACGAGCCGCAGCTCTTCGACGCGTTCATGGACGCGCTGCTCACGGGCGTGCGCGGGCGGCGCGGCCGGCGCGCGCGGCTCGCCGAGCTCCACGGCGACCCGTGGCTCGCGCTCTCCGACTACAAGAAGCTCGAGATGCTCCACACGGGCGTGCGCGACCTCGCGGGCCGCATCGACACGCCGGCCGTGCTCTCCGAGCTGAGCCACCTGTGCATCGACATCCTGCGGCGCGCGTACGAGCTCGTGCTCGAGGAGGCCCTGCGCGAGCAGGGCACGCCGCAGACGATCCGCGGCGTCTCGGCGAAGGTGCGCGCGCACATGGTCGTCATCGCGCTGGGCAAGGTGGGCGGCCTCGAGGCGAACTACGGCAGCGACGCCGACGTGCTCTTCGTCTACAGCGGCGACGGCGAGACGGACCGCGGCGTCGCGAACAGCGTGTTCTTCGGGCACGTCGCGGGCGAGTTCATGGCGCGCCTCGGCGGCAGCCGCGCCAGCCCGCGGCTCTACAAGATGGACGCGCGCCTGCGCCCCGAGGGCAACAGCGGCCCGCTCGTGACGAGCCTGCGCGCGTTCGAGACGTACTACCGCTCGCCGCGCGCCGCGCTCTTCGAGCACCAGGCCATGCTCAAGGCGCGCGTCGTCGCGGGCGACGCGGAGCTCGGGCAGAAGGTCATCGCGTCCATCCGCAACACGATCCGCCGGCTGACGCTCCCGCCGACGCTCGCCGCGGACATGCGCGTCATGCGCGACAAGATCGAGGCCAAGGCGACCGGCCACGACCTCAAGCACGGCACGGGCGGCATGGTGGACATCGAGCAGCTCACGCAGTTCCTTCAGCTGAGGCACGCCGCCGCGGAGCCGGCCGTGCTCGTGCAGGAGACGCCGCGCGCGCTCGAGATGCTCGCCGACCACGGCGCCCTCGCCGAGGACGAGGCGAAGTGGCTCGCCGACACCTACCTCTTCTTCCGGCGCGTCGAGACGCGGCTCCAGATCGCGCTGGGCCTCGACACGAAGCAGGTGCCCTCGGACGCCGAGGCGCTGCGCCGGCTCGGGCTGCGCATGGGCTTCGCCGACACCGCGGAGGGCGACGCGGGCCACATCCTGCTCAGCGAGCTCGAGGAGCTCACGGCCTCGACGCGCAAGCGCTACGAGCGGCTCGTCGTCGGGGACGAGGAGACCTAGGTCCCCGGCACGCGCGACGGGTCATGCGC
This sequence comes from bacterium, assembly GCA_030428785.1. Taxonomy (GTDB): domain Bacteria; phylum Planctomycetota; class B15-G4; order B15-G4; family B15-G4; genus JAUIEF01. Next base: position 13,597 of record JAUIEF010000007.1, read on the forward strand.
CGCCGCGGCGATCGCCGTCTCTCAGCTCCCCGGCTCGCCGAAGGCGCCGCGCGCCTCCGCGCAGATCGGGTTGAAGCGCGGGCGCTCGCTGAGCTGCCAGCTCACGTCGCCGCGCAGCGTGACGCGGAACACGATGCGCCAGTCGACGCCGCCCAGCACCTCGTCGCCGCGGACGAGCACGGACTGGATGTCGCTCACGATGCGCATGTCGTGCAGGTCCTCGAAGGCCTCGGCGGTCGTGTCGAGGCGCGGCGCGACGCCGTCCGCGACGAGCGCCGTCTCGTGGAACGCGAGCTGCGGTCCGCGCGGCATCTTCCGCCAGCCGAGGTCGTCGACGATCGTGTAGCCGCGGTGCACGCGGTGCCGGATCGCCTGGAGCACGCGCACGCCCTGCGGACGCTCGCCGTCCAGGCTCTTGAGCACGAGCTTCGCGCGCGGCTCGGGCGTGCCCTCGGCGCCGCCCACGTAGAGGATGAGCCGGCCGCCGAGCGCGTCGTCCGCGCCGGGCACGCCGAAGGTCGAGAAGACCTGCACGAGCTCCACGAAGCCGATCGCGTCGCGCTGCGCCCGGTTCTCCAGCTCGCCGAGCCGCACCTCGGCGCGCAGCGACTCCACGAAGGAGGTGATCGCGTTGTCGACGAGCACGTCGCCCGTCGCGCCCTGGTCGAGCGGGGACCGCCGGCCGACGAGCTCCTCGGCGCGCGCGACGGCGCGCCGCGTCGCCTCGTCCTGGAGCGTCGAGAGCGCGTCGATGGCCTCGGCGAAGAGCTCGCGCACGGACGCCTGGTAGGCCTTCCACTCCTGCTCGTGCCAGGTCCGCAGCACGCGGTCGTCCGTGGCGAAGCGCTCCGGCACGACGAGCTCGGCGAGCCGTTCGTCGAGGGCCTCGCGCACGTCGCGCGCCTGCTCGAGGGCGCCCGTGAGCTCCGACGAGAGCTCGACCTCGAGGTCGCGCACGCGCTCCCGGGCGAAGGCCGCGTAGGGCGGCGGGCCGAGGTCGCGGTCGCGGTCGGCCGGCGCCTCGGACCGCGTCTGCTGCGCCACGGGCGTGCAGGCGGCCAGCAGGAGCGCCGGCAGGGCGAGGCGGGCGAGGGCGGTCGGGCGTCGGCGGCTCATCGGATCGGCCCCTTGGACGGGGGGTGCGGTGCGGGTCGTCCCGGAAAACCGGTCGGGGCCGGGCCGCGGTCGGTCGCGGGGCGGCTCAGGCCAGGAGGCCCGAGGTTCGCATCCAGGACACGGTCTCCTCCAGGCCTTCCTGGAAAGGACGCGCCGCGTAGCCCCAGTCCTCGCGCGCGAGGTCGGAGGAGTAGGCCCACGCGTGGCTGTCCATCGCGAAGCGCTCCTTGCCGCGCTCGTCGTGCCCGCCGCCGAGGAGCTTGCCGAAGAGGCCGCCCTGCTTCTTGACGGTCCTGGGCGGCGCGACGCCGGCGGCCGCGGAGAACGCCGCGAAGAGGTCCGCCGCGCGGACGTTCTCGCCGCCGCAGATGTAGTGCCAGTGGCCCCAGCGCGGGGGCGGCCAGCCGCCGAGGTCCTCGGCGTCCATGACCGCGCGGTGCGCGCGCGCCACGTCCGCGACGTGCACGAGGTTCCAGAGCTGGCTGCCGTCGCCGGGGATGCCCGGGTACCGCCCGGCCGCGTGGTCGGCGAGCATGCGCACGATGCGCGCGCCGGGCCGCAGGTCGTCGACGCCGCGCACGGCGCCGAGCTGCGGGCCGTACATCATGGTCGGGATGAGCGCGAGCACGGGCTCGCCGAGCGACACGCGCTGGTTGAGCGAGTTCTCCGCGTCGTACTTGCTCTGCTCGTGGGCGTCGTGCATGTCGCCCGGGTCGTGCGTCCAGTACTCGTCGTTGACGAAGTCCTTGGCGCTGCGCGGCTCGCCCGACCGGCCGATGGCGAAGTAGTGCGACGTGTGGACGAAGCGCTCGACGCCGCGCGACGAGGCGAGCTCGAGGAACGCGGTGACGGCGCGGTGGTTCACGGCGTCGTAGCGCTGCGCCGGCTGCCCGTCGCGCGTCTCGGCCGCGAGGTGGAACACGCGGTTCGCGCCCTCGAGCGCGCGCTCGAGCGAGCCCGTGTCCGTGATGTCGCCCTCCACGACGTCCGCGCCGTCGAGCCCGTCGCGCGCGCTCCCCGGGCGGACGAGCACGCGGACCTCGCGGCCGTCCTCGAGGAGCTGCGCGACGAGGTGCCGGCCCAGGTAGCCGGTGCCGCCCGTGACGAGGTGCAGGGTCACGTCAGCGCCCGGCGATCGGCAGCGCGACGCCGTCGACGTCGGTGGTCCCGAGGTCGACGCCGTAGCGCGCGAGCACGGTCGGGCCGATGTCGAGCAGGCTGCTGCGCGCGGGCTCGGCGAGCTTGCGGTTCGCGAAGAAGATGCCCGCGACGTGCTGCGGATCCACCGAGACGTGGCCGCCGCTCCAGTGCTTCGTGTTGTCGACGATGGACGCCTTGTCGAGGCCGCCCAGCGTGTTCGCCCACGAGACGCGGTAGTACGGCGCGTAGCCCAGGAAGATGTCCGCGAAGCCGTCGTGCTCGACGGTCTCGGTGACGCCGTAGGCCGTGCGCTCGGAGGAGCCCTCCTTCACCCACGGTCCGGCGAAGAGGTCCTCGCGCCACGTGGCGCTCGTCACGACGCGCGGGCCGCCCGGGCCGTCCGTCACCCCGAGCAGCGCGTCCTGGATCGCCTTCACCGTCGCGGCGTAGTCCTTCTCCTCGACGATGCCCTTGGGCTCGCGGCCCTTCTTGTTGATGAAGACCTTGCCGAGGCCCAGCGAGTACGCCTTCGTGCGCGACCAGTCGACGTAGGTGAGCAGGTCCGCGCCGCCGCTCGCGAGCACCTCCTCGAGCGACTTGCCGTCCTTGAACGCCATGAAGCCCAGCTCGTGGAGCAGGTTGTTGAGGTTCACGCCGCGACGGAACGACGTGAAGCCGTGGTCGGCGACGAGCATGAGCAGGCAGTCGTCGCCCAGCGCGCCCGACTCGATCTTCTCCATCATGCCGCCGACGATGCGGTCGGCCTGCATGTAGACCTCGGGCAGCGCCTCCTTCAGCGGGAACTTGCGTCCCCACGCCATGACCTCCTGGTTCGCGTAGGCGGCGTCGTAGAGCGGGTGCTCCGGGTCGTACTCGCGGTAGAGCATGTGCCCGATGCGGTCGGTCGTGCTGAAGACCTGGTAGTACACGTCCCACTGCTTCGAGTTCTTCATCGCCCAGTCGAGGAGCTCCTCGCGGCGGCTCATCGTGAAGACGATGTCGTCCATGAAGGACTGCGCCTCGAAGTGGCTGTCCTCGACGTCCTTGAGCGGGTTCGTCATGCACGCCCAGCCGAGCGTCTCGTACGCGTGGCCGATGCCGTGCGCGAGCTCCGCGCTGAACTCCGGCGGCGAGCTGATGGGCAGGTACGGCGCCGGCTCGTACGGGTCGATGTTCACCGGCGGCACGAAGATGCGCACCTCCTCCTCGTCGCAGCGGATGAGGTGGAAGCGCACGATCGCGTGCGCGGCGAACATCTCGTTGAACACGTACTTGATGCGGACGAACTCGCTCCAGCCGCCCTCCTCGAGCGTGAAGCGCTCGCCGCCCACGTCGAAGGACAACGTGCCCGCGTCCCGGTCGACGTCGCAGGTGAACTGCACCGTCGTCTCCTGCCCGCCGCGGCGCCACTTGTCGTAGGCCGCCTTCTCCTCGCGGTAGCGCTCCTCGAGCGCCTCGGTCTCGGCCTGCGTGTTGTCGCGGTGCTCCTTGGCCTCCTCGAGCACGTCGAGCTTGTGCTTGTACTGGCTCTCGAGCAGCCAGTTCTTCGGGCCCGGCAGGTCGATGACGGCGCGCGTCTCGCCCTGCTGGTCGAAGTTGATCTTCACGATCTTGCCGGCGGTGTCCGTGCCGTGCGACCACGACCACGGGTCGTCCGTGAAGACGTACCAGCTGCCGGGCGAGCCGCCGATGTCCTTGACGCCGAGTCCGGAGAGCAGCTTGGTCTGCGGGCCCTCGTCGTCCGGCGGGAAGGTCGACGCGATCTGCAGGCCCATGAGCCGCACGCCGTCCTCGTCGAGGTGCTTCCACCAGTTGGTGCCCTGCATGGGGTTCACCTCGTAGGGCACCATGCCGTCGCCGGGGAGCTGCGCCGTGTAGTCCGTCGCCCAGTACCAGCCGCCCGCGCCGCCCGCGATCCCGAGCACGACGGCGATCCCGACGTGCAGCTTGAAGAGCAGCTTGAACAGCAGGAAGACGACGAGCAGCGGGACGACGCCCGCGAGGATGCGGAACATCTCCGGCTTCTCGAGCGCCATCGGGAAGGGCACGAAGGCGTCGGCCGGGATCTCGTGCGGGAAGCCGAGCATGGGCTGGGGCAGCGGGTTGCCGAAGCGCTCGCCGTCCTTGCGCGCGAAGGTCCGGCTCACGAAGCCGCCGACGCCCGTCTTGCCCGGGTTGGCGCCCGTGTTGAAGACCGCCCAGGACACGGGCGACTGGGCCGGGTTGCTCGTCTCGAGGCGCTGGAAGGTGCCCTGCTCCGCGAGCTTCGCGAGGTTGGGCAGGAGCCCCTGCTCCATGAACGTCCGGGTGAGCCCGTGGTCCATGCCGTCGAAGCCCAGGATGATCGTCTTGGGGGTGTCGGCGGCGGGCGCGGGTCCCGGGGCCGTCGTCGCGGCGAGCGCCGGGGCCTCGGCGACGAGGGCGAGGGCGAGGAGGCAGACGAGAGCGCGTGGCATGGGACGGGGATCCGGGACGTCGGAGGGGTCGGGCTCGGGACAGGAGCCGTCGGCAAGATAAGGTGCAGCAGACCACGCTTCCAGCGAGCCCCATGACGAGCGCCAACCGTCGAGACCGATACGTCCTCGCAGCGATCGTCGCCGGCACGTCGGTGGTGCTCGTCCTGGCGTGGGTCCTGTGGACGCTCTCCGGCGATCCGACGTTGGACGGGGAGCGCGGCGGCGGGCGCGTCGTGACCTGGTCGGGCGGCGGCGGCGGCGCCTCTCCGGACCTCCCCGTCGCGCGGGAGGAGCGCGGCGGCGCGCGCCCCGCGACGCGCCCGCGCGAGCTCGCCACGGAGGAGCCCGCGCCGCAGGGACCGGAGGGCGTGCTGGGCCTCGTCGTGGACGCCGCGGACGGCGCGCCGATCCCCGTGTTCCAGGTGCACGTGCTCGAGGCGGACCAGGCAGACCCGCTCGACCGCCTCGACGACACCGTGAGCCGACCGTTCCACGTGCGCACCGGCGTGTTCCTCGTCGAGCAGCCGGAGGGCGTGTGGGACGTCGTCGTGCAGGCGCCCGGCTACGAGCCCGGCGTGCTGCGCGCCGTGCGCACGCCGGCGCCGGACCGCGCGCCGCACCGCGTCGAGCTCCGCCGCGGGCCGGGCATCGTGGGCCTCGTCGTCGACGGGCGGCTCGCGCCGGTCGAGGGCGTGCCGGTCTTCCTCGAGGTCGTCGAGCTCTTCTCGCCCGAGGCCTCGCCGCCGCGCATCCGCACCGCGAAGACCGGCGCCGACGGGCGCTTCAGCTTCTCGCCGCTGCCGGACGGCGAGTACGCCGTCGCGCTCCTCGAGCCGACGAACCGCGTCGACCGCCAGGCCGGGCTGCGCGTCGCCGGCGACACGCTGACGACCGAGATCGTGCTCACGCCGCGCCACGAGCTCACCGTGAACGTCCAGGGCGAGGACGGCCTGCCCGTCGAGGGCGCGCTCGTCGAGGTCCGGAGCCGGGAGGCCCACTTCGCGCGCGGCCGCTCGAACGACCGCGGCATGGTGCTGCTCGAGCACCTGCCGGACGGGCAGTACACGCTCACCGCGACGCCGCGGCGCGGCCCGGCCGTCCGCGAGGAGTTCGAGCTCTACGGAGGCACGGGGCAGCAGGTGCGCTGGGTGACGGTGACCGAGCGGCCGTGACCCCCGTGTGGCCCCCGAGCGACCGAGGCCGACGGGCGACCGTGCCCGACGGGCGGCCGTAGCCCCGCGAGGCCGGCTTTGCCTATCATCCCCCGTTCCCTCGTCCGACCGCGGAGGCCCCCGTGCCGGCCATGAGTGCCAAGCTGCTCGCCGATCCGATGGAGTGGGTGGACGCGCCCGTCGTGTTCGACCAGGCCGCCGTCCACGAGCGCATCCCCCAGCGTCACGAGATGGCGCTGCTCCAGGCCGTCGTGCACCACGACCCGCAGGAGCACCTCGCCGTCGGCTACCACGACACGACGGCCGAGGACTTCTGGGTGCGCGGGCACATCCCCGGGCGGCCGCTCATGCCGGGCGTCGTCATGGTCGAGGCCGCCGCGCAGCTCTCCGCCTTCGTGTCGTCGTTCATCGTGCAGCAGTCGGACGGACGGTTGTTCGGCTTCGCGGGCCTCGAGAAGGCGCGCTTCCGCGGGCAGGTCGTGCCCGGAGACCGGCTGCTCATCATGGCGCGCGCCGTGCGCGTCCGCCGCTCGCTCGCGACCTTCGCCACGCAGTGCTTCGTGAAGGACCGGCTCGTCTTCGAGGGCGACATCATCGGAGCCAGCATCTGACCGGCGGGCCGCCGCGGGGGGAGACGCGCCGCGCGTCCGCGCGCCGTCGCGCGGCCCCGTAGCCGCCGCCGACCGCACCGTCCGCCGCACCACCGCCCCCACCTCCCGCCGACCGCCGCCCCGCCGTGTACCCCATCCTGTTCCGGTTCCCCGAGGCCTGGCCGATCGTCGGCGGGTTCCCGCTCCGCTCGTTCAGCGTCATGGTGCTCGTCGGCGTGCTCATGGCCGCGTGGTGGGCCGGGCGCGCGTTGAAGAAGCAGGGCGTCGAGGCGCCGGGCGCCGTCGACCACCTCCTGCGCAACGCGCTCATCGCCGGCTTCCTCGGCGCGCGCCTCCTGTATCTCGTCGTGCACCCGGAGGCGTACCACAGCCTCATCTCGCTCATCGCCGTCTGGGAGGGCGGCATCGTGTCGTACGGCGGCTTCTTCGGCGGCGCGTTCGGCGCGTGGCTCTTCGCGCGCGCGTGGAAGATCCCGTTCACGCGGCTCGGCGACGGCGTCCTCCCCGCGCTCTTCCTCGGGCAGGTGTTCGGGCGCATCGGCTGCCTGCTCGTGGGCGACGACCACGGCGCGCCGTGGGACGGACCGTGGGCGGTGACCTTCACGGGCGTGCCGGAGAGCCTCATCCCGCCGGACCTCGTGGGCGTGCCGCTGCACCCGAGCCAGATCTACCTCTCGCTCATGAACCTCGTGCTCTTCCTCGTGTGCGTCGCGGTCGGCAAGCGGCGCTCCTTCGACGGGCAGGTGTTCGGGCTCGGGCTGATCCTCTACGCGATCGGCCGCTTCCTCGTCGAGATGACCCGCGGCGACGACACGGCGCGCGGCATCTACGGCGCGCTGAGCACGTCGCAGTGGGTGAGCGTCGGCACCGCCGTCATCGGCGTCGCCATGCTCGTGCGGCTGCGCGGCGGCGAGGTGACGCACGGCGCGACGCCGCCCAAGGGAGTGCAGCCGGCGTGACCGTCGTCGCGGGCATCGACGAGGCCGGCTACGGCCCGTTCACCGGCCCGCTCGTGGTGGCCGCCGCCGCCTACCGCCTCGATGAGGGCGCGCGCGAGAGCGACCTCGACCGCATCGTCCGCGAGAAGCGCGTCCGCGAGCAGGGGCTGCCCACCGCGGACAGCAAGTCGCTCTACACCTCGGGCGGCTCGCTCGTGCGCATCGAGACGTCGACGCTCGGACACCTCGCGCTCGCGCGCGGCGCCCTGCCCGTGCGCGTCGACAACCTCGTGGCCGGCGCCGTCGACCTCTCGCGCGACGAGGTCGAGGAGCTGCCGTGGTACGCCGGGCGGCTGCTCGCGACGCGGCTGCCGCGCGTCGCGTCGCTCGACGACGTGCTCGCGCGCACGGACTGGCACGGCGCCCACCTCGCGCGGCGCGGCGCCCGCTTCCTCGACCTGCTCGTCGCGCCGGTGCTCGTGCCGCGCTTCAACCGCCTGACGACCGCCGCGGGCAGCAAGGCGTGGACGCTCTTCCACACGACCGGCCGGCTCATCGAGCAGCTCGTCGCGCGCTTCCCCGACGACGACCTCGTGATCCACGTCGACCGGCAGGGCGGGCGCATCCACTACGGCGACCTGCTCCAGACGCACTTCCCCATGGCGCCGCTGAGCACCGTGCGCGAGCGCCGCGACAGCTCCGTCTACCGGCTCGCGTGGCCCGGACGCAGCCCCGTGCAGATCGACTTCCGCGTCAAGGCCGACGACCGCCGCGCGCCCGTCGCGCTCGCGTCCGTCGCGGCGAAGACCGTGCGCGAGCTCTTCATGATCTCGCTCAACGGTTGGTTCACCGAGGCCGTCGAGGGGCTCGAGCCGAGCGCCGGATACGGCACGGACGGCCGCCGCTTCCTCACGGAGGTGCTCGGCGCCGGCCGCGAGTTCGCGAGGTACCGCCCGCTGCTGGAACGCTGCCGGTGACGCGCCGCATCGCGACCGCGGGACGCCCACCGCGCGCCGCCGCGCCGTGCCGCGCCCCGTCGCGCGCGGGGGCGACGCCGTGAGCGAGCGCTTCGTGCGCCAGGAGCGCCTGCCCCAGGTCGGCGCCGAGGGCCAGGCCCGCCTCGCCGCCTCGCGCGTCGCGATCGTCGGCTGCGGCGCGACGGGCAGCCACCTCGCCGCGATCCTCGGACGCTCCGGCGTCGGGAGCGCGGCGGGCGGCGCGGACGGCGGGCTCCTGCGGCTGATCGACCGCGACGTCGTCGAGCTCAGCAACCTCCCGCGGCAGACGCTCTTCACCGCCGCCGACGTCGAGGCCGTGCGCCCCAAGGCCGAGGCCGCCGCCGACGCGCTCCGCGCCGTCGACCCCGAACTCCGCGTCGAGCCCGCCGTCACCGACCTCGTCGCCGACAACGCCCAGGCGCTCCTCGGCGACGTCGACCTCGTGCTCGACGGCACCGACAACTTCCCGACGCGCATGCTCGTCAACGACCTCTGCGTCCGGGACGGCACGCCCTTCGTCTACTGCGGCGTCGTCGGCATCGAGGGCCAGCTGCTCGTCGTGCGGCCCGGCGGCCCGTGCCTGCGCTGCTACGTCCCCGAGCTCCCCGCCCCCGGCGCGCTCCCCACCTGCGACACCGCCGGCGTCCTCGGCAGCGTCGTGTCGCTCGTCGCCTCCCTCGCCGCGGGCGAGGCCCTGAAGATCCTCCTCGGCTCCGACGACGTGCGCGACGGCGAGGTCCTCGTCGTCGACGGCTGGCGCAACGACGTCCGCGCCGTCGGCCTGCCCGTCGACCCCGACTGCGCCTGCTGCGGCCGACACGACACAGCCTTCCTCGACCGCCCCGCCGCCGCCACGCCCACCGCGCTCTGCGGCCGCGACGCCGTCCAGCTCCCGCCCACCGGCGCGCCCGTCGACCTCGACGCCGCCGCCGAACGGCTCGCCGCCGAGGGCGAGGTCACGCGCACGCGCTTCCTCGTGCGGGTCGACACGCCGGACCGACGCGTGCTGCTCTTCGCGGACGGACGGGTCATCGTCGGCGACACGAAGGACGCGAGCGAGGCGCGGTCGGTGCGGGCGCGGCTGCTCGGGGAGTAGGCGCGACGGGCGAGGGGAACGGGATCGCGTTTTCGGCCGAAGCCGAAGCCGAAGCCGAAGCCGAAGCCGAAGCCGAAGCCGAACCCGAACCCGAAGCCGAACCCGAACCCGAAGCCGAACCCGAACCCGAAGCCGAACCCGAAGCCGAACCCGAAGCCGAACCCGAACCCGAAGCCGAACCCGAAGCCGAACCCGAAGCCGAAGCCGAACCCGAACCCGAACCCGAACCCGAACCCGAACCCGAAGCCGAACCCGAAGCCGAAGCCGAACCCGAACCCGAACCCGAACCCGAACCCGAAGCCTCCTCTCGCTTCGCGAGAGTTCGGCGGCCGCTCACTTCGTGAGCGCCCCACAAGACTCCGGGGACACGACGTCGGTGGTCACCCGGCTGCGTGCTCGACGCACTGGGCGGGACTCCTTTCCTGGAATCGGGCGGGGCCCCCACTGGGCGTCACCCCACCCGATTCCAGGAAAGGAGTCCCTCACATGTTCGACGTCCTCGAGATCGCGATCCGCATGGTGGCCTCGCTTCGCTCGCCGTTGGCGACGCTCCAGGTGTGTGATCGCGACATGCACCGCCAGGTTCGGAGAGCTGCTGCCTCGGTGACCCTCAACATCTCCGAGGGTCAGCGTCGCGGCGGGAAGGATCGCCGGCATCACTGGCGCGTTGCGGCAGGTTCGGCGGACGAGGTGCGGACCGCGTTGCGTACCGCGGTGGCGCTGGGTGACCTGCGCGAGGAGGACCTCGCCGAATCCTTCGAGCTCCTCGACCGCGTGCTCGCCATGCTCTGGAAGCTCACGCACTGACGAAGCGCCCCGCCCCGGCGGTCGAACCGCCGGGGCGGTTCCGGTTTCGGTTTCGGTTCCGGTTTCCGATCCGGCTTCGGGTTCCGATTCGGCTTCGGTTTCGGCTTCGGCTTCGGCTTCGGCTTCGGCTTCGGCTTCGGCTTCGGAGCCGAGCGCGCCAGATCCCGTCATGGGACACCCGAATTCCGAGCACCCGTCCCGGCGCGGATCACTCCCGCCCCGCCCGCCGTAACCGCCACGGCACCCCGCCTGTTCACGCGGACCCGGTAGAATCCCCGCTCCCATCGCCGCCCGAAGGAGGAGAGCCATGTCCGTCCGCGCCCCCGTCGTCCTCGCGCTGCTCGTCGCGACGTCGATCGCCTGCTCGACGCAGTACCACGCCACGGTGTCGAAGGACTTCACCGTGCCGCAGACCGTCGCCGTCGTCGCCGTGGTCGACGCGCAGAACGCGGAGGGCTCGTTCCTCGTGGCGGGCATGTCGAAGGCGTTCCCGTTCGACGAGGACCTGCTCTCCGACAAGCTCACCCGCTACCTCGTGGGCCAGCGGCTCTACTCGGTGGTCGAGCGTGCATCCATCTCGCAGGCGATCCAGGAGCTGTCGCTCACGACGAGCGAGCTCTTCGACAACCGCGAGGCGCAGCAGAAGCTCGGCGTGCTGTGCAAGGCGGACCACATCGTCATCGCCCGCGCGTCGATGAGCTCCGGCTGGCTCGTGCTGCCGCCGATCTGGTGGAAGTACGCCGTGCTCGAGGCCCGGGCGATCGACGTGGAGTCCGGCCGCATCATGTGGGCGGCCCACGCCGGCGGCTGGAACTACTACGTCCTCTCGTCCGACGCGCACCTGGAACGACTCGTCGGCGACCTCTTCCACGAACTCGACGAGGGCATCGAGAACGTGCGCGCGCAGGAGGCGGCGGGCGGCTGAGGCGGATCCGCCGCCCCCACCGGCTCGAGGCCGCCCCATCGCGACCGCGGGTTCGACCGCGGGTTCGGCCTCGGCTTCGGGTTCCGCCTCGGCTTCGGGTTCGGCTTCGGCTTCGGGTTCGGGTCCGGCTTCGGCACCGGCTTCGGGTTCGGCTTCGGCACCGGCTTCGGGTTCGGCACCGGGTTCGGGTTCGGGTTCGCTCCCCATCGGCGTCATGCCCAGGATCCACCGATGGACCGTTCAGCGGCCGCGGGCGCCCACCCCCTCCACGCCTCCCCCCGACACCCCCGCCCGCGGTCCGCTGCGAGGGCCGCGAGTCGAAGAAAGCCCCCCCAACCGACCCGCGCCCAGACCTCAGAACTGGAAATAAAGGAAGGGCTGGTAGTCCCGAGCCGCGAACTGCAGCGCGAGGGCGGAGCCCGCGCCGAGCACGCCGTACGCGACCCAGGTCGGTGCGCGTTCCCAGGCGGTCGCGAAGGTGCGTCGCCACGCGAGGAGGTGGACGACGGCGAGCGCGGGGAAGAGCCACGCGAAGCCCGTCTCGAGGCGCAGGGTGCCGGCCGTGTCGAGGAGCGCGTACGCGCGGAGCGCCTCGAGGGTCGGCGCGAGCCCGCTCGGCCGGAACACGATGAGCGTGCCGGCGAAGAACCAGAAGGTGAGCAGGACGCCGACGAGGTCGGCGAGCGGTCGGGAGGCGTCCGTCGCGTTGCGGTGCGCGCGCCACTCGACGCGGGCGATGACGGCGGCGGCGTGCAGCGCGCCGAAGACGATGTAGTTCCAGCCGGCGCCGTGCCAGAAGCCGCAGAGCACGAGGGTGAGCGTGAGGTTGCGGTAGGTGAACGGTCGCGAGCCGCGGTTGCCGCCGAGCGGGATGTAGAGGTAGTCGCGCAGCCAGGACGACAGGCTCACGTGCCAGCGCCGCCAGAAGTCGCCGATGTTCGTGGCGAAGAACGGGAAGCGGAAGTTGATGCAGAGCTCGTACCCGAGCAGGCCCGCGGAGGCGATGGCCATGTCGGAGTAGCCGGAGAAGTCGCAGTAGATCTGGACCGCGTAGTAGAAGGTCGCCTGCCAGGAGGAGACGACGTCGTACGCGGCCGGTGACGCGAAGTACTCGTCGACGACGACCGCGAGGTTGTCCGAGACGCACGCCTTCTTGACGAACCCGATGAGGAAGAGCGTCAGGCACGCGCGGACGTCGACGCCGGCGAGGCGGCGCGGCACGGAGAGCTGCGGCAGGAAGTCGACGGCGCGGACGATGGGCCCGGCCACGAGCTGCGGGAAGAAGCCGACGAAGAGCGCGAAGTCGCGCAGGCTCGTCACGGGCCGCAGGTTCCCGCGGTAGATGTCGATCGTGTAGCTGAGGGTCTGGAAGGTGTAGAAGCTGATGCCGACGGGCAGGACGATGTCGAGCGTCCGCGCCGGGAAGTCCAGGCCCAGCCACGTGAAGAGCCCCTCGCCGGACTCCACGAAGAAGTTGTAGTACTTGAAGAAGCCCAGCAGCCCGAGGTTCGCGCACACGCTGAGCGTGACCCACAGCCGGCGGCGCGTCGCCTGGTCCGGCCGCACGAGCATGCGGCCGCAGTTGTAGTCGATGAACGTCGACAGCAGGATGAGCGAGCAGAAGCGCCAGTCCCACGCGCCGTAGAACACGTAGCTGCACAGGAGCAGCCAGTTCTTGCGGGCGCCGTCGCGCTTCAGGCCCCAGTGGACCGCGAAGGCGACGAGGAAGAAGGCGAGGTAGCGGAACTCGGTGAAGAGCATCCGCGCGCCTCAGTCGTCGTCCCGGGCCATCGTGTTCGCGAAGATCCGGCTGAAGACCTCGGCGCCCCGTCGGTTGAGGTGCGAGTCCCAGCGGGTCTCCAGCGTGAAGAGCTGCGGGTGGCGCTGCGGGTCGTTGAACACGGGCGGATCGTTGGGCAGGTGCCCGCCCTCGGCGAGCGGCGCGACCCACTGCGTGGGGTGCATCGCGGGCGGCACGAAGTAGCGCGGCTCCGCGCCCGCCGCCCGCACGACGTCCAGCTGCGCCTCGAGCGCGCCGAAGTCGTAGTGCGACAGGTCGTCGACGATCCGGTTGCGCTTGACGAGGTGGCGCACGCGCTGCGGCAGGCCCTCCTCGGCGTTCTCGGCGAAGCGCTCGCGGCGGATGCGCGCCTCCGTGGTGTCCACCTCTTCCGCCGCCTGGAACCCGCGCTCGCGGTCGATCTCCTCCTGCGTGAGCGGCTGCGGCTCGCGGTGCCCGAGCAGGGAGCGGACGATGCGCCGGCCCTGCCCGTAGCTCGTCGCGCGCAGCCACCCGTTGCGCAGGTGCATCCAAGCGAGCTCGACCCGGTCCCGCCACGGCTCGTCGAGGTACACGAGCCGGCGCAGCATGCGCGCGACCTGCCGCGGCGTGTGCCAGTTCACGGAGCGGTTCGTGTCCATGTTCTCGTCGACCGCGCTGCGCCACACCCAGTCGGGCGTCTCGATCCAGACGGTGTCGAGCTGCAGCCCGTCGAGCTCGAGCACGGTGCGCAGGACGTGGTCGATCTCGCAGTCGCTCATGCCCTCCGCGCCCATGTTGAAGGAGCGGGTCGGGCGGCCGCGTTTCTCGAGCACCTCGTCGACGACCGGCGGCACGAACGAGCGGAAGACATGGCTCTTGCCGATGAACAGCGTGTCGACGGCGTCCGGGTGCTCGCGGAGCCACGCGAGCTTCGGCGTGACGGCGAAGTCCTCGGGCCACGGCGTGAGCGCGCGCCCCGCGGCGGCGACGAGCGCGAAGCCGACGAGCCACGCGATCGCGGCGACGACCCGGCCCCCGCCAGCGCCCCGTGCGTCGGCGGCTGCGGTGGTGGACTCGTCGTCGGTCGGCATCGTCGAGAACCTACCAGCCTCTCGGTCGGCGATCACGGACCTGCTACCGTGTCCCGGTCATGCCCTCCGCCGTCGTCCTCTTCGTGCTGCACAACGGGGCGGCGGCCTGGCTCGCGGCGCGCTGGTCGCGGCGCCTGCTCCCCGGCGCGCACGGCGCCGAGCGCGTGCTCGCGGGGCTCGTGTGCTTCGCCGGGATCGTGCAGGTCGTGCTGCTCGCGACGGGGCTCGCCGGCGCCTTCGCCGCCTGGCCGGTCGCGGGCGTCCTCGCCGGGCTGCTGGTGCTCGACCTCGCGCTCGGCCGCCGCGCCCCCGACGCGGCGCCGCCGGGGGCCGACCGGCCCGCGCCCTGGCCCCGGCCGGCGATCGCGCTCACGGCGCTCGCCGTGCTCGTCTCCGCCTGGAACGTCGTCGCGACGGGCACGCGCTTCGGCTTCGACATCCTCACCTACCACGCGGTCGCGCCCGCGTGGTGGATCCGGCGCGGCGTCCTCGAGCTCACGCCGTTCAACTACCAGTCCTACTACCCGATGAACGCGGAACTCCACGCGGGCTGGTTCATGCTCGCGCCGGGCACCGACGCGCACGCGTCCCTGCCGATGCTCGTGTGGCTGGGCATCCTCGTCTCGGCGTGGGTCGTGCACGCGCGTCGCCTCGGGCAGGTCTCGTGGCTCGCGGCCGCGGCGCTCGCGTGCGCCCTGCTCGCGCCCGACATGCAGGAGCGCATGCCGTTCTTCACGTCCGGCGACCTCGCGATGGCGTGCCTGCTCGTCGGGATGCTCGCGTTCGCGTGGGTGCCCGAGGGCGGACGCGCGCTGCCGCGGGCGTTGCTGGCGGGCCTCGCCGGCGGGCTCGCGCTGGGCATGAAGCCGACGGCGGCGCCGCAGATCGCGATCGCAGGGGTCGCGTTCCTGCTCCCCCGGCGCGCGGGCGGCGGCGCGTCGGTCGTCGCGCGCGGCGGCGTCTTCGCGCTCGCGGTCGCCGCCACAGGCGGCTGGTGGTACGTGCGCAACCTCTGGGTCACGGGCAACCCGCTGTTCCCGGCGCAGGTGGGGCCCTTCGAGGGTCCGTTCACCAAGGAGGTGCAGTACGCGACGACGCAGCTCCGCATCCTCGCGGAGAGCGGCTGGACGGAACCCGAGACGTGGCGCGTCTTCTTCTCCGAGCACCTCGACTGGCCGCTGCCGCTCGGTGTGCTCGCGCTCGCCGGCGGGCTCGGCGGTCTCCGGGCGACGGTGCGCGAGCCGGACGCCGCGCGCCGCGCGCACCTGCGCCTGCTCCTGCTGTGCGGCGTCGTGTTCGCGCTCCTGTTCCCCATGCAGCCGTTCTCGGGGACGGTCAACCGGCCGGACGCGGGCGCCAACTACCTCGTCCGCTACGTGACCTTCCCGTTCGTCCTCGGGCTGCTCGTGCTGCCGTCGGCGCTCCCGTGGCGGCGTCGCGCGGCGCCCGCGACGAGCGACAGGCGGTGGTCGCCCCGGCTCGTCGTCGCGGTCGTCGGCGCGCTCGTCCTGGGGCTCGCGCTCTCGACGCCGTGGCGGCAGGGGCTCGCCGACGAGAACCTCTACGCGTTCCGGGAGGCCTTGGAGCGCGGCTGGCGCGCGGTCGACGAGCTCCCCGACGGCGCGCACCTCGCGGTCTACTCGATGGACCCCCCGAGCCACGTGCTGACCTACCCCACCTTCGGGCGCCGCCTCCAGCACGTCCCGATCCCGACGGAGAAGGACGGCACGCTCCGGAAGCCGCTCCACGAGCACTGGCGCGAGCCCGGCCACGAGTGGTGGTCACGCTTCGACGACGACGTGCGGATCCCCGGCGACGAGGTGGTCGCCAACCTGCGGGCGGCCGGCGTGGAGCTCGTCGTCCTGCACAGTTGGCCGCCGCCCCCGGAGGGTATGCTCGAGCGGCCGTTCTACTTCCGACGACGGCTCGCGACGACCCTCCACGTGCGCCGCTGCTACCACGCCGACGTCGCCACGGAGATCTGGGACCTCACGGGCCGCTTCGAGGGCCGCGTCAAGGGCGCCATCCGGGGCACCGGCGCCTACTTCCGCACCCCCGACCGCTGATCGAGATGCCGCGAGACCGCACCCCCGCCGACACGCCGCGCGCCGCCGCGCGCCGCACGTCCCCGTCCCGTCGCGCCGCCGCGGGGCTCGCCGCGCTCGTGCTCGCGGTCGCCTGCGGCCCGGCGGACGGGCCCGCCGCGCCGGACGCGCCGCGGCGGAACCTCGTCGTCGTGCTCGTCGACACGCTGCGCGCCGACCACCTCGGGTTCCACGGCTACGCGCGCGACACCTCGCCCTTCCTCGACGAACTCGCCGCCGAGGGCGTCGTGTTCGAGCGCGCGTACTCGCCGTCGGCCTTCACGCGCGAGTCGGTCGCGGCGCTGCTCACGGGGCGGCTCCCGTCGCTGAGCGGCAGCCTCGGCTGGTACGCGGCGCCCTCCGACGACCTGCCGACGCTCGGCGAGAGCTACCAGGCCGCCGGCTACCGCACGGGCTTCTTCACGACGACGATCATGCTCGGCAACGAGCGCTTCACGCGCGGCTTCGACGACGTCGACCAGATGGTCGAGAAGGGCGGCGTGAGCGGCATGGGCCACGAGCTCACGGAGCGCGCGCTGCGCTTCGTGCGCGACGCCGGCGACGAGCCGTTCATGATGTACGTGCACTACTTCGACCCGCACGGTCCGTACGAGCCGCCGGAGGCGCTCTACACGCGCTTCGCCGACGAGGTCTTCGCCGACCCGATCGGGCTCTACACCGAGCTGCGGCCGCGCGTGCCCGAGTACGTCGCGCAGGGCTTCGGCCCCGGCGACCCGCGCTACGAGGACCAGCAGGTGCGCTACGACGCCGAGATCGTCGACACGGACGACGCGATCCGAGCCCTCGTCGACGGCCTGCGCGAGGCGGGCGTCGCGGACGACACGACCCTCGTGCTCACGTCGGACCACGGCGAGGAGTTCCTCGAGCACGGCTTCGTGGAGCACGCGTGGACGCTCTACGAGGAGTCCGTGCACGTGCCGCTCGTCGTGTGGGACCCGAGCCGCCTGCCGCCCGCGCGCGTCTCGCGGCCGGTCTCGCTCGTGGACGTCGTGCCGACGGTCACCGCGCTGCACGGCGTGTCGCGCGACGGCCGCCCCACCGACGGCCACGTGCTGCTCGACGTGTCGGGCGCGCCCTCGCCGCCGGCCGTGCCGGTCGTGAGCGAGCTGCTCGTCCAGCACCGCAACGTCGTGCGCAGCGTGGTCGTCGGCCCGTGGAAGTACCTCCAGGCGCGGCGCTGGCTGAACCCCGTCCAGCGCTCGGTGATCTGCCGCGCCGAGCGCAAGCACGAGCTCGCCGCGCAGGAGCGGCCGTTCGACCCGTGGTCGCCCGTGGTGCACGAGGAGCTCTACGACCTCTCGCAGGACCCCGGCGAGCGCCGCGACCTCTCGGGGACCGAGCCGACGCAGCTCGCCCGCATGCGCGAGGTGCTCGCGGCGCTCGAGCGGCGCGCGAAGGAGGTCGCGCCCGGTCAGCAGGGCCGCGCGGACGAGCAGGAGATGGACCAGGAGATGCTCGACGCGATCAAGGCCATCGGGTACTGACCGGCCGTCGCGACGCGCGCCCTCAGGGTCCGACGTCGAACGGCAGCCAGCCCGCCCAGAAGAGCGGGTGCGTCCGGTCGACGAGGCCCTCGCCCTCCGCGCCCGCGACGAAGAGCCGCTGCGCGTGGCCGATGAGCGACCAGAGCGGGCGGCTCCCGTCGGCGCCCGCCTGGAGGCGCTCGAGCATGCCGTCGCGGAGCGTGTCGGGGAGCGGCCAGCGCGTGAGGAGCACCTGGCGCGCGCCGCCCGCGACGAGCGCGGCCGCGGCGTGCGCGGCGCCGTGCCGCACGTCGGACGGGTCGAAGCGCGTGCGGTCGAGGACGACGTCCGCGCCGATGGGCGACCCCGCGAGCCGTCGCCACGGGAGGAGCCCGGCCGCCGCGTCGCCGCGCGGGGCGGACGCGTCCGGCGCGAGGAGCAGGCCGCCGAGCCGGTCGCCGCCGACGCCGGGCACGGAGAGCTCGACGACCGCGGCGTCGCGCAGCGCGTCGAGCACCGCCGCCGTCGTGCACGCGTCGCCCCGCACGGGCTCCGGCTCGCCCGACCGCAGCGTGCCCGTCGCGAGCGCGCCGCTCCCGAACGCGCCGCGCGCCGCGGCCGCCGCGAGCGAGAGCTCGTCGACGTCGAGCGCCGGTTCGCCGAAGCGCGCCCAGCGACCGTCGCCCGCGGGCGCCGCCGGCGCGAGCCCCCGCTCGCCGAGGCCCTCCGGCGCGACGTACGGCATGAGGCGCACGTCGTGGTCGCGCAGCAGCCACGCCACGGGCCCGCCGGACCAGCGCCGCGTGACCCACATGCCGGGCGGCACGCCCGTGAGCTCGTCGGGGAGCAGCAGCGTCCAGAGCGTGCGACCCTCGAGGTCGGCGAGCGCGCGCTCGTCGAGCAGCTTGGTGTAGAGGTCGTGCGACGCGTGCGCCACCGCGTCGAGCCGGCCGCCGCGCATCGCGTCGACGACGGCCTCCGTCGCGCCGAGCAGGGACGCTCCCGGCGGAAGCCCGAAAGTCGTGCCGCCCAGGTCGGAGGTGAAGATCACGAGGTAGCTGTGGCGCACGCCGGGCAGCACCGCGACGACGGCCTCCTCCGGCGGGAGCCCGCCGGCGAGCCAGCCGCGCACGCGCTCCTCGGAGTCGACGAGCGCGGCGTCCGGCCGCCGCCCGAGGACGGCCTCGAGCGTCTCGGAGGCCTGCCAGCGCAGCGCCGCGACGATGCCGTCGTCGAGGCGCGCGTCGGCGGCGGCGTCCTGCCCGATGGCGCGCAGCCGGTCCGCGTCGGAGAGCGCGAGGTGCAGCGCGAGCCACGCGGGGCCGGGCAGCGGCTCGGGGCAGGTGCGGCGCAGCACCGACAGCGAGGCGTCGTCCGCGTCGTCGGTCGCGGGGTCGAGCCGCGGCAGGAGCTCGGCGGCCGTCGCGCTCGTGTCGGGCACGACGTCGAGCAGCCAGCCGTGGAGCACCGTGCGCGCGAGCGAGTCGGGCAGCGCCGCGAGGACGTCGAGCGCCTCGTCGGGGCGCGCCGACTTGACGAGCGCGACGGCCTCGATCCAGCCGGCCTGCTGCGCGAGGAGCTCGTCGGCCGCGGCGGTCCGCGCCGAGCGCGCGAGCTCCGCGGCGGCGGGCGCGTCGCCCTCCGTGAGCTCGAGCCGCGCGGCCACGAGCTCGAAGGGCGCGCGCGACACCGGGTCGTCCGCGCCGGCGAGCACCGCGTCGAGCTCGCGACGACAGGCCTCGAGCTGCCCCGAGAGGAGGAGCTCGCCGAAGCTCAGTGCGAGCGCCTGGTCGCGCGCGCCGTCGCGGCGGTCCGCCTCGCCCTCGAACGCGCGCGCCGCGGCGAGCGCCGTCTCGGCCGCCTCGGCGTGGAGCCCGAGCAGCGCGAGCTGCTGCGCGCGGTTCGCGAGCGTCGTCGCCGCGTCGCCGCCGGCGTCCCACGCCGCGAGCGCGCCGAGGTCGTCGCCGAGCCGGAGCAGCGCGGCGCCCTTCTGCCGGTGGAGCGCGGCCGTGCGGTCGTCGTCGCCGAGGTCCAGCACGGCCTGCCGCGCGAGCGCCTCGTCGAAGCGGCGCACGGCCTCCTCCGGACGGCCGAGCCGGTCGACGAGCACCGCCGCCTGCTCGCGCGTGAGGATCTCGGTGCGCTCGTCGGCGTGCTCGACGCTGAACGCGACGAGCTCGTCGAGGTAGCCGAGCGCCGCCTCGAGGTCGTCGGACATGCTCTCGATGCGCGCCATGTTCCCGAGGGCGAGGCCCTCGACGCGCGCGAGGCCCAGCGCGCGGGCGCGGGCCAGGGCGGGCTCCATGAGCGCGCGCGCCTCGTCGATGCGGTCGAGCATCTTGAGGCAGACGCCGCGCTGCGCGCGCGCCGCGACGACGCCCGCCTCGTCGCCGGCCTCGCGCGCGAGCTCCTCGATGCGCAGCCAGGCCGCCGCGGAGGCCTCGTGGTCGCCGGCGTCGTACGCGGCCTGGGCGTCGCCCTCGAGCGCCGCGCGCCGCGCCGCCGGGTCGTCGGACGCGGAGGAGGACCACCACCAGAGGCCCGCGCCCAGCGCGAGCACGAGGACGACGACGAGCCTCTTCACGAGCGGGCCTTGGCCAGGACCTCCAGGATGTCCTCGCCGTACTCGCGGACGCGCCAGGGCTCGACGCCCTCGACCGCGCCCAGCTCCTCGAGCGAGGACGGGGCGGCCTGCGCGATCGTCATGAGGAGGCTCGTCGTGGCGACGCGGGAGACGTCCACGCCGCGCGCCTTCGCCCGGACGACGCGCCACTTGCGCAGCGCGTCGAACACGCCCTCCTGCTCCGGCGTGAGGCGGCCGTCGCCGTTGGGCTCCCAGGGCTTGCGCCGCCCCTTGCCGCGCGGCACCGGGATCTCGCCCACCTCCGCGCCGCGACGGACCGCGTCGAGCAGCGCGTCGACGTCCTGCTTCCCGAGGTGCCGGTTGACGCCCCGCAGCCGGCGGTAGGCGTCCTCGGACTTCGGGCGCTTCTTCGCGAGCTCGAGGATGGCGCTGTCGTGCAGCACGCGGTACGGCGCGCGGTCGAGCCGCTTGGCGATCGCGTCGCGCGCGATGTAGAGCTCCTTGACGAGCCCGCGCGACTTGGCCGGGAGGTCGCGGCTGCCCTTGACCCGCACCCAGCTGTCCGGGTCGAACGGCTTCTCCGGGATGTTCGCCGATGCGATGCGCGCGAACTCGCACTCCGCCTCCTCGACGCGGTCCAGCTCCTCGAGCTCCGCGAGCAGCGTCTCGCGCAACGGGATGAGGTAGCGCACGTCGAGCCGTGCGTACTCCGCCTGCTCCTCGGGGAGCGGGCGGACGCGCCAGTCGGCCTTCTGGAACTTCTTGCTCACGTGCACGTCGAACTGGCGCTTGAGCACGGCGGCCAGGCCGACGCCGTCGTGACCGAGGATCTGCGAGGCCGCCATGGTGTCGAAGGTGTTGCTGAAGTCGAACCCCCAGTGGGCGCGCATGAGGCCGATGTCGTTCTCGCCGCCGTGGAAGATCTTGACCTTCCGCGGGTCGGCGAAGAGCGCGCCGAGCCGCGCGCGGTCCATGTCGACGAGGCCGTCGATGAGGGCCTCCTCGTCGGCGCCCCAGCCGACCTGCACGAGGCACAGGCTCGTGCCGTACGCGTACATCGAGTCCATCTCGCAGTCGATGGCGAGGACGGGCTGCTTCTCCAGCCGGTCGATGAGCGCGTCGAGGGCCTCCTGGGTGTCGATGAGCATCGCGGGGGATTCTATCAGCCGACGCGCGCGGAGACCCGCGCCGAAGACGACGCGGATCGGCTCCGGGACTCGCGGCGGGCGCGGGCGTCGGCCGCCGCCGCTTGCTACCGTGGGCGCCCCATGACCACCCCCGACTGGCGACGACTCGGCTTCCTCACCCCCGACGCGATGGAGTGCCAGCAGGACGTCTGGGCGCTCCAGGCCCGCTGGCGCACGGCGCTGGGCGACGTGCTCGCGGACCTCGCGGCCCGGACGGCCGAGCCGACCTGGGGCGCCTCGCTCGAGGAGGGCGCGCAGCGGAACCGTGGGCTCGCGGACGAGCTGCGCGGCGAGGCCGGCGAGGAGGCCGGCGTGCGCGTGGACGACGACGTCGTCGTGCGCGAGTTCGACGCCGTGCTGGGCGAGGTCGTCACGAGCGGGCACGTGCCGTCGCTCGTGACGACGGGCTTCGCGGTGCTCGGCGAGCTCTCCGCGCTGCCCGTGCGGCTGCTCGACGACGTCGCGGGGCCGCACGCGCGCATGCTCACGGGGCGCATCGTCGCGGAGGACGGCCACCGGCTCCTGGGCCGGCTGCTCCCCATGCTGCACCTCACGCCGAACGACCGCACGCAGCTGCGCCGCCTGCTGCGGCACCTCAACGGCGGGCTGCACTCGGTGCACGCGAGCTGGCGGCAGACCTTCCACACGCTGGGGGTCGACGGGGAGACGCTCGTCGAGGAGAGCACCGCGACGGCGCGCGGCGCCTACGAGGCCCTCGAGCTCACCGCGACGAAGGCGGACCTCGGCGTCTTCGACGCCTGACCGCGCGACGTCGCGCCCGGCCGCCGCACGCGCCCCGCTCCGGGTTCAGCGCTTCCAGGCGAGCGGCAGGAGCAGCACGAGCACCGAGTAGAACTCGAGCCGGCCGAGCAGCATGGCGACCATGAGCAGGAGCTTCGTCGCCGGCTCGAAGTGCGCGTAGTTGGAGGTCGGCCCCACCTCGCCCAGGCCCGGGCCGATGTTCGAGAGGCAGGCGATGATGGCGGAGAGCGACGTCGAGCCGTCGTGGCCCTCGGCCATGAGCACGAGCGTGAGCACCGCGGTGATCGCGACGTAGATCACGAAGAAGCCCGCGGTCTTGAACACGACCTGGTCCGTGAGCGGCCGCGGCCCGACCTTGACGACGAAGACGGCCTTGGGGCGCAGCAGGCGGCGCACCTCGCGGAAGCCGGTCTTGAGCGCGACGATGCAGCGGATGACCTTGGCGCCGCCGCCCGTCGAGCCGGCGCAGGCCCCGCACACCATGATGACGAGCAGCAGGCCGTGGAGCCCCACGGGCCACACCTCGTAGTCGGCGGTCACGAAGCCCGTCGACGTGAGCAGCGAGACGACGGTGAACGCCGAGTCGCGGAGCAGCGGCTCGAAGCCCACGGGCGCGCCCGGCCGCCCGGCCGTCGCCGCGAGGCACAGGAGCGTCGCCACGACGACGATGCCCGTGTAGACGCGCACCTCCGTGTTCCCGATCGCGACGCGGAAGCGACCCTTCATGGCGTTGAGCAGCATGACGAAGTTCACGCCCGCCAGGAACATGAAGAGCACGACGACCCACTGCACCGCCGGCCCGAAGGAGGCGAGGGAGTCGGCGCGGGTGCCGAACCCGCCCGTGGCCACCGTCGCGAAGGTGTGGCAGATGGAGTCGAAGGGCGTCATGCCCGCCGCCCACAGCAGCACGAACTGCGTGACGGTGAGCGTGAGGTAGAGCGTCCACAGCAGCTTCGCGGTGGACGAGATGCGCGGCAGGAGCTTCTCGGACTCGGGGCCGGGGACCTCGGCCTGGAAGAGGAAGTTGCCGCCCGCGCCGAGCGCCGGCAGCACGGCGACGGACAGCGCGACGATGCCCATGCCGCCGACCCAGTGCGTCATGGCGCGCCAGAGGAGCAGCGGCCGGTCGAGCACCGCGGGGTCCGGCAGGATCGACGCGCCCGTCGTCGTGAAGCCGGAGAGCACCTCGAAGCACGCGTCGACGACGGACGGGATGCGCCCCGTGATGACGAACGGCATCGCGCCGAGCGCGGTGAACAGGATCCACGTGGACGTGACGGTCGCGAACGCCTCGCCGAAGCCGAAGCGGTCCTGCTCGAACTCGAAGGAGAGCTGGAGCGCGACGCCGAGCCCGAGGCTCACCACCGAGGACACGATGAACGCGTTGGCGGTCGGCGTGCCCAGGCCGCCCTCCGCGAGGCACAGCAGCAGCGGCGACGCGATGAGCACCGCGAGCAGCGTGCAGAGGCGACCGAGGATGTAGAGGACGACGCCGATGTTCACGGGTCAGCGCCTCCAGGCGAGCGGCGAGAGGAGCACGAAGATCGCGAAGAACTCGAGACGCCCGAGGAGCATGGCGACCATGAGCAGGACCTTGCCGGCCTCGGGGACCGCCGCGAAGTTGCTCGTCGGCCCCACGGCGCCGAGCCCCGGGCCCACGCCGGAGAGGCAGGTGATCATGGAGCTGAAGCTCTCCGTGCCGCCCATGTCGAGGAGCGTCAGGAGGAGCGTACCGAGGCAGGCCGTGCCGAGGTAGAAGAGCAGGAACGAGACGCTGCGCGTGACGACCTGCTCCGGCACCTGTCGTCCCTCGACCTTGACGACGAAGACGGCGGTCGGACGCAGCAGGCGCTTGAGCTCGCGCGCGGCGGCCTTGGCCCACATGAGGTGGCGCGCGATCTTGGCGCTGCCGCTCGTGGAGCCGGCGCAGGCGCCCCCGACCATGAGCAGCAGCAGCACGACGTGCAGCGACACGGGCCACTGCCCGAAGTCGACGGTGGCGAAGCCCGTCGTCGAGCTCACGGACGCCACCGTGAACGCCACGCCGCGCACGAGCGGCTCGAGGCCGTCCGGCGCGCCGTCACGCGCCCGGAGCACGGCGCACCCGATGACCGTGGACACGAGCAGGATCGTGAGCCACAGGCGCGCCTCGGTGCTGCGCCACAGCGCGCCGGGCCGGCCGAGCAGCGCGCTGAAGAGCAGCACGTAGTTGAGCCCGGCGAGCACCATGAAGACCGTGACGACCCACTGGATGGCCGGGCTGTACGAGGCGAGCGAGTCGGGCTGCGTCCCGAAGCCGCCCGTGGCGACCGTCGCGAAGCTGTGGCAGATCGCGTCGAACAGCGGCATGCCCGCGACGACGAGCGCGATCGTCTCGGCGACCGTGAGCCCCAGGTAGATGCCCCACAGCAGCTTCGCGACGTCGCGGATGCGCGGGAGCTGCTTGTCCTTGCTGGGGCCCGACGCCTCCGCGCGGTAGAGGAAGTTGCCGCCCGCGCCGAGCGCCGGGAGGATCGCGACGCTCAGGGCGACGATGCCCATGCCGCCGACCCAGTGCGTGAGCGCGCGCCAGAAGAGCAGCGGCCGTCCGAGCGCGGACGGGTCCGACAGGATCGACGCGCCCGTCGTCGTGAGGCCGCTGAGCGTCTCGAAGAGGCCGTCCGTGTAGCCGGGCACCGCGTCCGCGAGCACGTACGGCACGGCGCCGAGCAGCGAGAACGCGAGCCAGCTGAACGTGACGACCGCGAAGCCCTCCTCGAAGTCGAACTCCTCGCGCACGAAGCGGAAGCTGAGCTGGAGCCCGAAGCCCACCGCGGCGGTCACGGCCGCCGCGACGACGAAGGCGTGCGGCACGGGCCCCCACCCGCCGCCGTCGGCGAGCCACACGACGAGCGGCAGGAGCAGCAGCCCGGCGTAGACGGCGCACAGCCGCCCCACGACGTGGAAGACGGAGGAGACGCTCACGCGTCGTCGGGCTGCTCGTCGTCGCGGTCACGCCCGCGCAGGACGCCGCTGGGCGCCCGGTCGGGCCTCCGCTCCTCGGGCTCCGTCACGGCGGACGCCGAGGAGTCCCCGGCGAAGTGCAGGCCGCCGCGCCGCGCGAACATGCGCTCGATGCGGTCCCGCAGGCCCGGCAGCACGAAGCACACGACGACGTCGCCCTCCTTGACCTCGGTGCGGCCGTGCGGGATGAACGCCTCCTTGTCGCGCATGATCGCGCCGACGAGCGCGCCGTGCGGGAGCTTGAGGTCCTTGAGCATGATGCCGACGGCCTTCGCGCCGTGGCGCACGACCATCTCCATGACCTCAGCCGTGCTCTCGCCGATCTTCTGCACGGCCTGCACGCGGCCGCCGCGCGCGTAGCGCAGCAGACGGCCCACCATGGTGAGGCGCGGGTTGATGACCGCGTCGATGTCCAGGCTGTCGAGCAGCGACACGATGTCCGGGTCCGCCGTCACGACGATGTTGCGGCGCGCGCCGCGCTTCTTCGCGAGCAGCGCGAGCACGAGGTTGTGCTCCTCGTTGCGGCCGGCGCTGATGAAGAAGTCGGCGGAGGTGAGGCGGCCCTGGCCCTGGATGTCGCTGTCGTTGGGCGAGCCGTTGAGGACGAGCGTGTCGTCGAGCTCGGCGGCCGCCTGCTGGCAGCGGTCGCGGTCCTCGTCGATGAGCACGACGTTCGTGCGCTTCTGCAGCCGCTGCGCCACGGCGATGCCGAGCCGCTCGGCGCCGTACACGACGACGCGCTGCACGCGGTCGGTGCCCGACACGACCTTGCGGAACGTCGGCAGCGAGCGCTCGGTCATGAGCATGAAGACGCGGTCGCCCGGCTCCATGGCGTCGTCGCCCTTGGGCACGATGTGCTGGCCGCCGCGCTGGATGGACGCCACGAGGAACTCCTGCCCCGAGTAGTCCTCCTTGAGGCGGTGCAGCGGCCGCCCGCAGAGCACGGAGTTCTCCTCGAGGTCGAACGAGCGCAGGAAGATGCGCCCGCCGGCGAAGTCGCCCACGTCGATGGAGCCCGGCGCGTCGACGAGCGCGACGATGCTGTCGACCGCGATCTCGTCGGGGTTGATGAAGCGCGTGATGCCGAGCTTCACCGGGTCGACGAGCGGCGACTCCGACACGAAGTCCGGGTTGCGCACGCGCGCGAGCGTCCGGCGCACGCCCATGCCGTGCGCGGCGGCGCACGCGAGCATGTTCACCTCGTCCTGGTTCGACACGGCGATGAACAGGTCCGCGTCCGCGGTGCCCGCCGCGGTGAGCGACGAGCCGGCCGTCGCGCCGCCCTGCACGGTGAGCACGTCCAGCCGGTCGCGCAGGTACTCGAGCTTCTCGGCGTCCAC
Organism: bacterium; assembly: GCA_030428785.1. Classification (GTDB taxonomy): domain Bacteria; phylum Planctomycetota; class B15-G4; order B15-G4; family B15-G4; genus JAUIEF01. Next base: position 40,153 of record JAUIEF010000007.1, read on the forward strand.
GTCGATGATCGCGATGTGGTGCCCCTCGACGCCGAGCTCGCGCGCGAGGTGGAAGCCCACCGCGCCCGCGCCGGCGATGACGATCTTCATCGGTGGGTCGTCCCCCCGGGGTCGGTCTCCGTGGCGGTGCCGCCGGGCGCCTCCTCGCCGCCGGCGGCCTCGTCGCCGGTCGGCGCGGCCGGCGTGTCGTCCGCGATCGTGTCGTCGTCGGTCGCGGCCGGCTCGACGCCGGTGTCCGGAGCGCCGCCGTCCGCGGGCGCGTCGTCGCCCGAGCTGTCGTCGCCCGTGCCCCCGTCGGCGGTCGCGCCGTCGTCCGGGACCCCGTCCACGGCCGCCCCGTCGACGGTCGCGTCGCCGGCGCTCTCCCCGGCCGGCGCCCCGTCCTCGGACGGCACGGTGCCCGTCGCGGGCAGCGCGTCCTCCGCGGCGATCGCGGGCTCGAGCTCGGCGAGCAGCACCTCGACCTCGGCGCGCAGCGCGTCGCCCTCGTCGGGGACGCGCGCCTGGAGCCGGCGCAGCGTCGCGACGGCGGCGTGGTCGCGTCCCAGCCCGGCCTGCACGCGCGCGAGCCGGAACATGACGTCGTTGTCGGTCGGGTCGAGGTCGTGGAGCTCCGTGACGAGCGGCAGCGCCTCCTGCCAGCGGCCCGCCCCCATGAGCCCGCGCACGGCGCCGCGCTGCGTCTCGAGGCGCGTCGCGTCGCCCTCGGCGAGCTCGTCGAGGCGCTCGAGGTACCAGTCGGCGGCCTCGCTCGTCCTGCCGAGCTGCTCGCTCGTGCGCGCGAGGAGCTCGAGGCGCATGCGCGGCGCGGGGTACGGCGCGCCGGCCTCGTGGAGCTCGACGAGCATCTGGTAGGCCTCGGCGGCCTGGCCGTTGAGGCACAGCACCTCGGCGAGGTGACCGCGCGCGAGCGACACGACGTCGCGCGAGCCCGGGTCGCCCTCGTGCCGCAGGAGGATCTCGCGCAGCGCCCACGCGGCGAGGCCGGGGTTGCCGACCTCCTGGAGCGTGCCGGCCATCTCGAGCCAGCCGTCCGCCGCGACGCCCTCGCCGAGCACGAGCAGCGCGCGGCGCGCGGCGTCCACGAGCTCGGCGGCGCTGTCGCCCGTCCACGACGAGAGCACGCGCCCGATGACGCCGACGCCCTCGCGCTCGCCGATCTCGCCGAGCGCCGTGACGATGCGCACCATGACGCCCGCGTCCGTCTCCGCGCGCGACCGCCGGTCGAGCTGCGCGAACGCGTCCGCGCCGCCCGCCTCGCCGACCGAGCTCGCGGCCTCGGCGCGCACCGACGCGTCGACGTCGTCGAGCAGCCGGCCGAGGAGCGCGAGCACCTGCGGGCGCGCCGGGTCGTCGCCGGGGATCGTCCGCGCGCGGTCGCCGAGCGCCTTGGCGAGCGCGTAGCGCACGTCGCGCACGTCCTCGTTGCCGGCCACGGACTCCACCGCGGCGAGCGCGGCGGGCAGCTCGGCGGACGCCATGATCGCGGCGACGGCCGCCGCGCGCACCGTCGCCGAGTGCGCGGGGTCGAGCCAGGCCGCGAGCCGGTCGAGCACGCCGGACGGCTGGTTGCTCGCGACGACGCGCAGCACGGTGACGAGCGTCCCCTCGGTGACGGGCGATCGCTCGACGTAGTCCAGCAGCGGGTCGACGACCTCCGGGTGGTCGCGCAGCCGCTCGAAGGCCGCGGCCGCCACGGCCGCGATGCCGGGGTCGCCGGAGCGCAGCTCGGAGAGCAGCACGTCCTGCACGGCGGCGTTGCCGCGGCCGAGCACGCCGAGCGTCGCGACGAGCGCGGCGCGCACCTGCGGGTCGGCCTCGCCGCGCCCGCCGGCCTCGCCCTGCCCGTTCGTGCCGCCGTCGCCGTTCACGTAGCCGTGACCGTTCGCGCCGTAGCCGAGCCGGTCGAGCAGCACGGGGATGGCCGTCGCGGCCTGCTCGCCGTTCGGGTGCGAGGCGAGCCGCTGCGCGCTCGCGAGGCGCACCGCCGCGTACTCGTCGGAGAGCCCGCCGATGAGCTGGTCGACGTCCGACCCCATGAGCCGGATGCGCATCTGCACGATCTCCTCGCGCATGCGCGACTCGGTCTCCGTGCGCGCCTCGCGCTCGGAGGCGAGGCTGCGCTCGAGGAGGACGTCGCGGCCGAGGTCGCGCGAGCGGTCCCAGAAGGAGCGCCACGCGAGACGGTCGTTGCCGAAGGCGTGCCCGGTGAGCTCCTCGAGGGCGCGCCGCGCGGGGTCGCCGAGCGCGCCGTCCACCCGGTCGACGAGCGGGTCGACCGCGCGCAGGTCGCGCGACTTGCCGAGCACGCGCACGATGGTCACCTGCGCGGCGTGCGGCAGGTCGGCCGCGACGAGCCGCGCGACGAGGCGCTCCGTGACGTCGGACTGCCCGCGCGCGAGACGCACGAGGTAGTCGAGCGTGAGCCGGGAGATCTCCGGGTCCTCGGCCTTCGACGCGAGCACGATGCTCTCGGGGAGCAGCGCGACGGAGGTCGTCGTCTGGAGCGCCTGGAGGATGCCGAGGATCGCCTCCCGGTCGGAGCCGGCCATGACCTCGGCGAGGGTCCGGACGTCGCCCGCGTCGAGCAGGCGCGTCGCGTGGATCGCGAGGACGGGCACCTCCTCCGTGCCGTCCCGGAGCGCGCGCCGCGAGGCGCGGACCTGCGGCGACGCGTCCTCGTCGTCCGCGGCCCCGCCCCGCCCGGCGCCCGCCTCCTGCGCGGGCTCCCCGTCCTGCACGCGCAGAGCGGCGCGCGCGGACGGCGCCGTCAGGGCCGCCCCGCACAGCGCGGCGACCGCCAGGAGCCTGGCCGTCGTCGCGATCCGCGGGCGGAGGGGATCGTCACCGAGTGCTGTCATCTGCGGGCCGTGGGGGCCAACGAGCGAGGACGGCCAGTATAGGATCCGGCCCCTCGACGGAAATCGTGCTGTCGGCCGCCGCCCGGTAGAGCGGATCGCGCCGCGCGAGGAGGGCGGCGACCTCCGCGGCGGGCGGGAGGCCGGTGAGCGGGGGTCGCGGGCGGGCCGCCGAGCGGGCGACGAGCGTCTCGACCGACGCATGGAGGTAGACCACGAACGCGGGCCGCGCCAGGGCCTCGAAGGCCTCGCCGCCGAGGACCGCCCCCCCGCCCGTGGCGACGACGTGGTCGCGGAGGTCGGCGGCCGCGAGGAGCACGGCCTGTTCGTGGGCCCGGAAGGCGTCCTCGCCGTCCTCCGCGAGGACGGCGTCGGCGCCGCGCCCCGCGCGGGCGGCGAGCGCCTCGTCGAGGTCGACGAAGGGCCGGCCGGCGCGGCGGGCGACCTCCCGGCCGAGGGTCGTCTTGCCGCACGCCCGGAGCCCGATGAGGACGAGGTTGCCGGAGCCGTCGTCGGGGCTCGTGGGCCGCCCGGGGGTCATGCGCAGTCTGGAGCCGGGGGCCGGTCTCCCCGGGGCGCCGGAACCGGCGTCGCGCGCGGGGAGGGGGGAGTTGGTAGTCCCAAGGGGATTCGAACCCCTGTCTGGTGCGTGAGAGGCACCTGTCCTAGACCTGACTAGACGATGGGACCACCGGCAAACAGAGCGGGGGATTTTCGTAGAGGGGGGCGCGAATTCCAAGCAGAATCCTGGGCCCCTCCCGGCCGCGCCCCCGCTCCGCAGCGCCGCCCCCCGCCCCCGCTCCCCCATGGCCGCCCGACGCTCCCCGATCCTGCCGATCCTCGCCGGTCTCGCGGCCGTCACGGCCCTCGCGGCGGCCGTCTTCCTGCTGCTCGAGGACACGCCGGAGGTCGCGCCGGCGGAGCCGCAGCCCGTCGTGGCGGAGCCCGCGCCGGAGCCCGAGGCGCCCGCCGAGCCGTCGCTGCCGGTGTACGTCCCGGAGGAGCGTGAGCAGCCGCCCGCCGCGGAGGAGGCGCCCACCGCCGCCGTGTCCGGGCGCCTCGTGACGCCCGAGCGGCTGCCCGTGACGCGCGGCCGGGTCACGATCCTCGCCGGGCGGCGCTCGGTCTTCCTCGCGGGCGGCGCGCACCTCGAGCCCGTCGACGTCGACCCGGTGGAGGTGGACGGGGAGGGGCGCTTCCACGTCGCCGGGCTGCCGATCCGCGGCGACCTCGTGCTGCGCGTCGACGGCGACGCGTTCGTGCGCGCGGAGTTCGGGCCGTACGTGCTGCAGCCGGGCGAGACGCTCGACGCGGGCGACCTCGTCGTCGAGGCGGGGTACACGCTCGTGGGCACCGTGTTCGGCGCGACGCAGCGCGAGCTGCCGGGCGCGCAGGTCGCGCTGTCGTACGGCACGCTCGCCGAGGCGTTCTCCGACGGCGAGGGCTGGTCGCGTCCGGAGCGCATCGTGATCACGGACGACGAGGGCGCGTTCCGCATCGAGCACGCGCCGCGGTTCCCGTTCCTGATCGCGGTGACCGCGGACGGGCACGCGAACACCGTCGTGCAGGGCGGCACGGCGACGGGCGACGACCTCGCCGAGCAGCGCTTCACGATCGTGCTCGAGCAGGCGCGCTCGCTCTCGGGACGCGCGGTGTCCAAGGAGGACGACGCGCCCGTTGCCGGGCTCACGGTCATCGTGCAGTGCGAGGGTCTCAAGCCGGGGCGCGGCGTCGCGACGACCGGGAAGGACGGGCGCTTCACGGTCGGCGACCTCGGGCCCGGTCCGTACCGCATCGACGCGGACGCCAAGGGCTGGTCGCGTCGGATGGTCGACGTCATGGACCCGGAGGAGGAGGTGCTGCTCGTCATGACGCCGGAGGGCGCGGTGCGCGGGCGCATCGTCGACCCGGAGGGCGAGCCCGTCACGGCCTTCGACCTGCGCGTGCTCCACGGGCCCAAGAAGACCGTCACGACGACGCCCCTGGGCGGCACGCGACGCATCCGCGACGGCGAGGGGCGCTTCGAGCTGCGCGACGTCGAGACGGGCTGGATCCGGCTCGAGGCGTGGGCGCGCGGCTTCGCGCTCACGACGTCGGAGCCCGTCCGCGTGCGACCCGGCGCGGACGTCGGCGGCGTCACGCTCACGCTCCAGTACGGCGCGACGATGCGCGGACGCGTCGTCGACGACCTCGACCAGCCGATCGCCGGCGCGAAGATCACGCTGCACGAGAACAAGCTCGCCAACGTGGAGTTCCTGCGCAGCCGGCAGTGGCCGCGCTCGTGGCAGGCCGTGCAGGGCGTGACGGACTCCGACGGCGTGTTCCAGCTCACGGACGCGACGGAGCGCGTGTACCAGGTGCAGGTGGACCACCCGGACTATCCCGTCTACCTCGTCGACGACGTCGAGGCGACGGCGGGCGCGCTCACGGAGATGCCGACGCTCGTCGTGCCGCGGCCGGGGACGATCCGCGGCACGGCGATGGCCGCCGACGGCCAGGCGCTGCGGCGCGGCACGGTGTTCCTCGGCGGGCCGGAGAACCGGCAGGCGCAGACGGACGGCGAGGGGCGCTTCGTCTTCCGGCGGCTGCTGCCCGGGGACTACCACCTCGACGCGCGGCCCGACAAGCGGAGCGCGGGATTCGACTTCGCGCTCGAGGTGAAGCGCGCGCTCGAGAGCGTGCCGGTCCGCGTCGGTCCGGGCGAGGAGACCACGACGACGGTCGTCGCGCCGACGCTCTGAGCGCGCTCAGCCGGCGCGCACCTGCTCGACGGTCGCGCGCAGGCAGGCGTCGAGGTCGCCGGGCACGACGCCCAGCTCGCGCTCGGCGCGCCCCGTGTCGAACCACATCCAGCGTCCGAACACGGCGAGCATGTCCGGCGTGAACCACACGCGGTCCGGGACCCACGGCTCGACGAGCTCGGCGAGGGCGCGCGCGACGCCGCCGAGCCGCGTCGGCAGGAGGCGCGGCGCGAGGTCGAGCCCGCCCGCGGCACCGACGCGCTTCACGAGCTCGTGCAGCCAGAGGTTCTCGCCGCCGAGGATGTAGCGGCGCCCCGTGCGGCCGCGCGCAGCGGCGGCGAGGCAGCCCTCGACGACCGTGTCGAGCGGCACGACGTTCACGCCCGACGGCGGCACGAGGCCCAGGCGCCCGGCGAGGATCTGCCGCACGACGTTCGAGGAGTTCGCCGGCACCTGCGACGGACCGTAGATCGCGGCGGGGTTCACGAGGACCGCGTCGAGGCCGCGCGCGAGGCCGCGGCGCACCTCGCCCTCCGCCTCGTGCTTCGTGTCGAAGTAGGCGGCGTCGAGGACGCCCGCGGTCCAGTCGGCGTCCTCGTCGAGGAGCACGGGCTCGTCGGTGACGCCGACCGCGGCGATGCTGCTCACGTGGAGCAGGCGCGGGACGTCCGCCGCGAGGCAGGCGTCGACGACGCGGCGCGTGCCGCCGACGTTCGTGCGCGCCATGAGCCCGCGCTGGCGGCGCCGGTAGCCGATGACGGCCGCCGAGTGGACGACGAGGTCGTGGCCGTCGACGGCGCGCGCGAGGGCGTGCGGGTCGGCGCGGTCCGCGGCGAGGTCGCCCTCGACGAGCGTCACGCCGAGGTGCCGCAGCCAGCGCCGGGTGGCGCGCGCGGACGTCGCCCGCGCGAGGCCCGAGACGGTCGCGCCCTCGTCGACGAGCCGCTTCGCGAGCGCCGTGCCGAGGAAGCCGGTGACGCCGGTCACGAAGACGCGCGCGCCGGCGACGTCGACGCCGCCCGTCGGCGCGGGCCCGCCGTCGTCGTGCGCGGTGCGCGACCCGCGCCCCGCGGAGTTGCCCGGCTGCGTCTCGCTCGCCATGATGCCCGCCATGATCCTGAAGACCATCCCCGTCGGCCCGCTGCAGTGCAACTGTTCCATCCTGGGGGACGAGGCGAGCGGCACGGCCATCGTCGTCGACCCGGGCGACGACGCCCCGCGCATCGCGGCGCTCGTCGAGGAGCTCGGGCTGCGCGTCACGCACATCGTCCACACGCACGCGCACATCGACCACATCGGCGGGAGCGCCGAGTTCAAGCGGCTGTGCGGCGGCGAGGCGTCGCTCCACGAGGGCGACCAGTGGCTCTACGAGCACCTCGACATGCAGGCGCAGATGATCGGCCTGCGCGCGACGGAGGCCGTGGCGCTCGACGCCAGGCTCGAGGAGGGCGACCGCTTCGACCTGGGCGGCGACAAGCTCGAGGTGCTCCACACGCCGGGGCACACGCCGGGGAGCTGCACCTTCGTGCTCGAGCGCGAGGGTCGGCAGATCGTGTTCGCGGGCGACACGCTCTTCCAGGGCAGCATCGGGCGGACGGACCTCTGGGGCGGCGACTCGGCGCAGATCCTGAAGAGCCTGCGCGGCAAGCTCATGGAGCTCGACGACGACGCGGAGGTCATCACCGGGCACGGCCCGTCGACGACCATCGGGGTCGAGCGGCGCACGAACCCGTTCATCACCGGCGAGCTCCGGCTCTGAGCGCATGACGACGCGCGTCGCGCACTACCCGTTCACGTCGCGGCAGGCGTGCGTGCTCGTGCCCGCCGAGGAGCGGGCGTCGGGCGCGCGGCCGCCGCTGCTCGTCGTCGTGCACGGCTACGCGCAGACGGGCGACCGTCAGCACCGCTGGATGGGACGCGCCGTGCCGCCGGCCTTCGCGGCGGCGTTCCCCGACGGCTTCCACCCGTTCGAGGTGCGCAAGCAGGGTCGCCCGCCGCGCATCGGCTACGCGTGGTACGTCTTCAGCGGCGACCGACCGGCGTTCCTCGCGAGCCTCGCGCGCGCGAGCGAGGCGCTGTGGGAGCTCGTCGACCGCCTCGCCGACGACCTCGACGCCGACGCGTCGCGCGTCTTCCTCGCGGGCTTCTCGCAGGGCGCCTACCTGGTCAACCACGCGGCGATGACGCGCCCCGACCGTTGCGCCGGCTGGATCGCGCAGTGCGGCAACTTCCGCGAGGACTACCTGCAGGGCGCCGTGCCGGACCTCGCCGGCACGCCCGTGCTGCTCCAGTACGGAGAGCACGACACGGCGCTGCCCGAGGGCGCCGCGGAGTCCTGCCGCGAGCTCATCACGGGCTTCGGCGCGGACGTCACGACCTCCGTCCACGACGCCCCCCACGCGATCACGCCCGGCATGGCGGACGAAGCGCGGGACTGGCTCGCCGCGCACGCGGGCGGGTAGCGCACGGCGCGTGACGCGCGGCGCCCGACCCGGAGCTCACTCGCGCGTTCGCTCGTCTCCCCGCCCGACGTCCGACGTTCCCGCACGCGCGACCCACCGTCTCGCGCGGCGCCCGACGCCTTGCCTCCCCGCACGCCGAGCGCGCCTCCCCGCCTCACGCGGCGCCCGACGCCCAGGCTCCGCCCGCTCGTTCGCGCGACACGTCCCCAGCGAGCGCGGGGGTGTGGGACGCCGTCCCCACCGAGTCCCCGTGCACGAGCCGCGTCCGACGTGCCGGGTGCGAGGGGAGGGTCCCCCCGAACGCATGGAGACGAGCCGAAGAGCAGCCGCGACCGGGCCGCAGGCCCGGAGCGGCGGAGGCAGCGAGCACGCGTCCCCGAGCGGCCGCGGGCGGGGGGACCCTCCCCTCGCACCCGGCCGCCACCGACGCCTCGCCCCCACCCACTCGCCGCGAGCGGCGCCCCACGATCCCGTCGCGAGTCACTCCCCCGTCAGGTGCAGCACGATCGACCGCCGATGAGCCCGCGTCCGGTGCTCGGCGACGAAGAGCCCCTGCCACGTGCCGAGGGCGAGCGCGCCGTCGACGACGGGGATCGTCTCGCTCGTGCTCGTGACGGCCGCGCGGAGGTGCGCGGGCATGTCGTCGGGGCCTTCGGCGGTGTGCGTGTGCGCGGGGTCGCCGTCGGGCGCGAGCCGGCCGAGCCAGGCGACGAGGTCGCGGGTTGCGGAGGGGTCGGCGTTCTCCTGGATGAGCAGGCTCGCCGAGGTGTGCCGGCAGAACACGGTGAGCAGCCCGGTGCGGATCCCCGAGCCGCGTACGAAGTCCGCGACCTCGCGGGTGATCTCATGGAGCCCGCGCCCGGGCGTCCGCACCTCGAGGATGGTCTGGGCGTGGGTCACGGTTCAGGCAGCGGGTGAGGGTCGGCGGACGAGCGGTGAGAGCGTAACCGCGCGCCGCCTGGTCCGAGTGACCGATCCGCCGCGCGAGCCTCCCGCGCGAGCACGAGCTCCCCCGCGACTCCATGACCGTCCCACGCGGCACCCGCCGTCGCCACCCCCGAGCCCCCCTCGCGCGCCCTCCCCCGGTGAGCGCCGGGGTGTGGGCCGCCTCACCCACCGGGTCCCCGTGCACGGTGCTCGTCCGACGTGCCGCGGGCGCGGAGAGGCTCGACCCTCCCTCCCCGGGAGACTTGAGTCGAGCCGAGTGGCAGCCGCGATCGGGCCGAAGGCCCGGAGCGGCGGAGGCAGCTGACCGAGGTTCCCGAGCGGCCCTGTCGGACGGGGAGGGAGGGTCGAGCCTCTCCGCGCCCGCGGCCGCCACCGACTCCCCCCCCGCGCCCCCGCGCGGCGCTCAGCGTCCCACGATCCGGACGCGAGCGATGGTTCCCGAACTAGGACTCGAACCTAGATTACCTGATCCAGAGTCAGGCGTCCTGCCATTGGACGATTCGGGAAACCGGGTCGAGATCGGCATGATTATGGGGCTCGCGGGGCGCGGGTCAACGCCCGGCGGGGTCCCTCCCGCTCCCGCCCCGCCGACCGCTCGCCGCACGTCGTCACGCACCACGTCCCGTACCTCTTACCGAACCGGGATCCGGGGACCCCATGTCCGACACCGCGTCCACCTTCCTCGGCCTGCCGGACGCCGGCGAGGCCGCCGACATCTGTCTCGTCTGCGCGCCGTACGACCTCACGAGCACGTACGGCAAGGGCGCCGACCGCGGTCCCGAGGCGTTGCTCGCGGCGTCGGGGAGCGTGGAGACCTGGGAGGAGGAGACGGGCTTCGACCTCGAGACGATGCGCTACACGGTGCGTCGGCCGGAGGACGCGGCGGCGTTCGGGCGGCTCCCGCCGGAGGAGATGGTCGCGGTGCTGCGTCGGCTGCACGACGAGGTGCTCGACGCGGGGATGATCGGGCTCGGGCTGGGCGGCGAGCACTCGATCACGTACGGGCAGTTCGCGGCCTTGCAGGCGCGGCACCCGCGGCTCGCGGTGCTGCAGATCGACGCGCACCTCGACCTGCGGGACAGCTACGACGGCAGCAAGCACAACCACGCGTGCATCGCGGCGCGGTTCCTCGAGGACGGCGCGCCGCTCGTGCAGGTCGGCATGCGCAGCTGCAGCCGCGAGGAGGCGGCGTTCGTGGAGGCGCGCGGGTTGACGCCGTTCTGGGCGCGGCACGTCGCGGGCAAGGTCGCGTACCACCGCGAGGTGCTCGACCGGCTCGCGGGCCGGCCGGTGTTCGTGACGGTGGACCTCGACGGCTTCGATCCGTCGGTCGTGCCGTCGACGGGGACGCCGGAGCCGGGCGGGCTCGACTGGTACGACGTCGCGCGGCTGCTCGCGACGGTCGGGCGGCACTGCGAGGTCGTGGGCGCGGACATCACGGAGCTCGCGCCGACGGAGGGCGCGCACAACCGGCCGAGCGAGTTCCTCGCGGCGCGGCTCGCGTCGAAGATGGTCGCGTGGTTCTGGGCGCCGGGGCGGCCGCGGACCTGACGCGCGCGGGAGGCGCGGCGACATGCCGCCGCGCGCGAGCGACGCCTCCGCGCGGTCGGCGCGGGGCGCGTGCGGTCAGGGCCGGTCGGACTCGAGCTCGCGGTACGGCGAGCGCGACGCGAGCCAGCAGAGGACGAAGCCCGCGAGGCAGAGCCAGGTGAGGACGGCCGGCGTGCCGCCCGAGATGAGGGCGGCGAGCGGCCGGCCGTCGGACACCTCGCCGCCGGACCAGCGCACGGCGAGCGCGGCCCACTGCACGGTGCCGAGCAGGAACCCGCGTCGGACGACGACGAGCACGCGGCCCGTGTCGTGCGAGAGCCCCCAGCTCGCGACGGCCCACACGAGGAGGAAGCAGCCGGCCGCGGACCACTCGCGGAGGACGTCGCCGACGCCGAAGCCCAGCGCGAGCACGGCGAGCACCGCCGCGACCGCGCCGAGGAACACGCCCGCGAGGAGCGCCTCGGGAGACGCCGGCGCCGTGCTGACCTGCGAGACGTGCGGGTCGTCCGCGACGCTCGTCGGCGGCGCCGTCGGGACGAGGCGACCGCCCGCCGCCCGTTCGTGGATGCGTGCCTGACCGCTCATGCCCGTTGCCCTCCCTGACCGGTCGTGGACGACACCACGACCCTGTTTCGTTCACCGCCGAACGATGACAGCCGACCATCGGGACCCGACCGCCGGCCCGGGAGGTGCGTCTGGACGACCGGCTTGCAGGGATCTCGTCTCCCGAGACACTGCCTGTCGGACAGGCCCGGTGCAAGCACGGATCGCGCGTTCCCGGACGCGTCCACGGAAACGCATGACCGGGAGCGGATGGAAACGGTGCTGCGGGTGCAGGTGGAGCGTGTCCGGCGCGGGGACGTGGGGGCGAGCCGGTGTCCTCGGAGCGCGGGCGGTCGCCGCAGGCCCGTCAGGTCGAGGCCGCGTCCGCCGCGGCGACCTCGCCGCCGCTCTCCTTGGAGCGCAGGGCGAGCGTCGCGAGGACCAGGGCGCCGGCGCCGATGCCGGCGATCGTCGCGATCGAGGCGCTCAACGGCAGCGGCTCCACGGCGAGCAGGTTGGTCGTCGGCAGGCGGAACATGTCCATGCCCGTGACCTGGAAGAGGATGTTGCGCGCCTGGAAGCTCATCGAGAAGGCCGCGAAGCTCTGCGGCAGGTTCGCGGTGAGCATCTCGAACAGGAAGACGTAGACGAAGGACGTCATGACCGCGCGGCGCAGGAACACGCCGAAGAGCTGGAACACCGCCGCGTACGCGAGGACGAGGAAGCACACGACGAGCACGACCGAGGCGAGCTCGGGGAGATAGTGCGTGAGCGCGTCCTCGAAGCCGAGCAGCGAGGTCACGTAGAAGACGAGCAGCGGCGGCAGCACGAAGAGCAGGCCGCGACGCGCCGCCGCGAACCAGCGCCCGACGACGAGCGCGGCGCGCGAGACGGGCAGGCCGACGACGTAGTGCGCCGTGCCGCTCGCCCACTCGTCGCCGAAGGCCGCCGTGCCGAGGAAGATCATCGTGAGCGGCACGATGAACGCGAGGTAGATGCCGGTGACGCCCTGCGCGAAGCCGGCGAAGCCCGCGCCGCGCGACGAGTCGGAGAGCGTGAGCCGCAGGATCTGCACGAGGACGGGCAGCCACGCGAGGAGCACCATGCCGACGAGGCGTCGCCCGCGCGGGGCGCCGGAGGCGGTGGTGCGCGCGGCGGCGAGCGCGGCGGCGAGACCGCGGGGCGGGGTCGGGCGGGTCATGACGCCTCCCGGGACTGCGTGAGGTAGGCGAAGACGGAGCGCAGGTCCTCGTCGAGCGGCTCGATGGTGCGCACCCGGAGCTCGCCCGCGGCGGCGGCGCGCCCGAGGAAACGGGTGAGCCGGTCGGGGTGCATCGTCTCGACGACGACGGCCTCCGGCTCGAGGGTCAGGCCGACGAGCAGGCCCTCCTCCGGCTCCTCGAGCAGACGGCGCGCGAAGGCGCGCGGGTCGGCGGCGGCGAGCCGGATGCGGCGCGCGTGCGTGTCGAGCGTGTCGCGGATCTCCGTGACCGTGCCCTCGGCGAGCACCTGTCCGTGCCGCATGAGCACGATGGAGTCGGTCATCGCCTCGATCTCGTGCAGCACGTGGCTGCTCACGACGACGGTCTTGCCCTCGTCGCCGAGCTCGCGGATGACGCGGATGTAGTCGCGCCGCATGACCGGGTCGAGGCCGGTGAGCGGCTCGTCGAGCACGAGGACGTCCGGCTCGTGGAGCATGGCCTGCGCGAGCTTGAGGCGCTGGCGCATGCCCTTGCTGAAGCCGCCCGAGCGGCGTTCGATCGCGTCCGGCAGGCCGACGCGCTCGAGGACCTCGACGGCGCGCTTCGACGCCGCGGCGGCGTCGAAGCCGCGCATGACCGCCTGGTCCTCGAGGAAGCGCTTGGCGGTGACGTCGTCGTAGAGCGCGTCCGCGTCGGCGACGTAGCCGATGCGCGCGAGCGACGGCAGGTGGTTGCGCACGGGCTCGCCGTCGAGCAGCACGCGCCCGCTGCCCGGCGACGCGAGGCCGACGATGAGCCGGATGAGCGTCGTCTTGCCGGCGCCGTTCGGGCCGAGCAGGCCCGTGACGCCGGGCCCGAGCTCGAGGTCCACCGCGTTGAGCGCGATGACGTCGCCGAACCAGCGGCTCACCTTCTCGAGCTTCACGAGGCCGCGCGCCGTCACGCCACGATCTCCACCGGGCGCACGCGGCGCAGCACGACGGCGAGGCACAGGAGCGTCCAGCCGCCGAGGATGCCGGCCGACCACGCGACGGGCATGTCCGGGTAGCGCGCGAGCTCGACCTGGTTGTCGAGGATCCACGCCATGCAGCGCGAGAGGTTGAAGTGCAGCGAGACGAGGTGCACCTCCGGATTCAGGAACGCCTCCTGGAGGTTGCCGCGCAGCAGGCCCTCGACCATGACGAGGAAGCCGACCCACAGGATCGACGCGTTGCGCGCGCGCTTGCTGAGCGCGGACGCCGCCGTCACGAGCACCGAGAGGAACGCGACGAACACCGTGCCGGCCACGATCGAACGCCAGAAGAGCCCGGCCAGCTCGGCCGTCTGCCCCGGCTCGAAGCCCACGAGGAACGCCTGCACGAGGATGAGCAGGCACACGGGCAGCACGGTGATGAGCGTCAGGAAGAACCCGATGATGCCGAGCTTGCCGAGCACGTACTGCCACACGGAGAGCGGCCGGCTCAGGTACATCTCGAGCGCGTTCGTGCGGCGGTCCTCCGCGACGAGTCCCGCCCCCACGACGACGCACAGGATGAGGCACACCCAGATCTGCAGCTCGAGGAAGTAGCCCCACACGTTGTCCGCGGTGGGCGACACGAGCTGGAGGATGCCGGACTGCTCGATGCCCTGCGCGATCTCCGGGTAGGTCGCGACGTTCGCGCGGAAGTAGAACGCGAGGTACAGCGCGCCGAGCGCGAAGAGGAACGGGCCGAACGCCCAGAAGCTCAGCAGCTGCCCGAAGATCTTGCGCTTGAAGATCGCCGCGAGCCCCGTCGAGACGCCGCGGTCCATGATGACCCACACGCCGCGTACCGGCTTGTCGCGGTCGCCGTCCCAGCGCGCGTAGCTCCTGTCGTGGACGACCATCAGCGACCGCCCAGCACGTCGATGAGCGCGTCCTCGAGGCTCACGCGCACGGGCGTGAGCCGGCGCACGATGACCTCGCTCTCCTCCGCCGCGCGGAAGAGCGGCTGCGTGTCGGCCGCGAGCGAGACGCCCAGCTGGAGGTGCTGGTCGCGCGTCTGCATCACGGGGATCCCGTGGCGCTCGCACGCCGCGCGGAAGGCCTCGACCGGCCCGGCGACGGTGACCTGGCACGCGTCCTCGGTCGCGGCCTGCAGCTCGGCGACCGTCGCGGAGCGCACGACCGTCCCCTGCCGCATGACGACGACGGACGTGCAGACCTCCTCGACGTCGCGCAGCAGGTGGCTCGAGAGCACGACGTGGATGCCCTTGTCGCGGGACAGCGTCCGCACGAGCCCGAGCATCTCGGCGCGGCCCTGCGGGTCGAGGCCGTTCGTCGGCTCGTCGAGGAAGAGCAGGTCCGGGTCGTGCACGAGCGCCTGCGCGAGCTTGATGCGCTGCCGCATGCCCGTGCTGTACGTCGAGACCATGCGGTACCGCGCCTCCTCCATGCCGGCGAAGAGCAGCACCTCGTGCGCGCGACGGCGGGCGTCCGCGTCGGGCATGCCGGAGAGACGCCCCGCGTACCACGTCGCCTGGAAGCCCGTCATGTCCGGGAAGGCCGCGTCGCGCTCCGGCATGTAGCCGACGCGTCGGCGCAACGTCGACGCGCGCCGTGACACCTTGCGCCCGAGCAGCGTCGCGCGTCCCTTGTGGAGCGGCACGAGCCCGAGCAGCATCTTGATGAGCGACGACTTGCCCGCGCCGTTCGGGCCGAGCAGACCCACCGCGCCGCCCCCCACCGTCGTCGTGACGTCGTGGAGCGCGACGTGCTTGCCGTAGCGGACCTCGACGTCCGTGAGCTCGAGGATGGGCGCGGAGTCCGTCACGCGGCGGCCCCCGAGGCGTCGCCCGCGAACGGACCGCCCGGCCGGCGGAGCAGCGCGACGACGCTCGACAGGCACCAGAAGCCCTCGAGCCCGACGAACACCGGCTCGTCGATGCGGCCCGAGTACGCGGCGAGCAGCCCGGCGCCGAGCGCGTTCGCCGTGAGGTATCGCACCGAGTCCGGCCGGCAGCGCCCCGTCTGGTTCACGAGGTACGCCCCCACCAGGAACAGGAACCCGACCACGGAGAGGGTCTTCCAGACCATCCCGGGCTCGTCGGGCATGCCGTTCCTCTCCTCGGACCTCGCTGGTCGCACGCGAGGGGGCAGTCTACCGACGCGCCCTCTCCCGATGAATGGCCGGCCCGTGTCCGCATGGCGCGGTTGTTGGGCGAGCGACCGTCGGCGTTGCAGCGCGACCCCGCGGCCACCTCGTCCCGCGGCGTGCGCCCTCCGGTCCGCCCCGCCCCGCCGTTGGCCCGGCGCCCCCCGATCCGGCATCATCCACCGGATCATGAGCTTCCACCTGTACGACTCGATGCGCCGCGAGAAGGTCCCCTTCGAGCCCCTCATCCCGGGCAAGGTGGCCATGTACAACTGCGGCCCGACGGTCTACAGCGCCGCGCACATCGGCAACTTCCGATCGTTCCTCTTCGCCGACGTCCTGCGCCGCTGGCTCGAGGTCTCCGGCTACGAGGTCACCCAGGTGATGAACATCACCGACGTGGGCCACCTCCGCGACGACGACCCCGAGCAGGGCGCCGACAAGATGGAGGAGGCCGCGAAGAAGGAGCAGCTCGACCCCTGGAAGATCGCCGAGAAGTACACGGCGCTCTTCTTCGAGGACCTCGACACGCTGCGCATCCAGCGCGCCCACCAGTACCCCCGCGCCACGGACCACATCCCGCAGATGATCGAGCAGATCCAGCAGCTGCTCGACTCCGGCCACGCCTACGAGGCCAGTGGCGCCGTCTACTACGACGTCTCGAGCTTCCCCGCCTACGGCCGCCTCTCCGGCAACACCGGCGACGACCTCATCGCCGGCGCGCGCGTCGCCGTCGCCGAGGAGAAGAAGGACCCGCGCGACTTCGCCCTCTGGAAGAGCGACCCCCACCACCTCATGCAGTGGGACTCGCCCTTCGGCCGCGGCTTCCCCGGCTGGCACATCGAGTGCTCCGCCATGAGCCAGTCCATCCTCGGCGAGACGCTCGACCTCCACACCGGCGGCGAGGACAACGTCTTCCCCCACCACGAGTGCGAGATCGCGCAGGCCGAGGGCGCCACCGGCAAGCCCTTCGTCCGCCACTGGATGCACGCGCGCCACCTCATGCTCGACGGCGGCAAGATGAGCAAGTCGCTGGGCAACCTCTACACCATCGGCCAGCTCGCCGAGATGGGGCACGACCCCGTCGCCGTCCGCTTCGCCCTGCTCCGCGTCCAGTACCGCCAGGTGCTCAACTTCACGCTGCCCGGCCTCGAGGAGGCCGCGACCGCCGTGCGCCGCCTGCGCCTCTTCGCCACCGACATGGAGGAGGCCGCCGCCGGCGCCGAGCCCGGCGACCCGCCCGCGTGGCTCACCGCCGCCGTGCAGCGCTTCGACGAGTCCATGGACGACGACCTCAACACCTCCGGCGCGCTCGACGGCGTCTTCACGCTCATGAACGAGGCGAACCGCCGCAAGGTGACCGGCCCCGACGCCGCCGCGGCCCTCGCCGCCCTGCGCCGGATGGACCGCGTGCTCGACGTCGTCCGCGAGGACGCCCCCGAGGACCTCGACGCCGAGGTCGAGGACCTCGTCCGCCGCCGCACCGAAGCACGCGCGGCGAAGGACTGGGCCACCGCCGACGAGATCCGCGACCGCCTCGCCGAGCTGGGAATCGAACTCCTCGACGGCAAGGACGGCAAGGTGCGGTGGCGACGCACGGGCGCGGGCGCGAGCTGAGGGGCCGACTTTCCCGGTCGGTGGACTGCGTGCGCGGGACGGTGGGAGCGTTCCGCTCGGGCGGGCGCGGCGGGCCGGACGCGCTGGCCGAGAGTCGGTGGCGCCGACCGTGAGGAGACACATGGGCCCCGTGCTCAGACAAGTCCTCGGGCCTTCGGCCCTGCGGGAGATAACTGCGCGCGGGGCCCATGTGTCTCCTCACGTCGCATCCGGAACGGTTTCCACGGCGCGTCCGGCCCGTCGCGACCTTCCTCGCTGCACTCACACCGCGACCCGCGGGGATGGGTCCGCGCGGAGAGGGACGCCGGCGGACGACACCCGCGGGGAGACGACGTCGCGTGTGGCCGTGCATCGCGCGTTCCGCGCTCGCACTCGTCGGCGGAAATCAGGCAGGACGCCGAGTGCCGGGAGCCCATCGGCGTCGCGAACAGCAGGCGTCATGCCGGCGGTCAGCCGTCACGTCGGGAGCGAAGCGATCCGACTTCACGTGGTCCGTGACGAGCCGAGCGGTTCTCTCGCGCGTTCCCCGCGCGGCGTCGGCTTCCGTGCCCCGACCCGCTCCATGCCGCCGGCCCGCCCGCACGGATCGGTGCGGTCCGTGCGCCGACCCATCGACGCCTCCCACTCGCGTCACGATGGGAGCGCAGCGAGGGAGGACGCGTCGGGACGGACGCGCCGTGGAAGTCGTTCCGGATGCGACGTGAGGGCATGTCTGCGGCCCACGCGCAGTTATCTCCCGCAGGGCCGAAGGCCCGAGGACCTCTTCGATCATAGGCCCCTTCTTGAGCATGGGCCGCAGACATGCCCTCACGGTCGGCGCCACCGACCCCACCCCAGCGCGTCCGTCCCGCCGCGACCGACCGAGCGGAGCGCCCTGGACGTCACCCGTCGCCGAGGTAGCCGAGCGCCTTGAGCTCCGCGAGCGCCGCCCCGGCCGCGTCGCTCCCCACCGCGTGGCCGCCCTCCGGCGCCGTGTACCGTCCGAGGAACCACGCGAGGCGGCGTCGCAGCTCGGCGACGTCGTCGGGGCGGACCGCCGCGACGTCCTCGTGCTCGCCGGGGTCGTCGGTGAGGTCGTAGAGCGAGGCGGGTGACGCGGCGTCGTCCGTGCGCGGGCCGATGAGCTTGGTCCCGTCGCTGAGCACGGCGCGGCGGTCGTCCGATTCCGCGACGCGCACGTCGGGGCGCGCCGTGTCGACGGCGGCACCGCGCGGCTCGCGGCCGCCGCTCCGCGCGTCGCCGCCTTCGGTCGGCGTCGTGCCGCGGTGTGCTCGCAGCGAGCGGCCCGGCAGGTCATCGGGGACCGGCAGGCCGACGACGTCGAGCACCGTCGGCACGAGGTCGAGGCCCGAGACGGGGACGTCGCTCGCGCCGGGGCGGGCGTCCGGGTAGCGCACGACGAGCGGCACGCGGAGCTGCTCGGCGTGGAGCGAGGCGCCGTGGCCCAGGTGGCCGTGCTCGAGGAAGCCCTCCCCGTGGTCGCTCGTGAAGAGCACGAGCAGCGGCTCGTCGCCGACGCGCGCCTCGAGCTCGCGCAGGAAGGCGGCGACGTGCGCGTCCATGCCGGTCACGAGGCCGTCGTAGAGCGCCTCGACCCAGGCGGCGTCGGCGGGGTCGAGCGACAGCTCGCCGCGGTTGCACGGGTCGAGGACGTTGTGCGTGTCGACCTCGAGGTCGCGCAGCGGACCGGCGTAGGCCGGGTCGGTCCAACGGTCCGTGCGCTCGTAGGGCGCGTGGACGGCGTAGGTGTGCAGGAAGAGGAAGACCGGCCGCTCGCTGTCGCGCGCGGCGACGAAGTCGAGCGCGGCGCTCCAGTCGAGATCCTTGGGGTCGCGCGTGTCGTAGCGCTCGAAGCCCGCGTCGCAGCCGTAGACCGGGCGCAGGTAGCCGCCGCCCGTCAGCGCGCGGGTCTCGTAGCCGGCGTCGGCGAGGCGCGACGCGAGGGTCGTCGCCGTGTCGCCGAGCGCGGCGCTCGCGCGGTCGACGCCGTGCTGGTGCACCGCGAGGCCCGTGAGGAAGGAGACCGTCGACGGCAGCGTCCAGGGCGCGGTCGACACGGAGTCCGTGTAGACGACGGCGCGCTCGGCGGCCCACGCGTCGAGCGCGGGCGTCGTCGCGCGCGCCGCACCGTAGGCCGCGAGGCGGTCGGCGCGCAGGGTGTCGACGTCGACGAGCACGACGTGCGGTCGGTCGGGCACGCGCGCCGCGCCTCCGCGGAGGCGCAGGTCGGCCCAGAGGCCGTAGTCGTGGAGCGCGTCGCCGGCGGGCCCCGGCTCCGTGACGAGCCGCAGCGCCACGCGGCGTCCGCGGAAGCGCGCGAGGTCGACGACGGCCTCGGTCCACGCCTCGCCGACGTCGTCCGCGCCGACGGTCGCGCTCCACACGCGCTCGACGGTCGCCGTCGCGGAGCCTGAGTCCGGCGCACCGCCGGCCCCGTCGACCGCGCCGCCTCCCGCCCGTCCCTCGACGACGACCTCCACCGCGAAGGTCGCGCCGTCGCCGCGGCGGGGCGCGCGGCGCACGACGCCGTCCTCGATCGTCCAGCCCTCGGGCGAGACGCCGACCGCGACGTGCAGCCGGTCGGCGCGCAGGACGCCCGCCGGCAGCTCGAGCACGGACGGCGCGGCGAGCAGCACCGCGTCGCGCGTCACGTCGTCGAGCGTCGCCCGCGTGCGCAGGTCCGCCGGCGCCGGCTCGTGCCCCGTGAGCGCGCGCCCGCGCTCGACCCGCGCGAACTCCGCGACGGCCGGCACGCTGCCCACGAGGCTCACGCCCCGCGGCGGCCCCTCCGACACGGCGAGCACCATGTGCTGCCCGCGGTACCAACCCGCGAAGCGCTCGGGCACGGGCGCCGCGTCGCCGAAAGACCAGCGCGGAACGTCGCGGCCGTCGACGCGCGCGACGGGCTCCGGCGCGCCCTCCACGAGCGGCAGCGGCGGTCGCGCCCACCAGAGGTCGCCGCGGCCGTGCGCCTCGAGCGTCGCGACCCACTCCGGCGGCATGGCCTCGGCGCGCTGCCACGCGAGCGGCGGCATGGGGACCTCGACGCGCACGGGACCGCCGAGCGTCTCCGCGACGTCCGGCGGCAGCGCGTGCGCGGGCGCCGCGAGGAGTCGCGCGCCGTCGAGGCGCTCGAGCAGCCCGTCACCCGGTCGCCACTCGCCGTCGGTGCGCGCGACGGGTACCGCGCGCTCCCCGCCCGGCGCGGCGATCGTGCCCGGCACGTCCCCGCCGCACGCGACGACGGCAAACGCGACGACGCACGCGACGAGTCCCCGTCGCGCGCGCCGCGCCCCGCCCGTCACGGCCGGGGGTCCTCGGAGGCCTCGTCGACGGGGTCGCCGCCGGCACCCGTCGCGTCGTCGACGTCACCCGCCGCGGCGGCGCGCTCGGCGTCCCCGTCCGGGTCGCCGTCGGGCTCCGGCGCCTCCGCGCCCTCGCCGCCCTCCGCGGCGCGCCGCGCGGCCTCCTCCGCCTCACGCGCCTCGCGCTCCGCGGTGACCTCCGCGATGAGGTCGCGGACCTTGCTCTCCTTCTCGACCTGCGCGTCGAAGATGAACCGCAGCTCGGGCATGGTCCGCATGCGCAGCGTCGGCGCGAGCAGCTCCTGCACGCGTCCGCGCCCGTCGTGCAGCGCGCGCTGCGTCGCGCGGATCTGCCCCTCGCTGCCGAGCGCGGTGTAGAAGACCTTCGCGATCTTCTTGTCCTTGCTCAGCTCGACCTTCGTGATGGTCACGAAGCCGATGCGCGGATCGGCGAGGCGCTCGCACACGATGACGGCGATCTTCTCGCGGAGGATCGCCTCCTGCCGCAGCTTCCGGTCCCAGGACATGGCGCGGGCCTCAGCCCTCGGAGGTGGACGACTCGAGCGTGCGCTTCACCTCGGTGACGGTGAAGGCCTCGATGACGTCCTCCTCCTTGATGTCGTTGTACCCGGCGATGTGGAGACCGCACTCGTAGTTCTCGCGGACCTCCTTCACGTCGTCCTTGAAGCGCTTGAGGCTGTCGAGGCGACCCGTGTGGATCACCGAGCCGTCGCGCACGAGGCGGATGTGGCAGTCGCGGGTGAGGATGCCGTCCGTGACGTAGCAACCGGCGATCGTGCCGTACTTGCTCGCCTTGAACGTCGCGCGGATCGTCGCGTGACCGATGACCTCCTCCACCGACTCCGTGCCGAGCTGGCCCTCGATGGCCTTCTCGAGGTCCTCGGTGATCTCGTAGATCACGTCGTAGAACTTCACGTCGATGCCGGTGCGCTGCACGGCCTGCCGCGCCCGCGTGTCGGGCACCACGCCGAAGCCGATGATGAACGCGTCGGAGGCGCTCGCGAGCAGCACGTCGTCCTCGGTGATGCCGCCCACGCCGGTGCGCAGCACCTTGAAGCGCACCTCGGGGTGGCTCACGTCCTCGACGGTCTGCCGCACGACCTCCATCGAGCCCATGTTGTCCGCCTTCACGAGCACGTTGATCTCGGTGACGTTCTGGGACTCGATGGTGTCGAACAGGTTCTCGAGCGTGACCGCGTCGGACGCCGGGGTGATGTCCTCGCGCGACTCCTCCTTGCGCTCGGCGGCCACCTCGCGGGCGGTGTTGATGTCCTCGACGGCGAGGAAGCGCGCGCCGGCGGCCGGCGGCTCGTCGAAGCCGACAATCTGCACGGGCATGGACGGCCCGGCCTCGTTGATGCGCTTGCCGCGGTCGTCCAGCAGCCAGCGCACGCGGCCCACGGTGGTCCCGGCGATGATCGGGTCCTTGGGACGCAGCGTGCCCGACTGCACGACGGCCGTGCAGACGACGCCCATGTTCTTGTCCTTGGTGGAGTCGATGACGACGCCGCGCGCGGGCACGCCCGGGTCGGCGGTCAGCTCCAGGAGCTCGGTCTCGAGCGCGAGGCGCTCCAGCAGGTCGTCCAGGCCCTGGCCGGTGGTCGCCGAGACCTCGACGACACCCACCTCGCCGCCGTAGTCCTCGACGAGGACGCCGGCGCTCGCGAGCTGCTGGCGCACCTTCATCGGGTCGGCGTTGGGCCGGTCGCACTTGTTGATCGCGACGACCATCGGCACCTCGCCGGCGACGGCGTGGTCGATGGCCTCCTGCGTCTGCTCCATGACGCCGTCGTCCGCCGCCACGACGAGCACCGCGACGTCCGTGAGCTGCGTGCCGCGGGCGCGCATCTCGGTGAACGCCTTGTGGCCCGGCGTGTCGAGGAAGGTGACGTGCGCGCCGCTCTTCGTCTCGACGGAGTACGCGGACGTCTTCTGCGTGATGCCGCCCGCCTCCTTCGCGGCGACGCGGCTCTTGCGCAGCGTGTCGAGCAGCGTCGTCTTGCCGTGGTCGACGTGACCCATGACGGCCACGACGACCGGGCGCGGCTTCTCGCCCTTCGCCATGCCCTCGGCGCGCTCGGACTCGCGGTCCTTCATGCGCGCCTCGGCGCTGTCCGGCGGGAGGATGTGGACCTCGCGCTCGAGCGCGACGCCCAGCTCGAGGAGCTGCTCCTCGTCGAAGACCGCGTTCTTGACCGCGTTCTTGTCGCGCGGATCGATGTCCGGGCGGTGCGAGAGGATCTCGCGCGTCTTGATGCCCAGCTCCTCCGAGAGCTCCCGGATGCCGATGGGCGGACGCACGGTGATCGGGTGCGTCGGGCGCGGCACGTTGCGCGCGGCGCGGCGCGACCGGCCGAAGCGCGAACGGCGCGGAGGCGGGCGACGCGGCGGCGGACGACGCCGGCCCGCGAAGTGGCCGAGCCGGATGGCCGAGAGCGCCGTGTTGTCCTCGGGGTCGAAGACGAAGTCCCCGCCGCCGGGCTTGCCGGACTTGCCGCGGACGCGCTCGCCCTCGCCGCGCCGCGTGGCGCCGCTGTCGCGGCTCTTCGCCGCCGGCATGGCGCGCGTCGGGTCGAGCGGGTCGTACGCCGGCGCGGAGCCGCCGCCGCGACGGCGCGGCTCGGTGTCCTGCGTGGGCAGGTCGATCTTGCCGAGGATCTTCGCGCCGCGACGCTTCACGCGGTCGGGCACGTTGGGCACGCCGATCGGGCGCACCTCGTCGTCCTCGCCGGCGGCCTCGGGCGCGTCGCCGCCGCCCTCCTCGTCGCCGGAGGCGTCGGTCGCGGGCTCCGCGGTCTCGTCGTCGGAGGGCGCGGCCTGGCCGCCGAAGGTCACGACGACCTGCTTCTCGTCGTCGGCGGTCTCCTCGGCGCCTTCGTCCGCGACGGTCTCCGCGGGCGCGGCCTCCTCGGCCGGCGCGTCGCCCTCGGCGGCCGCCTCCACGGGCGCGGCCTCGGCCTCGGCGGGCTCGGCCACGGTCTCGGCGGCGGCGGCCTGCTCGGCCTCGGCCGCGGCGGCGGCCTCCGCGGCCGCGGCCTCGGCGGCGGCCGCCTCGGCCTGCTC
This sequence comes from bacterium, assembly GCA_030428785.1. Classification (GTDB taxonomy): domain Bacteria; phylum Planctomycetota; class B15-G4; order B15-G4; family B15-G4; genus JAUIEF01. The sequence goes on from JAUIEF010000007.1 coordinate 63,577, forward strand.
GCGCTCCTCGTCCGCGGGCGTGCGGATGCGCACGGTCACCGAGATGTCCGGGTCGCCGGCGCCGTCACCGGCCGCGACGGTCTCGGTCACCGCGTCGTCGGCCGGGGCCTCCGCGTCGGAGTCGGTCGCCGCGTCGTCGTCGCCCGCCTCCGCGGCGGCGGCGGCGGCGGCCTTCGCGGCCTTGCGCGCGGCCTTCTCCTCCTGCTCCTTGACCTCCTCGAGCCAGGCGGCCCGGAGGATGCCCTCAGTACCCTTGGGCAGGTTCGACGAGTGGGACTTCACGCCAAGGCCCAGTTCCTTGGCGATGGCAAGCATGCGCTTGCTGTCCGCGTCGAGTTCCTTGGAGAGTTCGTGCAGTCTCAAGGGACATCACTCCGACCGTGCCTCGGGGTCGCCCGCGGCGCCCGCGCTGCCGGCTCCCTCCGGGGAGCCCTCGGCTGCGGGGGCGTCGACGCCGGCCGGTCCGGCCTCACCAGGAGGCGGTCCCAACGGCTGCCCGTTCTCGTCACGGGCGCTGTGCGGCATCTGGGTCACACCTTCGATCTTGATGTCCCAGCCGGTCAGGCGGGTGGCCAACCGGACGTTCTGCCCCTTGCGCCCGATCGCCAGCGCGAGCTGGTCGTCGGGCACCACGACGCGGCAGATCTTCGTCTCCTGCTCCATGTTCAACGAGGCGATCTGCGCGGGGCGCAGCGCGTTGATGATGAGATCCTCGTCCGAGTCGCTCCAGCGGATGATGTCGATCTTCTCGCCGTTGAGCTCGTCGGTGATGGCCTTGATGCGGGTGCCGCGGATGCCCACGCAGGCGCCGACGCAGTCGACGCGCGGGTCCGTGCTGTGCACCGCGATCTTCGTGCGGTAGCCCGGCTCGCGGGCGATGCGACGGATCTCGATGATGCCGTCCGCGACCTCGGGCACCTCGAGCTCGAAGAGCCGGCGCACGAGCTCGGGGGACACGCGCGACAGGATGATCTTCACGCGCGTGCCGACGCGCTTCACCTCGGTGATGATCGCGCGGATGCGGTCGCCGGGGCTGTAGACCTCGCCGCGGACGCGGTCGGCGCGCGGGATGATGGCCTCCGCGCGGCCGATGTTCACGATGATGGCGCCGCCCTCGATGCGCTGGACCTGCCCGAGGATGAGCTCGCCCACCCGACCCTCGAAGTCGGAGAAGACGACCGCGTTCTCGGCGTCGCGCAGCGACTGGATGATGACCTGCTTGGCCGTCTGCGCCGCGATGCGGCCGAGGTCGATCGCGCCGTGGTCCTGGTCGCTCGTCACCGACAGCTCGCCCGTCTTGCGGTCGAGCGTGCAGTGGATCGTGACCTCCTCGCCCACCTTCTTCTGGATCGCCGCGACCATCGCCTGCTCGATCGTCGTGAAGATCAATTCACTCTCGATGTCCTTCTCGAGGTGGATCGCTTCGATGATGCGCAGCAGTTCGCTGTTCATGACGCGGACGCCGACGACCCGGGCGGGCCGCGGCGCCCCCCGTGAGTCGTGGGAAGGGCCGTGGGTTGTCGCGCACGGCGACCCCGCGGAGGCGGGGCCGGACGTGCCTCACCGCGGACCGCCCGCGAGCGCGCCGGAATTGAAACAAGTGGGCCGAACCGCGCGGCGCGTCCGCATCCTGCGAACGGCGCCGCCGACGGGCCGGGATCCCACTTGTCGCCACGCGAACACGAGAAGCCGGGTGAACCGCCTACTATGGTCCCCGCCGGATCCGGATGTCAAGGATTCGGGGCCTCAGCGGGGGTTTCCCGCCGCTTGACCCGCCTCGCGGAGCGGCCCTACGATCTCCGATCGCCCTCCGCCCGGCGGATGCCGGGTCGGGATCGGGTTTCCTCCACGCGTGCCGCGGCACCGGCACCCCCGACGCGCGGCCCTCGGAGCGGTCCCCGGACCGACGCCCCCATGACCACGAAGCCCCAGCGCGAGCCCGCGACGGACCCGTCCCGGTCCCGCGCCGCCCCCACGGCGCCGCGCCTCCAGGTGGCCCTCGACTTCCTCATCCTCGACCGGGCGCTCGGCGTCGCGGCCGAGGCCGCCGCGGGCGGCGCGGAGATCCTCGAGGTGGGCACGCCGCTCCTCAAGAGCGAGGGGCTCGACGCGGTCCGGAAGCTCCACGAGGCGCACCCGGGCCTGCCCATCGTGGCGGACACGAAGACCATGGACGCCGGCCGCGCCGAGATGGAGATGGCCGCCAAGGCCGGCGCGAGCTTCGCGACGGTGCTCGCGCTCGCGTCGAACAGCACGATCCGCGAGTGCGTGGAGGTGGGCCGCAACTACGGCATCTCGGTCGTCGTGGACCTCGTCGGGCACCCCGATCCGGTGGGCCGCGCGCGGGAGGCCGAGGCGCTCGGCGCGGCGGTCGTCGGCGTGCACTGCCCCATCGACGAGCAGATGGAGGGTCGCGACCCCTTCGACACGCTGCGCGCGGTGCGCGAGGCGGTGTCCATCCAGGTCGCCGTGGCGGGCGGCATCCACGGCGGGTCGGCGCCGGACGCCGCCGCCGCGGGCGCGGACATCGTCATCGTGGGCGGCGCGATCAGCAAGGCGCCCGACGCGCGCGTCGCGACGGAGTCGCTGAGGGCCGCGCTCGCCGACGGCACGGCGCGCCCGACCACCGAGTTCAAGCGCTTCGACGAGCGCGCGCTCGTCGAGGCCTTCTCGCGCGTGTCGACGCCCAACGTGTCGGACGCCATGCACCGCGCGGGCGCCATGAGCGGGCTGCTCCCGCTCCAGCAGGGCGCGCACGTCGTCGGCCGCGCCGTGACCTGCCGCACCTACCCGGGCGACTGGGCCAAGCCCGTCGAGGCCATCGACCGGTGCTCGGAGGGCGACGTGCTCGTCATCGACGCGGGCGGTCGCCCGCCGGCCGTGTGGGGCGAGCTCGCCACGGAGAGCTGCATCCAGAAGAAGCTCGCGGCCGTGATCATCGACGGGGCCATCCGCGACGTCGACGCGATCCGCGCGCTGGGCTTCCCCGCCTGGGCGCGGCAGATGGTGCCGAACGCGTGGGAGCCCAAGGGCTTCGGCGAGATCGGCACGCCGATCGTGTGCGGCGGCCAGCGCGTGTCGCCCGGCGACTGGATCGTCGGCGACGACTCCGGCCTGGTCGTCGTGCCGGCCGAGCGCGCCGTCGAGATCGCGAACCGCGCGAACGACGTGCTCGAGATGGAGAACCGCGTGCGCGGCGAGATCCAGGACGGGTCGACGCTCGCGGAGGTCGCGCAGCTCTACAAGTGGGAGAAGTCGCACTGAACGCGACCGACGCCATCACCATCCACGTGAACGGCGAGCCGCGGCGCATCGCGCCCGGCACGACCGTCGCCGACCTCGTCACGCAGCTCGAGCTCGCGGCGGGCCGCTTCGCCGTCGAGCTCAACCGCGAGATCGTGCCGCGCAGCACGCTCGGCGACCGCATCCTGGACGCCGGCGACCGCGTGGAGATCATCGGCTTCGTCGGCGGCGGCTGAGTCGCGCGCGCCCCGACGACCGCACGATCCGCATCCCCGCACACCGCCCCACCGACCGGACCCGCCCCCGATGACCCCGCCGCCCGAAGGCGTCCCCGGCGACGCCCCGCTGACCTTCGGCCCCTACTCGTTCACCTCGCGCCTCTTCGTCGGCACCGGCAAGTACGCGACGCACGAGCAGATGCACGCGGCGGTCGAGGCGTCGGGCACGGAGTGCGTGACCGTCGCGGTGCGGCGCATCGACCTCGGCGGGCCGTCGCTGCTCGACCACCTCGACCTCGACCGCATCACGCTGCTGCCGAACACGGCCGGCTGCTTCGACGCGGAGACCGCCGTGCGCACGTGCCGGCTCGCGCGCGAGGCGCTCGACGCCAACCTCGTGAAGCTCGAGGTGCTCGCGGACGAGACGACGCTGCTGCCCGACCCGATCGCGACGCTCGAGGCGGCGAAGGCGCTCGTCGACGACGACTTCCACGTGCTCGCCTACACGAACGACGACCCGGTGCTCGCGCTGCGGCTCGAGGACGCGGGCGTCGCGGCGGTCATGCCGCTCGGCGCGCCCATCGGCTCGGGGCTCGGCATCCTCAACCCGCGCAACATCCGCACGATCAAGGCGCGCGCGTCCGTGCCGATCATCGTGGACGCGGGCGTGGGCACGGCGAGCGACGTCGCCGTCGCGTTCGAGCTGGGCATCGACGGCGTGCTGCTCAACACGGGCATCGCCGCGGCGGACGACCCGGTGCTCATGGCGCGCGCGATGCGGCACGCATGGCTCGCCGGCCGCGCGGCCTGGCTCGCGGGACGCATGCCCGCGCGCGACGAGGCCTCGCCGAGCTCGCCCATGGCCGGGCGCATCGCGGCGAAGGGTGCGTCGGCGACGGGCGGCGCGGCCGCCGGCCAGGGCGCGTGACGACGCCGTCCGGCGGGTCCGACCCGTCGGCGCCGCGGACCGCGCCGCCGCGCGGCGTGTCGCCCGACGAGCCGGTCGCCGACCCCACGACCGGGGACGCCGCCGCCGCGACGCGCCCGCCGCCCTTCGGCACGACGGGCGTCCACGCGGGGAAGCGCCTCACGCGTGAGGCGCTCGCGCGGAACACCGCGGCGACGTCCTTCGACGGGCTCGGATTCGACGGGCTCGCGGACGTGTGCCGCCGCGCGTCGGGCGCGCACCCGCCGGAGCGCGAGGTCGCCCGCGAGCCGCGCGACGGCTTCCCGGTCGTCTACAGCGAGACGCGCGCGCACCGGCTCGCGATCCCCGAGGACGTGTGCGTCGTCTGCGAGGAGCAGACCTGCGCGTGCGTCGACCAGGCGGAGCTGCCCGGCGGCGAGCTCGCGTGGTTCACGCCGAACCTCTACCCCATCACCTTCCCGTTCGCGGAGCCCGGCGTCCCGAGCCGCGGCGTGCACCTCGTGCACTGGAGCGCGCTGCGTCACGGCGCGGGGCTGCCCGGCGCCGACGCCGCGACCGCCGCCGCGCTGCTGCGCCACCTCGCGCACGCGGAGGAGTTCCTGCTGCACCACGCGCCCGCCGACTACCCCGACCGCGGCGACGGACACCGCGGCCACGTCGGCGTCGTGAAGAACCGCGGTCGCCGCGTGGGCGGCTCCGTCGAGCACGACCACCAGCAGGTCCTGCTCACCGCGCAGCAGCCCGCCGAGCCGACGCGCGTCGCGGGTCTCGGCCCGCGCCTCCTCGCGGAGACGCCCGCCGACCTCGTCGTCGAGCACGTCGACGGCGGCGCGACGATCCTCGTGCCGCCCTTCATGCGCCGCCCGCTCCACGCGTTCGTCGTCCCGCACGGCGACGAGCGCGGCTGGCTGCACCACCTCGACGGCACCGTCCTCGACGCGGTCGGCCTCGCGCTCGCTCACCTCACCGCCGCCGCGGACGCGCTCATGACCGAGCGCCACGGCGAGCCCGCGTGGAACCTCGTCGCGCACACGGGGCCCGGCGTCGGCCCGCTCCTCGAGCTGCGACCGTTCACGCAGCCGCTCGGCGGGTACGAGCACCTCGGGCTGTACCTGTGCGAGGAGCGGCCGGCGACGTCGGCGGGGCGACTGCGGGAGGCGCTGGCCGGACTCGGGTAGGCGCAGGGAACGGGATCGCGTTTTCGGCCGAAGCCGAAGCCGAAGCCGAAGCCGAAGCCGAAGCCGAAGCCGAAGCCGAAGCCGAAGCCGAAGCCGAAGCCGAAGCCGAAGCCGAAGCCGAAGCCGAAGCCGAACCCGAAGCCGAACCCGAACCCGAAGCCGAAGCCGAACCCGAAGCCGAACCCGAAGCCGAACCCGAAGCCGAAGCCTCCTCTCGCTTCGCGAGAGCTTGGCGGAGGCTCACTTCGTTCGCCTCCCTCGAGACTCTGCAGGACGCGAGGTCGGTGGTCACCCTGCTGCGTGCGCGACGCACTTGGCGGGACTCCTTTCCTGGAATCGGGCGGGGCCCCCACTGAGCGTAACCCCACCCGATTCCAGGAAAGGAGTCCCTCACATGTTCGACGTACTCGAGATCGCGATCCGCATGGTGGCCTCGCTTCGCTCGCCTCTCGCGACGCTCCAGGTGTGTGATCGCGACATGCACCGCCAGGTCAGGCGGGCTGCTGCATCCGTGACCCTCAACATCTCCGAAGGGCAGCGTCGCAGCGGGAAGGACCGCCGGCATC